>CAZKDJ010000368.1:0-2551 GCA_964551295.1 uncultured Anaerolineales bacterium | reverse complement strand
AAGCTAGACAGGGTTGATAGAAGTCGCTCGTGCTTATCAACGTACCGCTGAGCTATAGTAGCATCCAGATTGTTTTGTATGTAACTCCTGATTGCGTCTTGCTCATACTTGTCTGGGTCTGCATAGAGAGCGTTGAAGGAAATCCAGAAAGCGATAAGCCTATCTAGGCTGGTCATCTCATCGGCACCTTTTGCAAACCACCTCAATGGAGTAGCAATCTCATTTCGTAGAGAAGACGGTCTTTGGCGAAATTCACTTACCACGGTCTCCAGCAAAGGCCATCCATCATCATGAACTACTGATGAGTATCTGACGTTAATAAGAGGGCGGTTCCACCTTGCCACAAAATTGTACAGCCCCACAGGCGCGTCTTGCGGTGGCAGCTCCAATTTGGCCGTCACCCCATCCAATTTAGCTTGATGCAAGAGTAGCTGAGATGGATGCACTAGAAGTAGGGTCAAAGTGTGCAGTAGCAGGTTCCCTTCTTCCAAGAGAACGTGGTTGATATATTCTTGTCCTGTGAGCATAGCGTCCGGAGCAACGGGAACGCGATACCGGAGCAGTATACAGTTGGAGAGGTTTTTTCCTTTGTATTCAACCTTGTGCTCGGTAACTGAAAGGATTCTCCCCGTGTAGGGTTGATATATCTTGATGCCGCAGATCACGAAATCAATCTCTAATGAATGCTCACCTGCTTCTAGCATTCTTTATTCCCTCCGTGTTTAGCCGCTTGCCGCAATGCCCGGCTAATGGCGCGGCGGGTCAGCCGCGCGATGGCGGTGCGCGAAGCGCATAAGCCAGAGCGTCGGCTGCACTCGCCAGTTCGGCCGCCGCGAGCGCAGCGAGCTAGGCCGACTGGTGGGCGAAGCCCGCCGCGCCATCCGGGCGGGCGCGAAGCGGCCGGCCGGACGACAAGCATCACCCGCCGCGCCGGATTTGCAAAGACACCCTCGTAACAAGACCACCAACAAAACCAAAGCGCCGCTGGTAACGCGCGCCGAAGGCGCGGTCGGGTGCATGTAGGGTTGGGCTGCTAATTTCAAACCCTATTGGTATCCTGCCACACGGCAACTCATTTCTTGCGTTGGTTCAAGATAAAATTCAAGACCTTCCTCTTGGCTGTGGAATATTTGGTGTTGAGTTTCCTCTCTCTTGTGAGGTCTGTGTTACCCAAAGAGGCATAGCGGTAGTAGAACTCCAGCTCATCCTTATCCGAGAGAGACTTTGACAAGTCGAAAAGCTTGCAAATGGAGTCATAAACGAATATCGCTAGTATCCGGACAAGCTCTTCGCCTTCATCTGGAAAGAAGCCGGAATGAACCAGTTTGTTACGAGAAGACACAAGGACTGTTAATGCACTCCTGAATCTAGGGTTAGGGTTCAGCAGAGTGGCTAAACGCTTATCCACCTGTGTGCTCTTGCCAGGCTTATTCAGGGTCAAGGCTTCCAGGGCTTGCCATAGAGCCAGATAGGCTGTGGAATAGTCAGTACAATCTAGTGCTTCTTGATACATCCTGACCAAGTCGACCGCGAACTCTGCCAAGCTTCCTGGTTTTGCTTTGTTGAAGTTCTCAATAGTCTTGATGGCTGCACGGATGTTTTCTTGTGTAATGTCTTGGGTCTGATAGTCATAATGCTTGACAGGGTAGAACAGATTGGGGACAAGCTTGCCATCTTGATCAAAGACCGCACACACTGGCGATGGCAGAAACCTGCAAACAGTTGGTTGACCTATAAGATTTATCGGATAGAAGCTCAGGTTGAGCGCAGCCCGCCACAGGTTAAGCCTGTTCTCTGCAATGGATACGGCGGCATCCACACTAAAGGTCTCTACTTCGATGGACACTGGTGAGAAATCATGCTTTCTTACCCAGTAATTGACGTTATCCTCTGGTCGATAATCAAGGATGGCGGGCTTCTTGTCGATCACAAGACTGTTATAGTAAACGAGCTTAAAAAGATCTTCTGCCTTTTGATGACCGAGAGCTCTCCACGAGGGGAACCGTAATTCATAGCCTTGAACAATGAGTGGCCCAAGACCTTTGATGTGCCGTTGGGCGATATTGAGAAACGTTACAACGGTATAGCGTATTTTCTTGGCCGCAAGCGTCGCCAGTTCGGCCCGAAATACCCGCTCAAAGGATTCTAACAGGTTGAACTCAGAGGAAGCTCGGGTCTTATTCTCCTTTACCCACCGAGATACGGAAAGTCTAACAACTCTTGCCATCGTGTAGGCAGGCATCGGAGGATCAACGGTAATGGATCGCTTTATAGTTTCAAGAGCCGCTATAGACTCAAAAGACAACTCTCCCTGTACAGCACCATTGTCGGTGACTTCGCGATTGTCCAAATGCCATCTGAGGTTCTCTTGAACATCATTCTTGTTGTCAATGCAGATGTGGAATTTGACCATTCCAGTTTCCTCGTGGTTGGGCAGCCCAACGGTTTGGTTGAGCCGCTGGGCGGGTGCGGGTAACCACCGTCGCCAGCCAGCCAACCGAAAGCGCGTGGAGCAGTTGAAAAGCGCCGAGATTAGCCCAGTCGGCTCCAA
>CAZKDJ010000367.1:0-2571 GCA_964551295.1 uncultured Anaerolineales bacterium | reverse complement strand
GTCTGCCCCCCGGCTGGTTCAGCAGGTCGAACTGGCAAAGGATGTCAGCGACGCGGCGCCGCGGGTGGGTGAATCCTTCACCTGCACGCTCGGCTTTCGCAACGTCTCGACCGAGACGCTGAACGCCGTGGTGGTGGACTCTAATCCCGCTCCCCCTTACCTGAAGATCCTTACGCAGACGATCTCGGCAGGGGCGACGTACAGCCCGACCATCGACGGAGTGGTCTGGCGGGGTGAGTTGGCCGGTGCACCATCCCCCTTGACCACCGTTACCTATCAGATGCGAGTGATGGACGTGCCCACGACGGCGCTGGCGACGGGCTACCCCGTCACCAACACGGTGCGGGTGTTCGACGCGGATCGGCCCGGGACGTTGCCCCTGGCTCAAGCCCAGGCCCAGGTGCGGCTCTCCCCCTGGCGGGCTTTTCTGCCGCTGGTCGTGAGCGATCACTGTCCCGCCTCTTCCGCAGTGGTCTCTCCCTTTTCCGTTGAGATCGCTGCGCTGCATCAGGTGGAGGGGGCGAGGGCAGGGTGCACGGCGCAGTCTTTGAGCGAGGCGGAGTGGGTGGAGGCGTACGACGAGGTGTTCCCCACGCTCCTGGAGGCCCTGGAGGAGAGCGGCGCGGGGTGGGCCCGCGTGCGCGTCAACTGGTCCTGGATCCAGCCCGACCCGCCGCCGGCGGACTACGTCTGGGGGCCGTATCACGATGAGAAGCTGCAGCAGGTGGCCGAGACCGGCGTGCGCTTGATCGCCACCGTGGAGGATGCCCCAGACTGGGCGGCCGACTCGCCCTGCAAGCCGATCTACCCCGACCGGTTGCCGGACTTTGCCCAGTTCCTGACCGATCTGGTCGATCGCTATAAGGAGCCTCCGTACAATATCAAGCACTGGGAGCTGGTCAACGAGCCGGACTATACGTGGGACAACGGCTGGGCCGGCGGGCTGGGCTGCTGGGGGGACGAGACGACGGCGGAGGACGGCGAGGTGTACGCCCAGATGCTGGCGGTGGCGTACCAGGCCGTCAAGGCCGCCGACCCCGGGGCGACGGTGCTGATGGGCGGCGTGGCGCACGACTGGTTCACCGAGTACGGTGGGCCGTTCGACCGCTACTTCCCCGACGACGTGATGGCGGCCGGGGGTGGGGATTACGTCGACGCGCTGAGTTTTCACTACTTTCCCGATTTCCACGCCGAGTGGGAGCGCTGGGTGCCTCACGGCAATCCTCCCACCTGCGGCATCGTGGACGATGGCCAGGGCACGCCCTACGAGGCGTGGGGCAAGGACCTGATCGCCAAGACGAATCATTTTCGTAATCGTATGGAGACGTGTTTCGGCGTGGACAAGCCGGTCTGGGTGACGGAGCTGGCCGAGCACGGCTTCGCCAACAATCCGGACTCGTTGGTGCGGCAGGCGCGCTACGTGATCCAGGGGTACACGCGAGGCCTGGCGGCCGGCGTGGAGAACATCACCTGGTATGCGCTGGTCACGCCCAACGATAGCTACCAGCAGGGGTTGCTGCTCGACGATTTCACGCCCAAGCCCGCTTTCTACGCCTACCGGACGATGGCGTCGGAGCTGAGGGGGTATACGTACGCGTATACACTTGATGTGCCGGCCGTGGAGGGGTACGTCTTTGCCAATCCATGCGGCCGGGAGAAGACGGTGGCCTGGGGCAGCGGGACGCTGGCTTTTGCGCCAGCCCGGCAGCTGCGCGTGACGGACCGTGAGGGGAACGTGAGCTTTATCACGGACGGCGGGGTGGGGGACGCGGACGGCACGACGAACAATGCGATCCGGTTGCAGTTGACGGCGGATCCGGTGTTCGTGGCAGTTGATGGGTAGCAACCAGCGGAAAGATGACATTGGTTGTCAAAACCAAATCGTAGGACCTAGCCACCTGACAGTTTTGAATTACGAATCGCACGAATCAGGCGAACGAAGCCTAACGGAGCGCTATGAATCGACCACAGATTGCACAGATTGACACAGAAAACGGACAAAAATCAGTGCTAATCTGTGTGAATCTGTGGTTAAATGCCGAGATCATGGGCCTTTGACCAAAAGTGTCGGGTAGCTAGTCGTAGGACGAACAACAATCGAGAGACGCTTGTACCGGGTGGAGGTGTTGGTCAGGGAAGCCACATTTCCACGATCTCCTGGAGGTATTTGAATGGCTGAAGAGATATTTTCCGGCGATCCTTTGTCTGAAGAACACGAGGCGCCAGTAGGGCAAGAGGAGGAGCGAGAGGGAGGCGATGGGGTCCTCTCCGAGATGACGGCCGACGAGCTGGCAGCGGCGGTAGCGCCGGCGGCGGTAGCGCCGGGGGAAGAAGAGGCCCCAGCCGGGGGCGAGGCCCCCGAGCGGCTGCCGTGGCCGAAGCGCATCGTCGCTTTCTTCCGTCGCTCTCGAGAGGAGATCCCGGCCGAGGTTGAGGAAGAGCCGGAAGAAGGCCCAGGTGCGCTGGAGGAAGCAGAGGAGCTGGCCGTCGCCGAGGAGGCAGTCGAGGAAGCGGAGGAAGTGGAAGCCCTCGAGGCCGAGCGGCTGCCGTGGTGGAAGCGCCTTTTCCGTC
>CAZKDJ010000366.1:0-2607 GCA_964551295.1 uncultured Anaerolineales bacterium | reverse complement strand
AGGAGGAACAACAAATGCCAGAGTTTGTCAATCCATTCAGTGGAAAGGTGCCTGATCGAAAGCTGACCAAGGAGGAGCTGATCCGGGCGATTCGCCTGAACGTCGCCGCCGAGCACGAGGCCATCCACCTGTACATGGCCCACGCCGAGGCCACCGATCATCCCCTGGCGAAGCAGGTGTTGGTCGACATCGCCAACGAGGAGCGAGAGCACGTGGGAGAGTTCACGCGGTTGCTAGAGATTCTGACCGGCGACGAGGATCAGTGGCTGGCACAGGGCCGGGAGGAAGTGGACGAGATGGCGGCCAATCTCGGCACAGAGGAGGGTTAGGCTGCCGGGGATACCGATAGTGAAGAGGCGACGATAAGGGGGCAGGTATAGCGCTGGACACGCGCCCGGTGGCCGAAGCGGCCATCGCGGCTGCACGTCGGGAGGACGACCTGATCTTTAACGGCGTGCCTGGGTTGCTGACGATAGAGGGCGCTCACCAGCGACAGCTCTCTGCCTGGGACGAGGTGGGCGCGGCGGCCAAAGACGTCATCCAGGCGATCACAGCCCTCGACGAGAGCATACCTGACGACGGCACATCGCAGCGAGATGACGCTGGCGCGAGTAGGCCAGTTGATTCGCCGGGACAGAATGGGTGAGCGAGAGATATAGGGAGAGACGTCCTGTGCAAAAGACAGTGAACGAGGGTGGCAATCGCACTGATAGTTATACTGCTAGGTGGTGTGCTGGAGAAAGCATCACAAGGACGGCGCTCGTCCTAGCGCGTGCAGCAGGCAATCGAGGAGCACCGGAAGCAGCTAGAGACATACGAAGCGCTGTGCGGTGGGTTGGGCTAGGAGTCGGCGGTCATCGCCCTGGCCTGGCTGCTGCACAACCCGGCCATAACGGCGCCCATCCACGCTGGAGCAGCTGGAAGGGGCGACGCGCGCCCTGGAGGTCGAGCTCTCCGACGAGACGCTGGGCCAGCTGGACGAGGTCTGGCCCGGCCTCGGCGGCGAGGCGCCCGAGGCTTATGTATGGTAGGCTGACAAGGCGGTTACTAAAAGTCTGTGGGGTGGACACAATTCTATGCAGGATAAAACACGTCTCGATGGCAAGGTGGTCGTAGTGACCGGTGGCGGGCGTGGGATCGGGCGGGCAGCAGCAATCGTTCTTGCCCGAGCCGGCGCTGCGGTTGGGGGTGCTCCGGCTCCCCGAGGATCCGGCGACGCTTATTGGGTGGCTGGCCACGCCGATGGCGGCCGAGTTCCACGGCCAGGCGCTCAGCATCGACGATGTGAACGTGCGCCGCCGCCTGGCTGACGATCTGGGCGTGCCGATGTTTGGCGCGCGCGAGTTGACCGCGCGAGCGAGTCGCTCCTCGGGCCAGGTTGGCAACCTCTCTAGTGGCGAAGAGAGAGTCGGTCCGGGACCAACTTTGCGCAGCGATGCCAATTTCGAATAACGGTGTTATATTGACACGGGGAGGTATGGATGGGTCAAGAGAGTGATGTTACAGCGTGTTTGCCACGCCCGCGCAGAGTCGCCGTGGTCGGCGCCGGCCGGGTTGGGTCCACGTTTGCCTATGCGCTGCTGCTCGAGGGTCTGGCCGACGAGATCGTGCTGATCGATATCGACCGCCAGCGGGCGGAGGGCGAGGCCATGGACCTGAACCACGCCATGCCCCTGTCGAACCCCGTGCGCATCTGGGTCGGTGATTACCCCGACTGTGCCGGAGCAGACGTCGTGGTCGTGGCGGCGGGGACGGCACAGCGGCCGGGGGAATCGCGCCTTGACCTGAACAGGCGCAACGCGGGGATCTTTAACGACATCATCCCGCGCATTGCCGAGTACAACCGGACCGGTATCCTGCTGGTCGCCACCAATCCGGTGGACGTGTTGAGCTATGTAGCGTGGAAGGCGTCGGGCTTTCCTGCTCAGCGGGTGATCGGCTCCGGCACCGTGCTCGACACGACTCGCTTTCGCTATCTTCTGAGCGAGCACCTGGGGCTCGATCCGCGCAACGTCCACGCCCACATCATCGGCGAGCATGGCGACAGCGAGGTGCCGGTATGGAGCCTGGCCAACGTGGTGGGAATGGAACTGGACGAGTACTGCCGCCGCCTGGGGTGCGAGTTGGGGGAGGAGACCCGCGCGCAGATGGCCAAGCAGGTGCGTGACGCCGCCTACGAGATCATCGAGCGCAAGGGGGCCACCTACTACGCGGTGGCCGTAGGCTTGCTGCGTATCGTGGAGAGCATCCTGCGCGACCAGCACACGGTCCTCTCCATTTCCAGCCTGGTAGCGGGCTACTATGGCATTGAGGACGTCTATCTCAGCCTGCCGGCCGTCATCGGTCGCGCGGGCGTGGAGAGCGTCGTGCATTTGCCGTTGGACGATGGGGAGACGGAAGCGCTGCGCGGGTCGGCAAGGGTGCTGAGAGGGCTGCTGGACGATCTCAAATCGAATGCAAAGTAGAATGGGAGGTGATAGGGAATGCCACGTTACAGCGTAGAGACCAAACAGAGTCCCGAGGAAGCCATCCAGTTGGCGATGGCCCACTTTGGGGAGGATGGGGTGGGCTTGGAGGCGGAAGAACAGGGGCCGTGCTGCGTCTAGT
>CAZKDJ010000365.1:0-2636 GCA_964551295.1 uncultured Anaerolineales bacterium | reverse complement strand
CCGGGCCGCCGCGCGTGCCGGCCCCGCTCACGCCTCCACCTCCACGGGCCCGGTCTCCCGGACCTTTTCGAGCGCCCGGTCGCGGTCGCGGTCCTCCACCGGCACGAAGATGCCCCACCGGTCCACGCTGAACACGGCCCGATAGGCGGGCGACAGCTTCAGCTTCGGTCGGTGGGCGTGAACCATCCAGGAGAACATCGCGAACAGGCCCGTATACAGGATCGTGAGCTCGAACATGATGACGATGAAGGGCGGCCAGGAGACGATCGGCTTCCCCTGCCCGATGAGCGGATAGGAGAGCGACGTCCCGATGGTCAGGAGGTTGGCGGTCGCGAAGCCCGTCATGCCGCCGATCAGCGCCCAGCGGCGCACCGGGCTCGAATAGATGCCCAGGGCCTCCTCCAGGGGCTCGCACATCACCGGCGAGAACACTTCCAGGTCCTCGAAGCCCGCCTCGCGCAGCGCCAGGATGGCCTGCCGCGTCCCCTCCATGGAGTCGTAGTGGGCCAGCACGCCGCTCACGTTCGCCGGATCAGCCATGCTCGTGGGCTCCCTGATGCGCCAGGTGCTCCTTCACCTCGGCGATGCTGATCGTGGGCAGCCCCTTGGTGAACAACAGGAACCAGAAGAAGAACCAGGCGAAGCTGCCGACCAGGATACTGATCTCCACCCACGACGGCCGGTAGAAGCCCCAGCTGTAGGGCTCGTACTCGTGCGCGAGGGAGGCGACGATGATCACGTAGCGCTCGTACCACATCCCGATGTTCACGAAGATCGAGACGACGAACGCCGCCGAGGCGCTGCGCCGCACCTTCTTGAACCACAGGGTGGCCGGCGCGATCACGTTGCAGAAGGTCATGACCCAGAACGGGCCCTGGAAGTAGCCGTGGGCCCGGAAGAAGAGGCTCGCCTGCTCGGTGGGATCGGCCGAGTAGTAGGTGATGAAGTACTCGGCGGCGTACGAGTACGCCACGATCAGCGACGTCAGCAGGATGAGCTTGTTCATGTTGTCGAGGTGATAGTCGGTCACGTAGTCCTCGAGCCCGAACGCCCAGCGCATGGGCACGAGGATCGTGATCACCATCGCCATCCCCGAGAAGATGGCCCCGGCCACGAAGTAGGGGGCGAAGATCGTCGAGTGCCAGCCCGGCACGATCCCCATGGCGAAGTCCCAGGAGACCACGCTGTGCACCGACAGCACCAGGGGCGTCGCGATGGCGGCCATGTACAGGTAGGCGCGCCGGTAGTGGCTCCACTCGCGGACCGTGCCCTGCCAGCCCACGGCGAACAGGCCGTAGACCTTGCTCTTCCAGCCCCGGAGCCGGTCGCGGATCGCGGCCAGGTCCGGGATCATCCCCGTGTACCAGAACAGGAGGCTGATCGTGAAGTAGGTCCCGACCGCGAACACGTCCCACACGAGCGGCGAGCGGAAGTTGGGCCAGATGAAGCGCTCGGAGGGGTAGGGGATCAGCCAGTAGAAGTACCAGGTGCGTCCCAGGTGGATGAGGGGGAAGAGGCCCGCCGTCATCACCGCGAAGATCGTCATCGCCTCGGAGGCGCGGTTGATCGTGGTGCGCCATCCGGAGCGGAACAGGTAGAGGATCGCCGAGATCAGCGTTCCCGAGTGCGCGATGCCCACCCAGAACACGAACGAGGTGATGTAGACGGCCCACATCACGGGGTGCGAGTAGCCGGCCACGCCGAGGCCCTGGTCGATCTGCCAGGCCCAGGCGATGCAGCCCCACACCACGAGGGCGAACACGAACGCCAGCAGGGTCCAGTACCGCCACGACGAGACCATGATGGGACGCATGATGTCCCGGTTCGCGTCGGCGAGGGTGAGCCCTCGTTCCTCCGTATCCCAGTGGTCGGCCATGCGTCCTCGTTACGTTTCTTGAGCCAGCTCCGCGTGCGTCACGTCGCGGAGATAGGTGACAGCGGGGCGCGTGTTGAGCTCTTCGAGCACGTGATAGGAGCGAGCGCCCTTGGCGATCCGGGACACGCGGCTCGTCGGGTCCTTCAGGTTCCCGAACCAGATCGCGTGCGTCGGACAGGCCGCCTGGCACGCGGTCTGGAAGTCCCCTTCCTGGACCAGCCGGCCCTTCTCCTTGGCCTGCACCTTGGCACGGTCGATCCGCTGCACGCAGAACGTGCACTTCTCCATGACGCCCTTCTCGCGGACGGTGACGTCCGGGTTGAGCTGGAGGTTCAGCGGATAGGGGAAATCGTAGGTGAACCAGTTGAAGCGGCGCTGCTTGTACGGGCAGTTGTTGGAGCAGTAGCGCGTGCCCACGCACCGGTTGTAGACCTGGACGTTCAGGCCCTCCGGGTTGTGGTAGGCCGCGTACACGGGGCACACGGGCTCGCACGGCGCGTCGCCGCACTGCTGGCACATCTCGGCCAGGTGCGTGGTCTGGAAGCCGCCGTCGGCGGTCTCCTCGAAGTAGCGCTCGATGCGGATCCAGGACATCTCCCGGCCGCCGGCGCAGCGCTCCTCGCCGACCACGGCCAGGTTGTTCTCGGCGTAGCAGCCCGCCACGCACGCGCCGCAGCCCGTGCAGGCGTTCAGGTCGACCGTCATGCCCCAGCGGTACGGGCTCATCGGATCGGAGTCCCACGCCGCCTCGACCAGCTCG
>CAZKDJ010000364.1:0-2647 GCA_964551295.1 uncultured Anaerolineales bacterium | reverse complement strand
TAAGAACAGTTACACGCAATTGCTCCAGATGGGCGATAGGTGGTATGATGCTCAGCTTGGCCGCTGGATCTCTGCCGATACTATTGTACCAGAACCCGGGAATCCGCAAAGTCTAAATCGGTATTCATATGTGAACAACAACCCGCTGAAGTTCATCGATCCCACCGGGCATTACAGCTATCCGCCTGGGTGTGAGCACAGTGAACAGTGTATGAAGTGGTGGGACGCACAAACGGCGAAGAACCGCGGGCCGATGGCAGGGGACACCTCGATACCGGCGTGGCGTCGTTTGCGACTTCCTGAACTTCCTGGTGCAAGGCAAGCAAGCACCGTCGTCAGAGCCGCACAGAAAGGATCAGTTCTTACTATAAACACTTTGCTGGGAGAATCGCCTTCTTGGATTGATGTAGGCCGCCCGTTGGTTCCTGTTGCGGTAGCGGAAGTAGACGAGTTTCTATGGAAAGTACCTAGCACGATCGGCTACAAAGTTATTGGCATAGAGGGGGACTTTTGCTTCATGCCCTTTACAGGCAATGGGGGTGGAGATCTAACAGCGGTCGGCAACTGGCGCTCTGGAGAGATCGCCTTGCTGGGCAGTGGAGGAGCGCAGTTGGGAGGGGGCGTTGGTGAGCAGGGCGGCATTAGTGTGACTGGGGGGCCTGTTGCGACGTGGGGAGCCTCGACGGTGGAACCTTTAGCAGGAGGGGATTGGCAGGGCAGTATCAGCGGTGATGTTGGGTTGGGAGGTAGGCTTGGACTTTCTATCGATGGTTCCCTGTCTGCTGACAAGGACCTCTCACCAACAGTTGATCCAGTCTCTAAGCAATATATCACCACGGTTGGATTGACGGGTAGTTATGGAACTGGAGGTGGTGCGGATGTTGCTATTACCGGAGGGGCGCCGTTTATGAACAATACCTGGATATTGTTGTACTTGGATCTCTGGTAGCTTTGTCTAGTTGAGAAGAGCGTAATGCGAAACAACCGAAGATCTATTCTAAGTCTGCTCATGGACATCTTTCCGCTTTCCGTGATGCTATTCGCTTTGACAGTAAGTGTCTTCATCGTCCTTGGGAGAAGCGCGCGACCAAGGGTCTGTGTGGGAAGTCTTCTTGTTGGATCCAGCTGTCTAAGCCTGGTGCTTAGCCGAGTCAAGAATCGATACCGTTCGCGTGTGATCGAATCAAAGGCGACAGAGACTGGAGAAATCATACTCACCGATACGCTTAGGGGCACATGGTTTTTGCTTGTTTATGGTATACTTGCCAGTATACTTATGGGAATCCCTTGGCTTGTATCTCTGTACATGATTATGCCGTCAGTGCTCTGGACCGTGACCCCAATGTGGGTGGCTTGGGCTGCCAGTAGGTCCCTTCTCTTTCCAGTGCGATACACAGTAACTACCGAGGGTGTATGGACTCGATTCCTTGGTGTTCACTCTTTCGTGTACTTCAAAGACCTTGAGTGTATCTACCGGCATTCTGGTGTATGTCTGGTGTTGCCTTCGGATAAGAGTGCTCCCGTAGTGCGATTTAGTGACTACGTTGTTCTCTCGCTGAAACCTGAGCGCAAGCTACCAAACGAGAAACAGAACAAGTATTTGACACCCACAAATGCTATGGAATTTATGTCACATTTGCCATCAGAGTTGATTGTGGACAGGTGAACAGAATGGACAAGAAGGATCAGCTCAGAGATGTTACGATCGCTTTGTCATTGATGCTGGTTTTAGCGCTGGGGTGTGGTTTGAGTGGACAGCCAATCGGAGTGACAATCTCCGAGATAGGGACTTGCCATGACTACAATAAAACAACCCAAAAGCCCATCGACATCGCAACTCAGTTTGCTCCTGATGTAGATCAAATTACTGTATACTTCTACGCAGAAACCAATACTCAAGCTGATGCTACCTACCGCTGGTGGTTTGGTGACGAATTAATAGCAGAGTACGATGCTCCTTTAGTACAGGGGTACAATTTTGGTTGGGTTACTCCAAAAGATCTGTTTCCCGAAGGTGAATACAGGGTTGATATTCTACTTGGTCCGGTCACACTACGCAGTACTTCATTCCGGGTAGCCTGGTAGAATAATAGCTTTGTCTGCAGCATCGCCAGCGCCGACATTCGGAGCTTGTTCTGAGCGTCCCTCACAGAAAACAGAAAGGCAATTGGGCGGCTGCCCTCCTCCGTCTCCTCTGGGTGTTGCTGGTGGCGTAGGAGCACCATGCCCATACCCAGCCTGCTCTCTGGAGCAGTGTGGATTATCGGCAAGCCAGCAAGCTAGCAACCGCTCGAAGCAAGCTGTCGCCAACAGAAAACGGAAGAGGCAGCCGCGGATGCGTACGTCCGTCGATCCATCGCACGGTTGTCCCTCCCACTTCCCTTGAAATCATTCCCCACTTTCGAGGTAAAAAGCACGCTTTTTCGGGGATTTCACCCCACTTTTGATGCTTTTTCGCCCGTTTTTAGGGAACGCGCTCACTAATCAGCCTCGACATCCTGTTCAGCCAGTGCCAGGATACCAAGACGTAGAGCGTGCACCGTCTCACGTTGATCCTCGTTGAGCGTGCCATCGTGCAGCGCATCCACCAGCGCCAGGAGCTGCCCGCCGGTGGGCGGCCCATCGTTTGTATCCTGGGCCAACACCA
>CAZKDJ010000363.1:0-2718 GCA_964551295.1 uncultured Anaerolineales bacterium | reverse complement strand
AGTAAAAGGCCACCAGGGCGTTGTAGGCGTTCCAGGAGTTGACCATGTGATCCAGTTCCGCGTCCGGCGAGTGTACTACAAAGTTGCCCAGAATCCCGTGCCACTTGGCCTTGACCTTTTCCAGTTCCTCCGTGGCACGCTCAAAGCTGCCGTACTCAGCCCGCGCCTGGACTCCCTCGACCTCCGCCCGGCCCACACCGAGCAGCACAAGCAGCTCCTGCGTCTCGCCGGGAGCCAGGTCGAGATCGACCTGCACGCAGCCGCAACTGTTGTCGCCGTAGGCGGTCGAGTTGGTGCAGGTGCCGCGCTCCACGGTCAAGGGGTTGTGGTAGCCACGATAGGGCCCGATGAACACCTCACGGTCCAGTTCGTAGCCCGCCACCTCCTGCCCCACCGGGGCCAGCCAGCAGATGCTGGGCATATCGCCGATCTTATTGGGGTCGTTCTCGCGGCTGGCGCAGTGGACCATCCCCTCGCGCCACTCGCTGCGGGTGATGTAGGCGCTGTACTGTCGATTGAAGGTATCCTGGTTGACGTTCCACTCGCTGGCGAATTCGCAATAGGTAAAGACGCTGATCTCGCGCGGCTCATCCCCTGCGTTGGTCACCTTCAGCCGCCAGTATTCGAAGCGCTGTCCCAGCGGCACAAAGTAGGTCGATTCGGTGCGAATGCCCGCGTACTCGCTTTCGACGATCGAGTAGGCAGTGCCAAAGCGGCAAGTGGTCTGGTAGTCATCCAGGGGTTTGCCCACCGGCTGCCAGGAAGCGCTCCAATAGTCACCGCTCTCCCTATCCCGCAGGTAAAAGTAGCGTCCCGGCTGGTCCATGGGAATCGCGTTGGGCACCAGACGCAGGAAGCGGCCGGTGGCGGCGGAGCGGTAGAACGAGTATCCCCCGGCGTTGTTGGTGATGATCGACCCGTACAACGGCGATCCAGAATAGTTGCTCCAGGAACGCGGCGTGTCGGGACGCTCGATCACGTATTCGTAGTGCTCGTCGTCAAAATAACCGTAGCGCATCGTTTTCTCAACTCCTGTGGATGATTGCGTGGTTTCTCGCTCACCAACTGGCGCGCCCTAATATACCCCAACACACCATAATTGCAACCCCCTGCCGACAGAGCAAGAACGTACTATACGCCGATTGCAACCTGGGTTATATTGATTCTGGCGAAAACTTGGTTCGCGCACAAAAGCTCCGGGATAGATGTAGGACAAGCATCTTGTCCTACCTGGACCAACGGTTGTGCGTGCTAACGAAACTTGGAAGGAGCGCTTATGAAGTGCGTGATGATCATCAACCAGGATCTGCCGGTCGGGCTGATGGCCAACACGGCCGCCGTCCTGGCATTGACCATAGGCAACCGGGTCGATGGAATCATCGGCCAAGACGTGGAGGACAGCGCCGGTCAGGTGCACACAGGCATCACCCAGGTGCCGATTCCCCTGCTCAAGGGCGATAGCGACCTGATCCGCGCGACGCGCGCCAAGCTGTTGGATATGAACCCTGAGCGGCTCTTTTTCGTCGACGTGTGCGACGTCGCGCAGGAATCAAAAACGTATGCCCAATACGAGGCCAGGCTGCGAGAAACGCCCGTCGAACAGTTGACCTACCTCGGCATCGCCATCTATGGCCCCAAGAAGCAGGTCAACGCGCTCACGGGCCACATCGGGCTTTTGCGTTAAGCTTTCACTGGCTGGCTGTTTGATATTGACCGGGCGTCGTCCCGACGAACGTCTTGAACCGCCTGGTGAAGTGGCTCTGGTCGGTAAAGCCGGTATCCAGCGCTACCTGGGCGATGGGAGTACCGTCCGCCAGCATGCGCTTGGCCAGATGGATCCGCTGCTGGAGGCGGTACGTGTGCGGCGGCATGCCAAAGGCGGCGCGAAACCGGCGCAAAAAGTGGTACGGACTCAGGTTGACGTGGGCGGACAGCTCTTCCAGCGACACATTGTGCGTGACGTTTTCCAGGAGGTACATCTGAGCCGCCTGCATCCGTTCAGAGGTATCACCGGTTGACGCCGGCGGCGTGCGCTGCGTGGCGTGCTGCGAGACGAGCCTGAACAGCGTGTCGTACAGGCAGACCTGCTTCTCCAGCCGATCACTCGGGCTGGACATCAGGGTGTAGAGGTCGGTGAACCCCTGCCACAGTTGAGAATCCCGGACGACCGAGCGGGCAAAGCGCGGGCACCCTCTGTCGTCGCCCAGCACGTCACAGGCGACCTCGCGCATCAAGCCGGGCTCGACGTAGAACATCCAGTACGCCAGCGCGCGGCCAGGCCTGGGGTTGCAGGCGTGGACCTGCTCCAGGTTGATGAGTGCGATATCCCCCGGCCCGATGGCCCGCGTCCTGCCATCGCACCAAAAGTCGGTGACGCCCTGCCGGACCAGGCCGATGGCGTAGGCATCGTGCGTGTGCTTGCGAAAGACCCGCTGGCGGTAGCGCGAGAACCGCGCCTCAACCCGGGCCAGGCCCGGGTCGCGCACGAATGTTATTTGGGTGTCTTGGGGCTGCATTTGGTCCACTTACCTCTACACGGTATCCAAAGTGTTCGCGGAGCGCATCTCAAGTTGAACTGGTAAGCGTAGAGCAGTAAGACTACAAACACAAGTCCTCAATCAGTTTAACAACTTTGGTCGCATTCTCGTGCCATTTGCTCAAGTTTGCCAGACTCAGTAGATCCAAATTCTTGGTGTGCACATGTGCGTGTTGATGAAA
>CAZKDJ010000362.1:0-2792 GCA_964551295.1 uncultured Anaerolineales bacterium | reverse complement strand
CGCGGATGAGTTGCGGGCGCAAGCGTTGGGTTTCGTTCCTCAACCCAACCTACGCGGCTGCCAAAACGCCGCCGATCAAACGACAAGGAAGGTGCCACGCACGCGCAACCTTTGGCTGCAAGTGCGTGGCACCTGTGATTACG
Organism: uncultured Anaerolineales bacterium; assembly: GCA_964551295.1. Classification (GTDB taxonomy): domain Bacteria; phylum Chloroflexota; class Anaerolineae; order B4-G1; family B4-G1; genus JAFGED01. The sequence continues at coordinate 2,649 of CAZKDJ010000362.1, read as the reverse complement.
GCAGTGTGAGACCCGCCCTAGTGCGGCTCCCACCAGACGTAGATCAGTGCCTGGCCGCCGTCTTCATAGTACTCGGCGATGACCTCGTGGTTGCCGGCCGTGGCATAGTACGTGCCACAGTAAGCAATGCCGTTGTTGGCATGCCACTGATCCAAGACCAAGTGGCCATCCACCCAGATGCGCGACCCGTCGTCGGACATCGTGCAAAAGCGATAGTGGTCCGCCTCCAAATACGCCGTCGTCGTCCAACGGACCGAAAAGCCATCGGCCCATATACCCGCCGTGGGCCCGTCGCCGCCCCACTCGAACCCAATCCAGGGGTCGATGCGCGTCACGACCGGGTCGCCCGCCATGTCCGTGTTGTTAAAGAATTCGGCGTACCAACCGGCGCTGGGCGCAGGCGCCCCGGGCGTCGGCGAGGGTCCCGGCGTCACGGTTGGCCCCTCTACCTTTTTCCACCAGACATAGGCGGCGGCGACTTGGACGTTGTCATAGTATTCCACCTTGACCGTGTGGTTGCCGAGCGAAAGCCAGCGGTCAACCTTGAACGTGCGCAGCCCGCCATCGTGCCAGGCGCTGATGATCTCCGCACCGTCCACGTACACGCGCACGCCGTCGTCCACCTTGGCGTAGAAGCGATAGGTGCCCTCGGAGAAATGGAACGTGCCCGTCCAGCGCACGGAGAAAGCATTGACCGGCATCCCCCCGGCGGGTGGCCCAGAGCCCCAGTTAAAGTTGATCGCGGCATCCTCCCGTGTCGCGTAGGCCGTCCCCGTCAACCCGACGTTGTCGAAATACTCCCCCTCCCACGGACCCGGATACCCATCCGGGCCGGATGGCACCGCGGTGGCCTTTGGCCCGGGCTTGGGATGCGGCGCATAGCCGGGGATGGTCAGACGCTGCCCGACGTAGATGTGATTGATGTTGGCCAAGCCATTGGCGCTGGCGATAGCCCACACGCTCACCCCATAGCGCGCCGCGATCCGCGTCAGCGTCTCGCCAGGTTGCACGATGTGCACCCCACCGCCGGGCGCGTGAGCAGGACAGACGGGAATGATGAGCCGCTGCCCGACGTAGATGAAATTCGGGTTGACGATACCGTTGGCGTTCGCGATAGCCCACATGCTCACGCCATAGTGCCGTGCGATACTGTACATCGTCTCCCCAGGCCGAACGATGTGCACGACGCTACACGGACTACTTTCGGGTGCCGCCGATATCGGTAAAGCGGCCACCAACAAAACCGCCAAGAGAATAACCACCACAGCAAAAGACCACTTTTTGTTCACTTCACACCCCCTTATGGCTATAAAATCGACTCATCGTAAGCAACCTCATCTTCCACGAAAGATACCCGTCAGCTCTGCCTGCTCCAAGACGTGCCCTGCCAGCGCGGCACTCAGATCGTCCACGGCAGCACTTTGCGGCAGATCGAGCTGGGTATCCAGTGCATAGAGCGTAAAGACGTAGAAATGCACGTGACCGGGCGGCGGACACGGACCACCGTAACCGACCTCATTGAACCCGTTCATCACCTGCACAGAGCCCTCCGGCAAGACAGATTCCGCGGGCAGCCCTTCCGGTAGACGGGTGACCTCGGCCGGGATACTGTAGATACCCCAGTGTCCCCAGAGGCGTCCCTCTGGTGATCGCTTCCCGCACGTCTCACATCGCGTGATGTGATCGTACAAGGTCAGGGCAAAGCTCTCAGTGCCCGGTGGGACGTTCGACCAACTCAGCGGAGGCGAGACGTTCTCCCCGGGACAGTAAGCGGGCCAGCCCCCGGGCATGTCAAAGGTCCTCTGGGCAAAACGCAGCGCCATCTCCTCCTCGCGCCCAAAAGCATCGCTGACCAGGGTCAGCCGAGGCACCGGCGTTGGAGGCACAGGCGTAGGGCTGGCTGGCACCGACGTCGGCGCAGTTGTGGTTGGGGAGATAGATGGCTCGGGTGTTGGTTTTAAAGGAACCGACGTCGGTACTGGTGCAACCGTTGCCGTGGGAGGGTCAATCGGCTCCGCACGACAGCCAAGTACAAATGCGAGAGAAATCACGCAAAGCGATGCAGCGATTTGACCGATCGATCTCTTTGACTGCAATGACCTCACTCCAAGGATTGACGCGCAGATGCGAACGGGCCTTTCGAAAACCACCCTTATGATACGTCAAGTCTATCCGGTTGTCAAAACGCGGATCAGGGCGTCTTGCCCAGCGCCCGCTCAACGAGCGAGGCAAATGTGCCCGTCGAATCAAGGTCGATGGCCCGCGCGAACGCCTCCTGCGCTCCCTGGCTATCGCCCTGCTCATCCAACAGCACGCCCAAATGATAATGAGCGGAGGCCAACGTCGGATCGAGGTCGAGAGCCTGCAGCAGACGATCCAGGGCGGTGGATCGATCTCCAGCTTGGAAAGCGGCCCAGCCACTCAGATCGTAGGCCTGCGCATCGTCGGGAGCGAGCTCCAGCAGCCTCTCCGTCGCCGCAACCGCCCGCCCTTCAAAGGTGATGTTGTGATCCAAGTAGAAGCGCGCCAATGTCTCCCACCAAACCGGGTTATCCGGTTGCAGAGAGGTTGCCTCCGAAAGCCATATCTCCGCGGCCACGTAGCGACCCTCGGCCACCCACGTATTGCCTATCGCGACACAGGTAGCCG
>CAZKDJ010000361.1:0-2795 GCA_964551295.1 uncultured Anaerolineales bacterium | reverse complement strand
GGAAACAGTTCACTTTTCAGCCTTAAATGGTTCACTTTTCAACTTTAACTGACAATCAGAGGCAATTGGTTGACAATTCACCCGCCCTGCGGTAGCATGATGCTGGTCGTGCTAGACGGGGAACTGGCGGTGCCTTGTACCCGCAATCCGCCATAGCGGGGTTGAATTCCCCCCCCGAGGGTAGGCTCATCCGATTCTGCCGGGGTCAAACGGTGTTGAAGATTGGGTCCTGCGCGGCAGGAGCCTCTGAACCCCGCCAGATCCGGGAGGAAGCAACGGTAAGGAGTCACTTCTGGGCGTCGCAGGGGTGCCTGGTCGGAGCCGGGTGGCTTGGGTAAGGCGGGTGGTGTGATTCGACGGGGGGGTGCACGGCCACTTCTACACAAGGTATGGAGACTGTAACGACGGCCCCACCCAAAACCCTGCATTACCCACGGGGACTCGTAGCCCTCACCACGTTGCTCGTCATCGTCGCGGCGCTGACGAACTGCTATCTGGTCACTTCGACGCCGGTCACGCTGGTGGTAGACGGCCAGCTCCATCGTCTGCGTACCCAGCAGGATACCGTCGGCGCGCTGCTGACGGACGTCGGGCTGGACGACCTGCACCCAGGGGATCGGGTCACGCCCAGCGACCCGAGTACACCCCTCGAACCGAGGATGTTCGTACAGGTGTGGCGTGCGCGCTCTGTGACTATCGTCGCCGACGGTCACACGCTCACCTTCCGCACCCACGCCACGTCTGCCGCAGAGGCATTGCTCGAAGCGCGCGTGTCGGTGGGGCCGTACGATGAAGTGGAGACGGAGGGCTCTTTCCTGCCCACAGACCGGCCAGCGGGCCACGCGCAGGTCATCGCCGTCACTCCTGAGCCCGTCCGCATCGTCATCAGCCGCGCCGTGCCCTTCACGCTGGAAGAAGACGGCCAGGTAACGACCTTTTACACCACCGCGCCCACCGTCGGTGAGGCGCTGCACCGGGCCGGGATCACGCTTTACCTGGCCGACGGCGTCGAGCCGGGCCTGAGCGAGCGGCTGACGGCGGGGATGCAGGTCAGCATCGGCCGCTCCATCCCGGTGACGGTGCACGTGGACGGCCGGACGCTGCGCACCCGCACCCACCGGGAGCGCGTGGGCGAGGTGCTGGCCGATCTCCATGTCGTCCTCACCGGCCAGGACTATGCCACGCCCGCCCTCGACGAGCCGCTGACGGACGACGCCGCGATCAAGGTGACGCGTGTAACCGAGCGCTTTGTGATCGAGCAGGAACCGATCCCCTTCGAGGTGGCCTGGCAGCCGGACCCGGAGCTGGAGATCGATTACCAGCGGTTGCTACAAGAGGGCGCGCGCGGTGTGCGGGAGCGGCGCAGTCGCGTGCGCTACGAGGATGGCGTCGAGGTCGCGCGCGCGGTGGAGAACGAGTACGTCGCTATCCCACCCACGACCAAGGTCATGGGATACGGCACTAACATCGTCGTCCGCACGCTGGATACCCCCTCCGGGCCGGTCCAATACTGGCGGAAAATCCGCATGCTGGCCACCTCCTACTCCGCCGCCACCGCCGGCACTTCCCCGGATGCGCCCTGGTACGGGAGGACGCGGCTGGGCCTGCAGATGCGGTTCGGCATCGTGGCTGTGGACCCGCGCCACATCGCCCTGAGCTCCGAGGTTTACGTGCCCGGTTATGGCGTCGGTTTCGCCGGTGATACCGGCGGCGCGATCAACGGCCGGCGCATCGATCTGGGATATGACGACGACAACCTGGTGCTGTGGTACAGGTGGGTGGACGTCTACCTGCTGACTCCCGTGCCGCCCGCCAACCAGATCAACTACATCCTGGGGCCCTAATCCCTATGGATGTCCGCAGCCTGCTGAGACAGTACGATCTCCGGCCCTCCAAGGGACTGGGCCAGAATTTCCTCGTCGATCCAATTATCCTCGAAAAGATCGTCGCCGCTGCGGAGCTGACCCCCGACGATACCGTGCTCGAGATCGGCGCCGGCCTGGGAACGCTGACCGAGCACCTGGCCTGCGCTGCCGGGCGCGTGGTCGCCGTCGAACTGGACGAGCGGCTGATGCCCGTGCTGCAGGATACGCTGTCCCGGTTCGACAACGTCACGCTCGTCCAGGGCGACATTCTCGAACTCGACCCCGCCCCGCTGGTTGCTCCTGCTGCCCACTACAAAGTCGTCGCCAACCTGCCCTATTACATCACCTCGGCCGTGCTGCGCCACCTGTTGGAGGCCAGCATCAGGCCGCTGCGCTTGGTGATCACGGTGCAGCGCGAGGTGGCGGAGCGCATCGTGGCCCAGCCCGGGGAGATGAGCCTGCTGGCGGTGAGCGTGCAGTTCTACGGGCGACCGCAAATCCTCTTTCGCATCCGGCCGGGTAGCTTTTACCCCTCGCCGGGGGTAGAGTCGGCGGTGGTGCGGGTGGACGTGCACGACGCGCCGCCGGTGCCTCTTGATGAGGAAGACGCGGACGCCTTCTTCCGTGTCGTCAAGGCCGGGTTTGCGCAGCGGCGCAAGCAACTGCGCAACGCACTGGCGGGAGGGCTCCACCTGCCGCCGGAGGAGGTGGAGGCCAAGTTACAGGCGGTCGGTGTGGACCCCAAGCGCCGCGCGCAGACGCTGAACCTGGAGGAATGGGCCAGGATCACGCAGACGTTAAAAGACCTCGGAAGTCTTTGAGACTTCCGAGGTCTAGCTCACGACCCTACCGTGATCCTATCCTTGATCTTTTCAAACGTCCCCTCGCCGATACCGGGGACGTCCATGATATCCTCGATGGTCTCGAAGG
>CAZKDJ010000360.1:0-2798 GCA_964551295.1 uncultured Anaerolineales bacterium | reverse complement strand
CAAGTGAGAAACCAGCGCCATAATGACGGCCACACCGGCCTTGTCATCGGCTCCCAGCAGCGTCGTGCCGCTGGCCGTGATGATGTCCTCGCCTAATTTCTCCTTCAGCAGGGCCAGGAAAGCAATCGTGGGAATGTCCCCCTCCACCGTGGCCGGGATGGTCGCCAGGACACAGCCATAATCGGTCAACGCAACGCCCTTGGCCCCCAATGCCTTCAGCTCGCCCTCGAGCATCCGCAGCAGATCAAGTTGCTTAGCGGTACTGGGAGTCTCGGCCGAGTCCTCCGCGCTCTGGGTATCGATCTGCACGTAGCGCAGGAAACGCTCTTCGATCTCTTTCAAGAACTCTTGATACACGTCATCCTCCTACTCAAGCACCTGCGAGTATTTCGAAAAACAGCGCCTGGCACGCGAGGAGCACGGCGAGCATTGCCCACGTGGCCCACGAATTGCGTACCTTTGCCACAAGCCCGCTGCGGTAAATCCACCATCCCACGAAAATCACGGCACATTCGATGACCAAGTCGGCAATTGGGAATCGATACACAAACAACCCAATGTTCGGTCCACCCGGCCACGTAGGCAGGGTGCTCGTGACATAGTCGGCCAACGTATGCGAGAGCACAACCAAGCCGACAAACACCGCGCGCCGCCCGCTGCGAGTGAACGCCAAAACGATGGCTCCGAAAGCCAAACCCAGCGCCAGGGTGCCCGGAATGGAATGCGGGGAAAGGCCCGCGGGAACTGCCACACCGCCGAGGTCAAGCCCGGCGACGACCACGTCGGTGGCAATCGAGGCCCCGACTAGGGTCGCCAACTGCTCTTCCCGGCACAACCCCTTGGCCGCCAGCGCTACGCCCAGATGCCCGGCGTACATTCACTCCCCCTGCTTCTGGACATACGCGTCCAACGCCACGAGGATGAGCGAGGGAATCACCAGCCCGATCAGGATCAACCAGGTAGCCATATCATTCGTCTTCGAGCTCCTGATTCAGTGCCTCGATACTATCCATCAACGCCCTTTGCAGAACTTGGTTGTCCTCGACCACAAGGATCGTCTCTCCTTGGCCTTGGGAGAGCGCTTTTGCCTCTGATTGGGGAGCTTTGGGCTCTACCGTCAGAGCGGGCAAGTAGAGAACGAACGACGTGCCCTTCCCCAGCTCCGTCATCACGTCGATGTGCCCCCCGTGCTGTTTGACGATCCCGTACACCTGAGGCAGCCCCAGTCCGGCTCCCTCTCCCGGTCCCTTGGTAGTGAAGAACGGATCGAAAATATGCGGAAACACGTCGGGCGGAATACCCACGCCGGTATCCGCTACCGTCATGCGCACCCATTCCCCGACATCCATCTCGGGCAACGGCGCCTTTTTGCGGTCCTCGACGCTCATCCGCCCGAGATGAATACGCAGCTCTCCTCCCGCCACCATGGCGTCCCTCGCGTTGAGTGCCAGGTTCATAACGGCCTGTTGCATGCGCGTCGGGTCGGCGTCGACCGTATAATCTCCCTGCTCATAGGCAAAGCGGATGGCGATATTCTCCGGCAGCGTGCGCCGCAGTAGCTCGATCTGGTCTTCCAGAAAGGACTCTAGATCCATCGGGCGGCATTCGAGCACGGCACGCCGCCCAAAGTCCAAGATCTGCTGGATCAGGTCCGTGGCCCGCCTGGCCTGCAGGGAGATGATCTCCAAGCGCTCGTGCAGCTTGGGCGGCAAATCTGGGATACCCAAGCTCATCTGAGCATAGAGGACGATCACGGCCATGATGTTGTTAAAATCGTGGGCGATACCGGCAGCCAGTTTGCCCAGAGCGGCCAGCCGCTCCTGCTGCTGGAGTTGCTCCTGGACTTGCCGCTCCAGGGTGACGTCGTTGATCACCAACACCCAATTCTCCGGCTCGTGACCCTTTGCCATCGGGCGGGCGACGACCTCAAAAGTGCGGTACTCGGCCGTAACCTCGTGTCGCAGTCCCTCAGCAAGCGGCGAGGTGAGCAGTTTGGCCAGTGGGCGATCCCCCAGGCGAGTGAGCGTGTCGCCCACTTTTGAATTAGCCAGGACGACCAGGGCCTCCTCGGTTGCCGGGTTGGCCAGCACCACCTCGCGCTCAGCATCCAGCAAAAATACACCCTCCGGCACGGTGCTCATGACCTCCCGCAGTTGTTGGGCCTGCTCACGGATTTGCTCAAGCAAAAGCTCCCGCTCCTCTTCGGCCTGCCTGCGGTGATGTCTTTGACAAAAGAGATAGAAAGCTTTTTGTCTTCAAACTCCATGGAATCGATAGCTACTTCGACCGGGAATTCCGTGCCGTCTTTTCTTCTATGCACGGTCTCTATCAAAGACGTAACCAGTGCGCGCGTCCTCTCCCGATGCGCTTTCCACTTTTCCGGGTCGAGGTTGGGGTCAACATCCCATATTTTCAGAGCCAACAATTCCTCGGCGGTATACCCCAGGCTCTCGCAGGCGTGCTGATTGGCGTAATAGATACTTCCATCATCACTGACCTGGAAAATCCCGATTTGGGCGTGATCGATGCCGAACTGGGTCAGTTTGAGCTGCTCTTCCACCTTTTTGCGCTCGGTGATGTCTCTAGCGATACTCAAAATCGCAGGTTCGCCCTGACAGGTCACAGGGCTGGAACTGATCTCCACGGGAATGATATCTCCACTCTTTTTCCTGTGCTGGGTCTCAAAGACCTGCCTTTCGCCCATCTTCATCCCGTCAATGAGGTGCCCGATCTCTTCCGCACCCAGGTGTGGATCGGTATCGTTAGGCTCCATGGAAAGCAGCTCCTCCCTGGAATAG
>CAZKDJ010000359.1:0-2805 GCA_964551295.1 uncultured Anaerolineales bacterium | reverse complement strand
GTCTCGCAGTCAGAAATCATCTGAAACGAACTGATTTTCACCACCCTACCCTAGCACTGCTGGTCTGGGCAATACCAGCCCTGTTTATCGAGGCCTTGTTGCTGTGGAGCCTCTTGCCGGGAAGCTGTGCCCTTCGCGCACTTTTCGATTCCTTTGTGATGAATCTGGCTACAACCCTAATTGGCTATGCCGTCGGTTCTCGTTGGTACTTTTCTGACCTATATCCCTGGCTTGCCGAACTCGCCGGTCTGGACGGGTACTATGACGTAGGACCTCACACGGGGGCGTTCTTCCTAATAGTGCTACTGATTCAATGGGCGTTATCAGTGCTGATCGAGGGACTTTTACTAACGTGGTTGGAACCAGAAGTTGCTAGGTCACGAATATGGTTGTCGTCATTGCTTGTCAATGTGGGGAGTTATATAGTAGGATTCTCCTTCCTGATACTGAGTCTAGTACTAGCGCCGTCTTTACTGGTCCGATAGAATATCCCATGTCAACCCACAATCCCGTGATCCTTGGCCCACACGGCTGCCTCCACCCGTGAGGCCGCATCCAGCTTTTGCAGAATGTTGCTGACGTGGAACTGTACCGTGCGCTCGGCCACCTCCAGCCTGTAGGCGATCTCCTTGTTGCTCAACCCTTCGACCACCAGCCGCAGCACCTCGGCCTCGCGCTCGGTCAGCCCGCCCGGACGCTCGCCCTTGGCCCAAGCCATCACCTTGGACATCACCTGTTGGCTGTACCACTCATCCCCCTGCGCCACGGCCCGTACCGCCGTCACCACCGTCTCCGGAGCCTCCTCCTTGAGCAGGTAGCCCTTGGCGCCGGCCTCCAGCATACCGCGCACGTACCGGTCGCTATCGTAGGCGCTGAGCGCCACCACACGCGAGGGCAACCCACGCTGCCGAATCTCCTGCGCCACCTCTATCCCCGCCATCCCCGGCAGCTCACAATCCAGCACCACCACGTCCGGCTGCGACGCCTCCACCAGCGCCAGCGCCTCGTGACCCTCCTCCGCCTCGCCCACCAGATCCACGTCGGGCGCGCGCTCTAGGAGCACCTTCAAACCCAACCGCAGAGCGGGATGGTCATCAACCAACACAACCCGAATCATAAAAGCCCTCCATTTTCTCGACAGGATTCACGTGAGAAATCAAAGCCAATCCTGTAAATCTTGTTAATCCTGTCAAATAGTTCTACCTCAACAGCGTATCAAACTCTTCCGCCGCATCTGCCAAGCGGCCCGGACGCTGTGTAAGGCTGAAGTGATCCCACTGGGTATCGTGCGGAAAATCATCGATGAACCAGCACAGGGCGCGCACCTGTGGCTCCTCGTTGATCACCTCCAACGCCGTTGTCAGCCAGCCGCTGGAGTAATTCTGAGATGGCGACACACCCTCATCACTGACGTAGGTATTGACGGTGGTAATATAGACCGGCAGGCCACGCGTGGGGGGATAGGCATTGATGATATCCAGCCAATCGCGGTAGATGCGAAAGCCGGCCTGAGCGCCGCCCCATTCCGTACGCGGCAGGTCGATCCGAGGCTCCTCCGATTTGGCCCGCCCAACCAGCTCGGGCGCCTCAGGGCGGCCCGAGGCGTGGACGGCAAACCCATCCGGCGCGGCCAGAGGGATACCGGCCGCTGCCTTTGCCTGAGCGCCTTCATCCAGCAGGGCCACAAGCGTATTCATGTAATTGAGCCACGGCACGTCGATAGCGTACTCTCGCTCGCCATTCGCGTCGGTATTCCACGGACGCACGGACCCCACGAACACGCGCACCGACGCGTTCTCAGCCCGCATCACCTGCACCGCGTTGTCTTTGCGTGACACGCCCTCGCCGTAACCGTTGAAAACACGAGCGTACCACGCCGGGGTCGCCGGCCCATCCTGGGACAGCGTGTTGCTATCCAAGCTATTGTAGCTGCTGCCGAGGATATACCCATACACGTCCCCCAACCGGTCTTCCCGCGCCAGGCGCTGCAGGTACGCCAGATATACCGCCAGGGCCTCCTCATCGCCGACGGGAGGAAGGCTCTGGCCCTGGTCGTAATCGACGCGTATCAGCACCCGCAACCCCTTTGCATTTGCCTGATGCACGCGGCTCGCCAGGTCCTCCACGCCCCAGTACGCCACGTCGGCCAGACGGGCGTAGGTCAAGTCCACGACCCAACCGCTGCGACCGTGCCAGTCGCGATCGGGATTAGCGAAAACAACGCCCAACTTGGTCGGCACTGTGTCCATCGGCGGCGGATCGTAATCCGCCCGCAGATCGATCCGCTTCCACACCACGCAGCCCGTGTGACAGTCATGGTACAGAACGGCCCGGCGCGCCCCGCCCTCGGGAACGACGAATTGCCACCGCCAGATCAATGTATCGTCGGATGCACTCGGCCAAGCGACCGGCTCATGCGACGCCCCATCCACCACGAGCTGTACGTAAGGGAACGCCTCTACATCCGTCACCCATAGGTCCACCACCTGACCTGGCTTGGGCGAGGTCGGCGAGAGGCGCACGACGGGCCAGTGCGGCGCATCGGGCGCTTCGCCGGGGATCACCATCACCCCACCCGAAAGGGGCAACTGCCAAACCAGGCCAATCAGCGCCAAAAGCAGCACGATCCACCACAGACGCCGCAGGCGGTGCCAGATTCTGTCCATCACTCAGCCCCCACCGAAGCGGGCAGGACAAAGCGCACACAGGTGCCCGTCTCCTCCCCCTCGGCGCGGCTCTCGATCTCCACACGAGTCTCAGTAGATCCAATTTTCGTCACTCCGAGCGGAGCGAGGAGTCTCCCAA
>CAZKDJ010000358.1:0-2809 GCA_964551295.1 uncultured Anaerolineales bacterium | reverse complement strand
ATTGGGTGAGCCCCAGGTCCGGGCGGGCCGGCTCGATGATGATCTCGACGGTGGAGGTGTATTCCTTATCCTGGAGCTCGCCAAAGACGAGCGCGCTGGCAGTGGTCAGCACGACGGCAACGGCGACGATCCACCAGCGTTTTCGGACGATGCGGATATAGTCTGCAAGTTCCATAATCTAGTGCCTCCTTGGGCAAGCGGGCGATATTGTACCATATCAATGAACAATTAACAATGATCCATTGTTCATTTCTTTGGAATCTCTGCCAACACCGCCAGCCCCATCTCCTCCAGTTCCCGGGCCTCTCGTATCGTGGGATCGAGATAGTGCCACAGCAGCGCCAGTGCAACGCCGATAACCAACGCCAGCCCGATCTTGACCGCCGGCCCCATCAGTTGCGTGCGCAGCCCGGGGGTCAGGGCGACGGGCGAGGGGGCATCCAGCCTGCGGACGGCGGGCTCGACGCCGGTCAACTGCGGAAAGTAGGCCGCACCGTTGTGGGTCAACTCGGCGCTGACAGCGTCGGCCACGTCGACGATCTGCTCTACGTCGGGCCAGGTGAGGTAGACGACCATCACGGACTGGGCGCTGTCGGTGACGATACCTCCCTGGATGGCGCCGGCGAGGCTCGGATCTCCCACCCGCTCGGCCACCGCTGCGGCAAAGGCGCCTGTCCGGGCCACGTCGGATAGACCGTTGGCGACGTACTCGGAGGCCAGCCACGGGTAGTAGCGGTCATAGTCCAGGCTGAAACCGGCAGGTTGCGTCCCGGCCGCGAAACGCATCGTCACCTGGTAGACGGGCCCCGGCGGCGTGTAGGTCCCGACGGCGTAGATGGCGACGACGACCACGGGCACGACAACGAGCCACCAGCGGCGGAGTAGGATTTTCCAGTAGGTTCGTAGTTCCATGGATTACGCTCCTTGATCTGTGACCAGGATACCGGGAGATGGGGAGACAAGGCGCGATACTTGTCTACCTGTCTACTTGTTTCCTTCTTTCCTCGTCACTTTGTCTATAAACTCGCTCAACTGCCGCTTGAACACGCGCGCGTCAAACCGTGTTGCGTTGCGGACGCACGCTTGCGGGTCTATTGCAGCGGTATCGAATTCACGCACGGCTTCCGCCAGCGCCTCGGGCGTCAGCTCGGGGAAGAACACGCCGGTCTCTCCCTCGATCACCGTGTCGAGCGCGCCGCCGGCACCGCAGGCGATCACGGGCCGTCCGGCAGCCTGGGCCTGCACTGGGGTGATGGCGAAATCCTCTATTCCAGGCAGGATGGCGGCCTTGCAGCGGGCGAACAGATCGGGCAGGTCCGCGTCGGGCACGTAGCCCAGGAAGGTGACCGTGGGACCGGCGAGCGCCTCCAGCGCCTCTCGATCTCGCCCATCCCCGGCGATGACGAGCGGCAGTCCGAGTTGGTTGAAAGCGCGCACCGCCAGGTCGATGCGTTTGTAGGGGATCAGGCGGGAGACGATGAGGTAGTAGTCGTCTTGGACCGCAGCGGGTTCAAAGCGGGAGGTATTAACCGGCGGGTAGATAATGACGGATGGCAACTGATAGTGGCGGTAGATGCGTGTTTGGATCTCGCGCGAGATGGCGATAAAGTGATCGACCCGTTGGGCGGCTGCATGATCCCAGCGGCGCAGAAGCGCGACCAACGGGCGCAGCGCAGTTCTGATCGCAGGGGGTAATGCCTCGCGGGCAGCGTAGGCGTCGAAATCCCACACATAGCGGGTGGGGGCCAGGCAGTAGCAGATGTGCGTCGCCTCGCCGGTACGTACCCCGTGGCAGAAGCCGGACTTGTTGCTCAACACGAGGTCGTAGCCGGAGAGATCCAACCCGGCAAAGGCCACGGGATACAGCGGCAGATAGGGCTGGTGGTGGCGATAGATGCCCGGCAGGCGATCCATCCAGGTGGTGCGGATGTCCCACGCGCGGTAGGCGGGGTTCATCTTTTCCGGCCAGTACATTGAGGTGTAGACCGGTGCGCCAGGGAACATCTCGACGAGGGTTTCCAGCACGTCCTCCGCGCCGCCGATCTGATTGAGCCAGTCGTGGACGAGAGCGAGGTGCATTGATGAGGGCTATGCTTTGTATACTTTGCTGCGATGACCGATCGCATGTACGATTAATGTTTCGCGAGCCGAATCTAGTGTGTAGATTGCTCGGTAGTCACCTGCGCGCAACTTGTACATGCCTTGCCACTGACCTGTGAGGGGTTCTGGGGAGAGGGAATCTAGATTTTCGGCCAACCATCGCAGTTTGTTCAAAACTCTCAGGCGAACTGGTTTATCTAGTTGCCTGAGATCGCGTTCGACGGATGGAACGAAGGCTATCCGGTACACTTTCTACTCCGAGCCCAAACGCTGGAGCATTTCATCCCAGGCGATCAATTCACCCCCATCTTCAACATAAGCCTGCGATTCGCGCAACTGAGCCTCGAACTCGGGGCATAACTCTAGTCCAGCATCTGGGTCACGGAGAGTTTCTAGTAATGTTTCTTTGACTGTATCGTGAATCAGTGTCTTCAACTCGTCTACCGTTATCTGTGCTACTGTAGTACTCATTCGTTGACTACCTCCAAACTGATTATACCACAGTTACCACTGTTTGTCCGAGTGTGGTCTCCAGCACGGTCGTCGCCTGCGCCAGCGCGTCGACGGCTGCGCTTGTCTCCGCTGATGGTGGGATGCTGATTGCCAGGATGTACGTCTTCCCGACCGGTCGTACGATGAGCTCGCCGGCGTCGCCGGCGAGCGTCAGGTGGGTCAATTGGCCGTGCTGCAGCTTGTGGAACACACGCTC
>CAZKDJ010000357.1:0-2831 GCA_964551295.1 uncultured Anaerolineales bacterium | reverse complement strand
AAGGAATCCGCTCGCCTGAACCATCTTGTGTAGACTTATGGGTAATAGATAGGTCGTATATGGTCTACCGCTACTTTTTGCTGTTGGCGCGGGAGACCGTCTACTATCGCCCCCCTGAGTTGACTTATGCCAATGTGCTGGTCCTGCTGTGGGTGCCCGTGGCCTTTTTGCGGCAGAGCGTCACCGCCGACCCGCGCCCGGTGAACGGGTTAATCAAGCTGTGGAAGCCGCAGGGAAAGGAGGCGCGCGTGCCTTTGTCCTTACCTTTGCGATTCTGTTCGCGTTGGGCGTGATCAATCTCTCGCGCGAATACTTTGTCCCGACCGCGCTTTACAACATATCGCTGTCGCTCGGTATCCTGGTGGCCTTGTGGCTTTTTGCCTCTACCTACATCAACTTTGTCCCCGGTGGCGTGTCCGTTCTGGCGCGACTATCGACCCTAACACTGACCCTGTTCCTGGCCCTGCTGGGCTCGGTGGGTTGGATCATCGCCCCTCCCTACATCAAGACCTACCACCCCGACCTTGTCGATCATCAGACGCTGCGCTTTACGCCCTCCTCATCTGGCGGGTACACCGTGACCTCCATCGATTTTGACTTTAAGACCGAGCTGGGCGAGCGATTGCAGGTTCAACCCACCAATGAGGACCGCAATCACAAGATTGACTTTGTGTTCCCTTTCTACGGGCAAACCTATACCGAGGTCTATGCCGCCAGTTCAGGTGTCATCGGTATGGGCGAGCCCTTCTGGCAGCCCAACATGCAGGCCCGCTGCCCCCACTTGCCCGCCATCTTTCCGCTCATGATCGACCTCGACCCCAACGTCGGCGGTGGATTGTACGCCCGCCAGGAGCCCGACCGCCTCATCCTCACCTGGGACCATCTGCCGGCACTGTACCGGACGGAAGCCGTCTTTACCTTTCAGGCCGTTCTCTACCAAGACGGCGTTTTCGATATCACCACCAACGGCCTACCTCTGCCGTTCCGCTTCGACCCCGACGAGACACCATCGGCGAACCCCTGGATGCGCGGGGCGGTCCCGGGTCGAGGGGAATGTATTCACATCAGCACGGGCCCCCTATTGGAGCCGCAAGAGGGTCAACGGGCGATCGTGCAAAACTACCACCTGGATTTCAGGCAGCATCTGCACGCGTTCATGCTGCCCCTGGCATGGGTGGTGATCGGAGGCAGCCTGCTGCTCTTGCTGGGGCTGCCCACCCTGCTCCAATTTGCCGTCGTCAGGCCGCTGGACACCCTGGCGGCCGGGGTGCGGCGGATGGAAGCCGGTGACCTAGACGTCCAGGTCCCCGTCCACAGCCAGGACGAGATCGGCTTTGTGACCAATGCCTTTAACGTAATGGCCTCCCGACTGGGCGAGCTGGTGACGGGCCTCGAGGAGCGGGTCGCCGAGCGTACCTCGGAGCTGGCTGCCGAGATGGAGGCCCGCGAGCAGGCCCAGGCCCAAATCCTGAAGCACCAGCGCGCGCTGGCCACACTGGAAGAACGGGAGCGGTTGGGCCGCGAGCTACACGACGGCCTGGGGCAGGTGATGGGTTACGTCAACGTGCAGGCGCAGGCAGTCGAGACGCTGCTGGCCGAAAACAAGGTCAAATCGGCGCAGGAGGCCCAGGCCGACATCCGAGGTTTTATCCTGGGGCTGTGCGCCGAGGATGCGCCCCGGCGGGATTTTTGGCAGGCCCTGTGCGACCGCCTGGACCAGTTCCAGGCCGCCTATGGCATCGAAACCGGGCTCAGCCTGCCCGATGACGCCCCTCTCCCTGCATTCGGGCCGGCGGTGGAGGAGCAGCTCCTGCACATCATCCAGGAGGCGCTGACCAACGCGCACAAGCACGCCGCCGCGCGCCGGGTCGAGGTGCTGGTCAGCCTCGATGCCGCCGCCGCCATCATCGTCATCGCCGACGACGGTGCCGGGTTTACCCCCTCACCCCCGGCCCCTCTCCCCCCAGGGGCGAGGGGAACTTCTCCAGGCGAGGGGACCCACTTTGGATTGCAGATGATGCGCGAGCGGGCAGCGGCGGTGGGCGGCCAGGTAGAGGTCCGCTCCACGCCGGGGTAGGGCACCTGCGTGCTGGTGCACATCCCGCACCTGATCCCCGCCGCGCCGCCGGACACCGAGATGTCCGGCCTGGCAGGGCTGCGGCTGCTGCTGGTGGACGATCACCCGCTCTTCCTGGAGGGACTGCGCAGCCTGCTCACCGCGCGCGGCTTTGTCGTGGTGGGGACGGCAAGCGATGGTCAGGCCGCGCTACGGCAGGCCCGCGCACTGCGCCCCGACGTGGTGGTGATGGACGTGCACATGCCGGGCTGCGGTGGCCTGGAGGCCACCCGGGCCATCAAGGCCGAGCTGCCGGAGATCAAGATCGTCATGCTCACTGTCGACGAGAACGACGCGACCCTGTTCGAGGCCATCAAGAGCGGCGCTTCGGGCTACCTGCTCAAGGGGTTGGACGCCAACCGGTTCTGCGCGCTGCTGGTCGGCGCGCTGCGCGGCGACGTCTCCCTATCGCCGGAGATGGCGGCGCGCATCGTGGCCGAATTCTCCCGTGCTACCCCCACCCCGGCCCTCCCCCGTTCCACAGGGGAGGGAAAGGGTGACCTGACCCCGCGCCAGCGGGAGGTCCTGGGCCTGGTGGCGCAGGGGCTGACCTACAAGGAGGTCGGCCAGCGGTTGCACCTGAGCGAAAAGACAATCAAGTATCACAATTCGATTTGACACGGGAAGCGGCTTGGGCTGATGATTTGCTTTGAAATCCCATCACATTTGGGAGTGCAGGTGAATCCACCGGTAGCACTGATTGTCGAAGATGACC
>CAZKDJ010000356.1:0-2838 GCA_964551295.1 uncultured Anaerolineales bacterium | reverse complement strand
GCCCACCTCCCTTACCCCCTAACTGCCCACAAGCCTCTCGCAGCAACTCGGCCACGTTCACGCCCACTCCCTCAGAGCGGGCAAAACACAGGTGCGTCCGTTCCCCCACGCTGGCCAGCAACGCGACGACCTCGAAACGGCGGATCAATTCCTGAGCCAAAGCTCGCAACTCGCCCGGCTCACGTCCCTCCCACACCTTTTCCACCACGCGATACGCCCCGCGTGGGGTCGCGGTCTCGTAAAGATCAGCCGCCTCCACATAGAGCAAGCGCTCGCGCATCTGGCGCAGGTCGCGCCGCAACTGCTTTGCCTCATCCTGCAGACGCGCCACGGCCTGATCCAGTTCCCAATAGCCCACGGTGAGCCGGGTCGCCAACTGATCGACCACTTCGCTTCTGGCCCGGTAATCGCGCAGGGCGCGGCGTCCACACAAAAACTCGACGCGCGTCTCATCCCCTCGATACTCGAGGCGCGGAATCCTGATCAGACCGATCTCGCCGGTGCGCGCGACGTGCGTCCCGCCACATGGATTCACGTCAAAGCTGTCAACATCCACGACGCGCACCGGCCCATCCACGGCAGGCGGCCGCCGCAAGGGCAGTGACGCCAACTCGTCCGGGCTGACGAAACGCGTATCGACCGGCCGGTCCTCCCATACCACCTGATTCGCCAGGTCCTCAACCGATGCCACCACCTCCGGATCCAGGCGAGCCACGTTGACGTCTATCGTGCTGACCTCTGCGCCCAGGTGGAATCCCACCGTGTCGGTGTCGAGCACCTGCTCGAAGGCGGCGGAGAGGATGTGCTGCCCAGTGTGCTGCTGCATGTGATCGAAGCGGCGGGACCAATCGATCTGCCCCGCGACTTTTTCCTCGGGCAGCGCACACGCCAGCACGTGGACGACCGCGCCGTCCTCTCTCGCGAAGACGTCGTCTACGGCCACCCCATTCAACGTACCCTCGTCCGCCGGCTGGCCGCCAGAGGTGGGATAGAAAGCCGTGCGATCGAGCACGACGGCAGGCTGCCCGTCCCAGGTCAACCGCTCGGTCACGCGGGCGGAAAAGTGCCTGCAATACGCATCGGCGTAGTAAAGCCGCTCCGTCATCTATCTATCCCCCAGAGGCAGCGTAAACTTGAACTGGCTACTCTCATCCACTTCGCTCTCCACCCAGATCCGCCCTCCGTGAGCCTCCACAGCCAGCTTGCAGAACGCCAATCCCAGGCCAGTTCCCTTGACGCCATCGGCGTTTCCCAAGCGCGCAAAGCGCTCAAAGATGCGCTGCCGATACTCGGGAGGAATGCCGATACCATCATCCGTCACGGTGAACAACACCTCATCCTTCATCCGCTCTACGCCAAGGATGATGTGCCCATTTCTGTGGGTGAACTTGACCGCATTGTCCAGCAAGTTTGTCAGCACGCGCAGGATCAAGTCGCGGTCGGCGCACACCTCATTCACCCCAGGAGCAACGTGCGTCGCTAGCTCTTGCCTCCTGCTCAACGCCAACGGCTGAATCTGCTCCGCCGCCTCCTGAACCAACGCGTCGACGTTAACAGAGACCTTGCTCAACTCAGTTTCCCCAGCCTCCAACCGCCCCAGGTCCAGCAAAGAGTCAATCAACAAATACAGCTTCTGTCCACTGCGCATGGCGACGCCCAACAGCTTGGTGATCGGCAGCGTCTCGTCGTGTTCGACAAAGGCAGTGTGGATCAGTTGCAGGCTGCCCATGATGCTGCCCAACGGGTTGCGCAGGTCGTGAACGATCATGCGGGTCAGTTCTGCACGCATGTTTTCCAATGCCACGCGCTCCGAGACGTCGTACCCCAGCCACTGAATCGCCTCTCTGCCCCCATAATCGATTTTGACCATGTGGGTTTCCAAGGTACGGACATCCTCACCAGACTGGAGCTTTACCTCCGATACCGGAGAACGCCCTCCCAGAACTTGGCGTATGGCCTCCTGGCACGCCTCGTTCGAGATTCCAAGCAGGTCAGAGAGCGTCTCACCGATCATTTGGTCACGAGGGCGCCCAACTATCTCGACGGTTCGCCGGTTGACATCCAAGATCTTGCCATCCAGGTACAGCACCACAACCGGGTTGCTGCCCTCGTTGAACAGGTTCTCGTATCGGCGCTCGGCCTGCCGGGCACGTTCGTAGAGTTTGGCGTTTTGGATAGCGACGGCAGCCAGGTCAGCCACAGACAGCAAGAGCCGTTGCGCGTCTTTGTCGAAAACCCCATCTACCGGATTAATCGCCTCGATAACGCCGATGGTACGATCTTGAGCCTTGATTGGCACAGCCAAAATCACCCGCGTCTCAAAGCCCGTGCTCTCATCCACGCCGGCGTAGAAACGTCCGTCGGCGCAGACCTTGGGTACCAGCAACGGCTCGCCGGATCGGGCCACCCACCCCGCGATCCCTAGCTCAGACGACATGCGCAATCCGGTAACTTCCTCAGCCGCTTCACCGACGGCGACCCTGAAGACGAGCTCGCCAGCCTCCTCGTCCAGAAGAGCCACGGAGGTCGCCTCAACCTCAAAATAGACCTGTACCTGAGCCAACAAGGAATGCAACACACCGTCCAAGTCAAGAGTGCCAGCAAGAGTCCTGCTGGTCTCGTGCAGAAAGGTCAGCTCTCGCAGCCGCTTTTGCATCACTGCGATTTGACGACTTTCAACCTCCTGTGCTTGGCCCTCGGCCTCGTGCGATTTCACGCTGCTCATCGGCCACCAAGGTCCTTCCCCCACCCTTTGACACCTGTCACGATAAGATAGACGCACGGTATCATCTCAATAATCTGGGGGGCGGGGGGTGTGTGGGGGGGGGCGCCCCCCCC
>CAZKDJ010000355.1:0-2875 GCA_964551295.1 uncultured Anaerolineales bacterium | reverse complement strand
ATTCGAGCAGGTGCAGCAGCCGCGCCACGGCGGCCGTGGTCTTGCCGCTGCCGGCCGGGCCTTCGAGAAACACCTTGTTGGACAAATTGCCAATTTGTCCATTGGGCAAGTGATCAACTTGCCCTACAGGTACTTGCAATACGTCCATTTCCACTCTTCCCACCGATCGACCAGTTTCGCTTTGACCGGGTTGTTCAAAACATACGCCACGATCCGCTCCCGTTCTGCCTCACCGCGCACGACGTGATCGTAGCTTTCGTGCTGCCAAAAGCTCCCCTCGCGCCCCAACAACAGATTGGCCTGGCGGGCGGTATGCCGTTTGAGCGAGTGCGTGATCGCCGCCACCGCGTGATAGCCGCCGTCCTCCCTGGGAAGCGGCGCAAAGATCAGGTGAACGTGATTGGGCATCACGCAAAAAGCGTCCAGATCGTACACCTGGCCATCGCGGTAGTGCGCGCTCTCGGCGATCAGGCCGGCGATCCGAGGGTCGCGCAGCCAGAGGGGGCCGCCCCGGGCCGTATCCAGCACGGCATCCCACCTGCCAAAGAGACGGCGTTGCTCCAGATAGGCCCGCCTGGCCCGTTCATCAGGATCGCCAATACCGGCCAGAATCCCGTCGATCCGCTCGACGTCCAAGCGCAACTGCCCCTGCACCTCGGATGGGATAGAGCCCGCCAGTCGAAACGTGATGAACAGGGTCGCGCCGGGCGGCTGAAAGTGCGGCAGATGACGCCGGTAGACGTGCTGATACTGCAAGCGGTTCACACCTGCCCCCTGTAGGACAATTTGGCAAATTGTCCCCTGCTGGACAAATTAACAATTTGTCCTACAACGCTGCCGGCGGGGCCTTTGACCGTCTGACGGTTTGTGGAGAGACGCTGGGCATCCATTACAGGGAGTCATCTTATCACACTTCCACGCGGGGGACAAGAGAATGCCAGACGCAATCTTGCCCCTGTAGGACAATTTGGCAAATTGTCCCTCTGCTGGACAAATTAACAATTTGTCCTACAACGCTGCCGGCGGGGCCTTTGACCGTCTGACGGTTTGTGGAGAGACGCTGGGCATCCATTACAGGGAGTCATCTTATCACACTTCCACGCGGGGGACAAGAGAATGCCAGACGCAATCTTGCCCCTGTAGGACAATTTGGCAAATTGTCCCCTGCTGGACAAATTAACAATTTGTCCTACAACGCTGCCGGCGGGGCCTTTGACCGTCTGACGGTTTGTGGAGAGACGCTGGGCATCCATTACAGGGAGTCATCTTATCACACTTCCACGCGGGGGACAAGAGAATGCCAGACGCAATCTTGCCCCTGTAGGACAATTTGGCAAATTGTCCCTCTGCTGGACAAATTAACAATTTGTCCTACACCTCGTATGACAAAAGAACGTTAGGCAAGATGCCTCCACCGCCCAGTCACTCCAGGGCTCGCCGATTGCAATCGAAAATGCAATCAAAATACGCCAAATGCAGTTGACACCGCCAGCGACCTCGGCTAGACTGTCGCACGGTTCGACGCCCTCGCGGGCACAATATCACTTTGAAAGGAGACGAACAATGACGGTAGAATACTCGATCGTAGCCAGGGGCAACCCCCGCGGCCCGGAGGAGCCGAAAAAGTACTATCCCGTGGCCAAGAGCACGGGCGAGCTCAAGCTGCGCGACCTGGCAGAGCGGGCGGCAGAGATGTCGACGCTCAACCCGGCCGACGTGGCCGCCGCAGTCGAGGCCTTCCTGGCCATCGTCCCCCGCGCGCTGGCCGAGGGCAGCAGTGCGGCTGGGGGATTTCGGCACGTTCAGGCTGCGCGTGCGCTCCGTGGGGGCAGAGACGGAGGAAGAGATCGGCGCGAAGAACATCACCCAGGTGGTCGCCGGCTTCCGCCCGGGCAAGCACTTCCAGAAAGCCCTGGACCCGGACGTGATAAAGTTCAAAAAGGCCTAGCCGGCGCGGAGCGATGGCCAAGTCACCGCCGTGAGTTTGCAGACTCACCGCCGTGATTTTTCTGTGGGCGAGGCCGGGATTCGATAAATCGTTGGGTCTCGCTTCGGGCTTCTGGCCCGCCTGGATCCAACCTACCGACTGAGAAGCTTGCAGTGAAACTCAGAAAGATATCCCTCCCAAAACCACATACTTTGAGATATTATTATGCCATTCACTATGTTCAAATCTGCACCTGGGGAATTGTGAAGCGCTAGAAAGTACAAAAGCCGGTAAACTCCTCCAATAAAAGCTAACAGCAACTCAGCGGGTTCGGTGGGTGCCTCCAACACAGCCTGTCCGAACCGAGACTCACCATTGATGGACTCACGGGGAAAAGTTGGAAAGATGGCAAGCTTATTGACTATAAGAATACCTTCGACTCCCGACGTTGCTTTGAGCCATTCTCGGAGACTGTCATTACTCAGTTCACTATCAAATCCAAAAACAATCGTTGGTACTAAAAGCGAGCGCCGTCCTGGAATCCCAACATAGGCGGGCTTGAGGCCCGTTTCTGCATTCTCCATGTCGCGGCGCTGCTTCGCCACTTGCTCTAGCGTCTCGGTTTTCACCGTGCTCTTGACTTCAGCAGTCAACAGAGAAACTTCGACAGGCACAACAACCGTGTTACCAACCAGAGACACGGTAGGCAACTCGGCCCTATCGAAGAAAATCATGTCAAGCTGTGGTGAGATGTGACCATATTGGTCAGCGATGAAGCCGCTTTCCGGAGCGAACTTTGGTGGAAGCATATCACGCAGTATGCTCTTGAGGTACTCTTCCCTCATCGCCCCCACTGTCGGCCCATGTGCAATCGCCTTCGATCCCTCAAATTGACTTAGGGCTTGTCCAAAAATGACTTCTGCCTTTTTCTCAAAAGTACCTTGGGCA
>CAZKDJ010000354.1:0-2905 GCA_964551295.1 uncultured Anaerolineales bacterium | reverse complement strand
GGTGGAGGTGACCAAGCTGAGCCTGCTGCTCAAGGTGCTGGAGGGGGAGCAGCAGGTGAGCTTTTGGGGCGAGCGGGCGCTGCCCAACCTGGAGGACAACGTCAAGTGCGGCAACAGCCTCATCGGGCCGGACTATTACGAAGGGAGGCAGACAGGAATGTTCGACGACGAGGAACTGCGGCGGGTGAACGCCTTCGACTGGCAGGCCGAGTTCCCCCGGGCCATGGCGGCGGGCGGCTTCGACGCGGTGATCGGGAATCCGCCGTGGGGCGGGGACATCGACAAGGATCTTGACTACCTCCATAACAAGTATCCAGCTACCACTCAGGAACACACAGATAGCTTCAAGCTATTCACTGAGGCTGGCCTCGCTTTAGCTCGCAGCAATGGTCTTGTATCAATGATTGTGCCAAACACACTACTGAGGCAACGACGCATCAAAGACGTCCGCACTCTTATGCTACAGAACCAGATCATTAACCTTGTTGACTTAGGAGAAGATGTATTTGCAGGAGTTGTGGCACTGTCCTGTGTTTTCGTCATCGAGAAGCAAAAGCCTACCAAAAGCCATCAGGTCAGCATTATCAATCTGCGTGACGGGTCAAATGAAGAGAAAGCCAGCCTGCTGGAAGAAGACAAATATCCCAGGCTTCTTGTTGATCAGCGTGAATTTAACGACAATGCAGATGTTGAATTTATGGCACCGCTTCAACAAGTAACGGAATCAGTCGTCCCTTTGGGCAGCTTCAAGTATTTGAAGTGTAGAGATGCTGGTATTAACTATCAGCGGGTAAATGTCGGAATGCAAGAGAAAGGCAGGAGCGATCTATCAAAACGGCTACTGTATGAAAGCGAGCAAGAAAAAGCCCAAGACAAGATGTTCTGGAAAGGCGCAGACATTAATCGGTATTGGATCGCCAAAGAAACCGGGAGATACTGCCGCACCAACTATCACGATTTCATTCGAGCAAATGAAGTCGTTCGATTGAACGAGGAAGTTTACGATACGACACCGAAAATCCTGCTGAGGCAGACTGCCGACCATATCATCGCAACAGTTGACTACAGAGGTTTGTGGTTTGGTAGAAGTATCACCGCTATAACACCCGTAGGAAAGTCCGACTATCGAGTTGAATACATTCTGGGGTTGCTGAACTCCCAGTACCTCAGATGGCTCTATGAGAAACTTGTGCAAGAGAAAGGACGTGTGTTTGCACAGGTCAAACTGTCGAAGATCAAGCAACTTCCCATCCGCACCATCGACTTCGACGACCCGGCGGACGTGGCGCGGCACGACAAAATGGTCGAGTTGGTGGCGTGCATGCTCGATCTGCACGAGAGGCTATCCGCCGCCGCCACCCCCGCCGACAAGCGCCTCTACCAGCGCCAGATCGACGCCACCGATGCACAGATCGACGCGCTGGTGTACGCGCTGTACGGCCTGACGGAGGAGGAGATCGAGATCGTGGAGGGGGCCAGGGGATAGCAGGAAGGTTTCACTTCGTTCAACCCATCGCCGAGGGAAGCAAAAGCCGACTCCATGTACTCACAAGTTAGGCAGCATCTGTAACCTTGATGAAGGGAAGATAATCGATGAACGGTACAGCCAGGATACGGAACAACACACTGGGAGTTATCATTGGGCTGGTGGTCAGTGTCGGGTGGATTTTCATGGGCCTCGATATCGGTTTCCGCTTTGAAGCCCCCGATGTTGCGTCTCTGTGGCTCACGCTGGGAGGACATCGTCACACCATAGCGACAGTGCTTGCCCTCGCGCTGGTTCCAGTGTGTGCACTAGAGAAGGGCTGGGCTTTCTTAGCGGCGGTGGTATTGGGAGCAGTCACACTGATTCTATCGGTGGTTCACGTTGGGTATATGCTGGTTGCGGCGCCGCCTGGCTACGAGTCCCAGCTTTTTGGCCCCGCGGTGTGGTCTTTGATACAGGTCATGATAGTAGTGTTCGGTCAGCGGGCGATGCGAGAGGGGCGGAAGAAGTAGAAAGTACGTAGGTCGGGTTGAGCGTAGAGAAACCCGACATCCAAGCACGTAGGATGGATTGAAGGATGTAGTCTAAATGCCTATGCCGACCGACAGGAACGTCAACTATTCGCTGATCTATGTGCTGCTCGCGGTGGTGCTCACCTGCTTTCTGACCACCGCCACCACCCCCGCCGACAAAACCCTCTACCAGCGCCAGATCGACGCGCTGGTGTACGCGCTGTACGGACTGACGGAGGAAGAGATCGCCATCGTAGAGGGGGCCGGCGGGCAGTAGGGACAGTGTCCTGGATAGAGTAAGAAAGCAGAGGCCAACTCTACACACCCACAAGTTGGACGCCGATACAGAAATGGCAGAAGAAAAGTGAAAGAAAACGAATGTGTACCATATAAGAGAAAGTTTCTGTATTTAGCACTTACCATTCCGAGATTGTCTTGTACATTGCCATCGCCGTATTTCTCCGGCGAATCAGTGTCGTGTTCTTTGTCGTCTATGTTTCATTGTTTGTGCTCGTCGCGTTATTCATGAGCTACGTTTGCGTGTATTGGCAGTGTCCATATATTGGAAAATGCGCTCCTTGCGTGGGGGGATTTTGTCTTCCGTCCAGTCAAATTGCCAGATTGTTCAAACAGGCGAAGAGATCCGAGTCTCGATACAAGGTTTTTCTTACGCTGGCTTACGCGAGCTTCTTTGGGATCATACTTTTTCCGATATATTTTCTGTACGTCCAAGGCATCGCCTATTTGCTCGGGTACATCGGCATAGTCTTTGTCTATTGGTTGGCGTTTACGCTGTTTATCTGCCCGGTCTGCGGCACGAGACACGTCTGTCCGGGAGGACAAACAGCGGTCAAGATGAGAGAAGCCATTGATTCATTGGATTAAGTTGCTCGGGTATATGGAAACT
>CAZKDJ010000353.1:0-2907 GCA_964551295.1 uncultured Anaerolineales bacterium | reverse complement strand
CGAACGACCAGCACACGACGGCGAATTGGGAAATCAACGAATTGGCAGCGGGAGAGATGCGTTTGATTCCTCATTCGCCGGACGTA
The DNA here is from genome assembly GCA_964551295.1 of uncultured Anaerolineales bacterium. GTDB lineage: Bacteria > Chloroflexota > Anaerolineae > B4-G1 > B4-G1 > JAFGED01. The sequence goes on along the minus strand of CAZKDJ010000353.1, from coordinate 2,821 downwards.
AGCCCGCGTTGTCATACCAAGAGCCAGGCATCTGCAAAATACCTGGCTCTTTCGACGTCACGGGTGAGGTGTCGGGTTTTAGTTTCCCTCAACCCGATCTACCTACTACCAAGCTGGGTTCGATCAATACCCCCCACCGTATCCCTCGCCGTATTCCTCGTGATCCATCGAACACCAAGCTTCTCCCAAGTGCAGCAGGAGTTCATCATGCGAAACCCGTGCCAGCCTCTCTACTGCTACCCGAGTATCGCTGTATCTCCAGCCAGTTGAGTTTAGACACTTCCAACAAGCCTGGATATCTCCGCGTCCCAGCATTTCATCGAAGACTTGATTCTGATCTGCGTGCTTCCTCAGCCAAGGTGGAGCGACCGGCTTGTCCACTATCACTGCATAGGCCTTCTTGTCCAGTTCTAGAGAGGCAATTCCACTCAGAATAATCGGATCGTCGAAATCTGTATCTGTGTCAAGCAACGATCTGTTGTACCCCACAGTACATACAAGTGGAGGATTATCTCTGAACTCGGTCAAGCTCAGCAGTCCTTTCAGATCATCTCCCGTCTCAACAGCTACGTTAAAAATGCGGTCGAGGCTATTGTCGATTCCCACTGCTTGAGCAAAATCCCTAATTTCCGGCGTGATGCCTTCTTCTCTCGTAATCTCCTCTAGGCAAATTTCCATCATCAATTGATCCTGCGTTCGAGCTATCTCAACAACGCGATATCCGGCTTCTGGATGGCACGTGACATATGTGGCTGAAAGCTTGGGAGGAAGATTTTTAATCCATAACGCCCAACTTAGCGGACCGTCGGATGAACTCCAAAGTGGGATCACTCCGGGTGGTCCGCCATACCACCGACTTGGTTGATCCACACTGGGAACCGGGAGCACTAAGTCTCCCTGGCAGACATCGATCAGTTCCTTTGACAAACCCAGAACTGAGTATACAGAGCCATAGGCCTCCATTTAGTTGCCTCCAGTGAAGAATGACTTGGGTAGTTTCCAGGCTCCGTTCGTGGATATAGCCATATGGGGCCAGATTGGCCCCTCCCAAAACAGACCTGGATTTGGATTTGACGATGTCAAACGGTGAAGGAGTTCATGTTGCTTACGAGTCGCCGTCGGAAAAAGGTTCTCTGGATTAAACAGATCAAGCGGGTAAGTAGCCTTGTTGTAGTTCCAATGATGGGTTTCCGCACCAACATCGAATCCCTTTGCTCTCGCCTTCTGTCGGAATTCACCACCTACATTACTCCAAACCTTATCAAGGTATTCGTTGCTCATTGCTTCCCCTGCCTCAACCTTACGTAGATACCGCTTGTAGTCGTTGTCGAATGGCGAATTCGCTTTCTTTCTCAAGTAGTCGACATAGAAGTCGTGCAACTCTGGGTTGTCAGCGATCGAGTTGATGCCTACCCGTCGCGCCACATCCCCCGCCACATCCCCCACATCCGCCGCCTTGGCCGCCCGGCGGGCCACGTTGTTCGAAGGACCCTCCGCGAACAACGCCACCACGGCCAGAGCGTCGATGGGCAGCATGGCGCACGCCATCGAGTCGCTGTCGCCCAGGCAGTCGCGCGCGTCGTTGTACAGGTCCACCACGTCCCATATTGTATCGATGGCCGCCACCACAAAGTGGCCGGAGGGATCGACGTTGTTGACCGGGTTGTTGTAAACGTGCAGCTACACTCGATTATAGTTCAGACGCAAAACCGGCACAACCAAGCGAACGGCCAGAACACGACGGCGAATTCGGAAACCGACGAATTGGCAGCGGGAGAGATTCGTTTGATTCCTCATTCGCCGGACGCAAGCCCGCGTTGTCATACCAAGAGCCAGGTGCCTCGCAGGTGCCTGGCTCTTTCATAGCTCAACCCGCCGCCAACCACCCTCCTACCCCATTTGGCTACACGACCTCTTGGAGTCTATCCCTAACGAAATCTGCGAAGCTCTGGAAAGATTCAATACAACTCATATCCGTGGGGTCAATCTCGACTATAATCCAGTCCTCCTTGGTAGCGAATCCAGAACAATAACCCTGCATGTCATCTCCAAAAAGCAATACCCCTTGCAATTCCTCAGCGGTAACCTCATCATATATCTCGTCTGGTTCGAGAACCCCACCATAGATGACATAAGCACCATTTCCCACTTCGCCACAGCCAATCTCTTCCAGAAAGGCTATATAGTCACTGGGCAACTGAGGGTAAGAGATCCTCAACTGCGCGATTGCTGATGGGCTAACTCTTTTCAGCTTTTCTAGCTGTCCCCCTGGTTGGGTTTCCCCTAGAAAATCATCGTAGATCCCCATTCTATCGACCTCCGTCTTGTCAAGGGAATATCTCCCTGATGATTCCACCAGATCTATGAATGCCACCTTGGTGCTGATTAGGGAATCTGGCAGGATGAATATTCCACCACTTATTTGGACCACCATAACTGCTTTCAATGATGTGGTGTGCATCAAATGGTTGCCCCGCGTAACGGACTATAAGCTGGCCGTTCTTTGAGGTTATATCATTTGCATAGCGAGGCCAACTCTGTCCAGTGTGCTGTTCCCATTGAGCGATCAAGTCATCTTTGATACTATTAAACCTGGCGCGATGCCTTCTAGCAGAATCTTGCGAGAGTTTCGTGAATTCCTGATTTCGAAGCGTATCGGCGAGATGCACGCGTTGTTCTTTGGTAACTTTGAAACCTGTCTGGGTCTCCAAGTCGTTAAGATATCTACGAGCCTGACTGGACAACTCAGTGAATCCACCAACATCATCCACCCGCCTCCCCACATCCCCCGCCGCATCCCCCGCATCCGCCGCCTTGGCCG
>CAZKDJ010000352.1:0-2930 GCA_964551295.1 uncultured Anaerolineales bacterium | reverse complement strand
AATCTCAGGGCTTTCAGTTTCCTTCATAGTGTTCCTCGAACAACCCGCCTAACGGATGGCTTCACCCGCGCGGCGGGTTTGCAGTGTGCCACCCTGTACAAGACAACCTCAACAACGAAACCACCTTCGAATTCGAGCCGCGATTAGCCGGGTCGGGTGCAAGCTGTGTTAGCCAGCGGTTGAAGCAAAAGCTTCTACTTCTTCTACCCTTGCCTGGTACACTGGCAGGAGAGCATCGAACAGATTCCATGCCGCTTTCTTGATCTCGTCCCGTTCAAAGAACAACTTACTGCCAAGCAACGTGATTTCACAGACGTACCAGGTCTGCAAATCCTCTGGATCAACGAGTGGATCGGAAAACTTGTTGGCAAAGCTTAAGAACCGCAGAGTATCAAACTGCTCAAGCTGTGGGACTTCCCCGCGATGAACTAGCAGATGTCTCGACTCGATGTAAGGCTTGATGCACCGATGTAGCCCATCCAATGCTGATTTTACTGGAGTCGTTTTGACCCATCTGTTTTCCTTGATGACACTGTCTCTGCAGTGCCGTGGAGGAATCCCTAAGCGAAAAACAACGCTTGTGAGTATCAAGGCGATATCATAAAGGCTTACAAGCGTGATGACGTAGGTAGAATAGTGATAGTCGATCCATTGGGCGCGTGTCATCTCTACCCGTTCACAGACCTGTGGAAACACTTCGAGATATGTCTGAGCTTCTTCTAACCTGCCTACTGCACCAAGTAATGCTGTTGTGTAGTAGAAAACCTCGTGGTGATACGAATGAGGTTCTGGCAGAGTCGCTGCATTTCTGATTCGAAACTCTCCGGTTTTCTCTGCATGGCGCTTCAATCTCTCCGCACCAGCTATAAGAATCGGTTCAAGCTTCTGGAGAGGACGCCGTATCAAGTCATGAGATTCAAGCTGTACTTCTTCGTTCATCGCGGTAGGAACGCACACAATGGTTTCTCCCACACTCTAATCGATTCTTATGGTAGCGACTTCAATGTCTCGATCATTTGCTGTTCCAGACTCGGAACCTGCTCTAGCTGGGAGATCAAGCTCTCTACTTGATCGAGTGACAGATTGACCCAGATCGGTGGTCCAAACTCAGGATGGATGCCGTCTGTCCACTGGATCCACCTGTACTCCCCCTTGGTCTTTGCCGTCACTATCGGGAAGTTGAATCCTTCACGCTCATATATGGTTTCCGATATCTCTCCTGGAAGTGACAATCCTTCCCAATTTGTGATTACCTGTATTGCTTTTTTTAAAGCAGCAATGATTGAGGGTACCTGGTCACCTGGAAAACCACTTGCGGCCCTGTTTCCCTCGACAATAAGGGAGAAGAAGAGCCTACAAGCGTGTGATATCTCCTTATCCCATACTTTCAGAGGAGGATCGAAAAGGCTAACTTCAAGTGCCAGTTCGACCATCAAGTGAGGGGATTCGAGTTCCTGCTTCATTGTTTTCATCGGGTAGCTCCCATCTACATTTGTCAGCCTTGGTTCAATTGTGCTGAGGCAAGCTGGCTAACGGCATGCGCATCACGCGCTTGGCGGGTGCGGCGTGAGAGCCGTCGCTAGAAAGTGAACTGAAATGCGCGTGTAAATCTTGAAAAGCACGCCGATTGGCCAAGTCGCGTGCATGCGCGGGTTATGCGGCGCTGTGATGTGTACAAGAATGCTCTGAGAATAGAAAGCAACTCCTTGACAAAAACGATCAGATATGGTATCATATATCTGTAACGGATATATTCTCGGCGGATATATTTTAGGAAAGGGAGTATGCTTTATGGGTGACCTCACTTCTGAGATTGATGAACTGTTGCCTTTAACCCCAACAGTTTTGCATATCTTGCTCGCATTGGCCGATCAAGAACGGCATGGTTACGGCATCATGCAAGAAGTGACGGCGATGACGCAAAACCAAGTACGTATGGGGCCAGGTACACTGTATGGCTCAATAAAACGTATGCTCAAAGCGAACTTGATAGAAGAGTCAGATGAGCGACCTGACCCAGAACTTGATGATGAGCGACGCCGCTATTATCGATTAACCGTTCTTGGCCGGCGAGTTCTTGCCGCTGAAGCACGACGGTTATCCGCTCTAGTCCTCGTAGCTCGGACGAAGTGTATTCTCGGCGGCACGGAGGCAGTCTAGTGTCACATACCCCACCATTCAATGTGCTCTCCGCCGCAGAGAGATTATATCACATACTACTATTTGTCTATCCGGCAACACATCGCCGTGAGTATGGACCACTGCTGGCTCAACTGTTTCGTGATCTTTGCCGTGACTCTTATCGTCAGAGAGGATTCGTGGGCCTCGTACGATTGTGGAGCTATGTACTGACAGACACAGTCGTGACTGCGGCGGTTGAGCACTTCTATGCACTACAGGAAGGAGGTCAGATTATGACAAGGAGACAACACTGGATGATTCTTTCTCTGGCAGGATTGCCGCTTGAACTTGGGATGTTACTCTTCATAATCAATCCGGTATTCATGGGCCAGATGCTTACGCCCAATGCTGCCCAACCTATCGGCTGGCTGATGACGGCTGCCGTTTTCATCTTGGTGGGCACGACCTACGTTGTCCAGCGTAGAATCATCGTCCTGTCGCAGTTGTCAGACTCGTCCAGCCAGGCTGTCTGTGGAAGAGCGTCTCGCATCGCTTGGACTGTCCTCCTCGGCCCGTTTCGCTCAATTGCCTTGAACGGTCATCGTGGAAAGGGATTCCTCTTTGCTTGTAGTATACTGCTCCTTGTTTTGCCTGCCGCGCTTTTGGTCTTCGTCGGCCCGGCTATCGTAACTGTCCTGAAGGCAGGTCTATACCCGTAGCGCCCCTTATTCTGACCCCACGACAGAGTGCCGCATAACGGCGCGGAGATAACCCGCTTAGGCTTTGCTGACAGATCGCCTGGTGCGTGT
>CAZKDJ010000351.1:0-2946 GCA_964551295.1 uncultured Anaerolineales bacterium | reverse complement strand
GGGTATTCGGCTTCCTCGCACGCGAAGGTGCCGGCATCGGCATCCCACTCGCACAGCAAGCCCACCAGCGGATCGACCTGCGCCACGTTCTCGCGCGGCACGGTAGCGATGTCCGCGTCCCCGGCCTGGAGCATCGCGTAGCGAGTGCCCCACTCGTCGACCCCCTTGACGACGATGCGCTCGATCGACGGGCCGGTCGGACCACCCTCGAAGACGGGCTCTGTCCGCCAGTAGTCCTCATTCATGGCCAGCACGGTTTCCTCGCCGGGCGTCCAGTGATCCAGCTTGTAGGGGCCGGTGCCATTCACTACGTCACGCAACGGGGTCGTATCTGAGGTGATGCCGTAGTAGTTCTGCCAGGTGGCGCAGTCGCCATCCCAGGCCCCTTGCTCCATGGCCCACTCCATGTCGATGATGGAACCCCAGCTCTGGGCCAACGTGGCCAACCACGGGCTCCACGACTGGCTCAACTTGAAGACGACGGTGTTCCCATCGACCTCGATAGCATCTGTCACCTGCTGGCAGGCGGCCATCAGTGCGTCGGCATCCGCTGCCTGCAGCGCCTCGGGGTCGTCATCCAGGGTTCCCTCGGGATCCACCAGCTCGGCCACGTCGTAGATACCGGTGCCGAACAGTGCCTCGGTGTACAGCCACTGGGGCGACCACGTACCACCCTGGAGCAGCCCGCGCTCGAAGGTGTACTCCACGTCCTCTGGTGTCAGGTCGTTACCGTTGTGGAACTTGACCCCCTCGCGGATGGTAAAGACGTAGGTTTGCCCACCATCCTGGATGTCCCACTCGGTCGCCAGGGACGGCACGAACGAAGTTGCGTCCGGGCCGTTGTACGTGACCAACTGGTCATAGATATTCAGGATGATGGCGTCACCGGCGCTCTCATAGTTCCACGCAGGGTCGAGAGTATCGGTGTCGCCGTGCGTCGCCCACATGAGGGTGTTTGGATCGGCGGACGCAAAGTCCCCCGGCACTGCGGTCGCCTCGCCCTCTGGCCCTTCACCAGCCGGGCAACAGGCTGCCAGCACGGTGGTGGCGATCATCAAGACCGCTACCAAGAGGTAATACTTTTTGTTTCTAGACATTTTTCCTCCTCCATACTAATAGATCGGTTACTTGGCGAACTCGGGAGTAAATGTGACTGCACACCACCTCCTTTTTTCATACGCCTTTGCTACACGGGTAGCTGAGCCACTCTCCTTCAGGGCTTTACCAAGTGACAGGCACAAAAGTGTCCTGGTTTGATCTCTATGAACTGCGGTTCCTCCTCAAAACAGACATCCACCGCCTTGGGGCAGCGGGTGTTAAAGTTACATCCCTTTGGAGGATTGGCCGGGCTGGGCAGATCCCCCTCGAGGATGATACGCTGCTGCTTCTCCTCTATCTCCGGATCCGGCACGGGTACCGCCGACATCAGCGCCTGAGTATAGGGATGTAGCGGGTTGAGATATATCTCATCCCGGTCGGTCAACTCCACAATCTTGCCCAGGTACATGACCGCCATGCGATCGCTGATGTGCCGGACCATGCTCAGGTCGTGCGCGATGAATAGATAGGTCAAGCCGAGATGTTCCTGCAGGCGCTCTAACAGGTTGACCACCTGTGCTTGGATGGAGACATCGAGCGAAGAGATGGGCTCGTCGCAGATGATCAGCGCCGGGTTGAGGGCCAAAGCACGGGCGATACCGATTCGCTGCCGCTGTCCTCCGGAGAACTCGTGGGGGTAACGACCGGCAAAGTGGGGGTTCAACCCTACCAAATGGAGCAGCTCGTTTACCCGCTCCCTCTTCTCCTGTCCGCGGGCAACCCTGTGTACCTCCAAGGGCTCAGCGATGATAGAACCTACCGCCATCCGCGGGTTCAACGAGGCGTAAGGATCCTGAAAGATCATCTGCATGCGCCGCCGCAGACGACGTAACTCGCCGCCTTTGAGTGTTGCCAGGTCCCTGTCATCGAAGATGACTTGACCCGCCGTGGGCTCGTATAGCCGGATTATGGTTCGGCCCGTAGTGGTCTTGCCACAGCCGGTCTCTCCGACCAGCCCCAGCGTCTCTCCCTTGTAGATATCAAAGCTAACATCGTCCACCGCCTTGATGTCACCGACGTGTCGCTGGACGATGCCTCGGGTGATAGGAAAGTACTTTTTCAGGTTGCGAACCTGAACCAGAGGAGTTCCGTTGTTGGCATCCATCACGTCTCTCTCCCCGCAACGTGCTTCCACCGGAAGCAAGCTACCCAGTGATCCTCGCCGTCCGTCTCCTCCAACGGGGGCACTGCCTCCAGGCAAGCGCCCATCGCATAGGTGCACCGAGGGGCAAACGGACAGCCGGGCGGCATGACGAGCAAATCGGGCGGCAGACCAGGGATGGAGATCAACTTGGTGCCAGGCGCTTCGTCCAGGCGAGGCAACGACCCCAGCAGCCCAAGCGTGTAGGGGTGACGCGGGCGCGCATAAATATCCTTCACATCACCCCGTTCGACAATGTACCCTGCATACATCACGTTGACCTTCTGAGCCAGTCCGGCCACGACGCCGAGATCGTGTGTGATCCACATCACGGCCATTCCCAGCCGCTCCTGAAGCCGCTTTGTCAGATCGATGATCTGAGCCTGAATAGTGACGTCCAGGGCCGTGGTCGGCTCGTCGGCGATGAGAAGCTTGGGATTGCAGGAGAGCGCCATGGCGAGCATAGCCCGTTGCCGCATACCCCCGGAGAACTGGTGTGGGTAGTCATCCAAACGCTGTCGGGCTTCTGGAATGCCGACCAACCCCAGCAGTTCAGCAGCTCGGTCCTGGGCGGCCTTATCGTCCATCCGCAAATGGAGCTTGAGGGCCTCCTCGATCTGGAAGCCTACTGTGAACACTGGATTGAGCGAAGTCATTGGATCCTGAAAGACCATGGCGATTTCTGCACCACGAACTTCCCGCATCTC
>CAZKDJ010000350.1:0-2970 GCA_964551295.1 uncultured Anaerolineales bacterium | reverse complement strand
GGAAAAGCTGCGCCGCCTGCCGGGCATCTGGTGGCGCACCAAGACGCTGGCCTACAAACCCTCCAGCCCAGCAGTGCGCACCAAGGAGACCAAGCCCAGTGGCATCCTGGCGTGAGGTGACCAAAACAGCCTGGCAAAAGCTGCATGGGTGGCCCGCCTGGCTGCTCCTCATCTGGCTGCTGGCCATGCTCACCATACCCATCACCAACTGGATATGGGACGAGCGCGCCCTGTACCCCCACATCTCGATCAGCGTTCTGATTCAAGCTTGTCTATCGACGGCTCTGCTGGCGCGCAGCCAGGGTATCCCGCGCACCGCCCTCACGGTAGCCATCGTCTTTATCCTATCCTGGGCGCTGGAAGCCGTGGGCTCGGCCACCGGCGTGCCCTTTGGGCACTATCATTACACCGACCGCCTCCAACCCCAGGTGGCCCACGTGCCGCTGCTGATCATGGCCGCCTGGATGATGATGCTGCCGCCCTCGTGGGCCGTCGGATGGCGGCTGGGCGGCAGGCGATACAGCCTCCCGTTCATCCTCATCAGTGGGCTGGCCATCACGGCATGGGATCTGTTCCTCGACCCGCAGATGACGCAGTGGGAGCTGTGGGTGTGGGATCAACCCAGCGCCTACTTTGGTATCCCGCTGGTCAACTTTTTGGGCTGGTTCCTGGGCGGGGCGCTGATTACCGCCGCCGCCCGACCGAAAGAGGTACCGGAACGCCCGCTGTTGGTGGTCTACACCCTGACGTGGCTACTGGAGACCGTCGGCCTGATCGTCTTCTGGGGCTTGCCCGGCCCGGCGGTCTGCGGATACGTGGCGATGGGCATACTCACCGCGCTGGCGTGGCACGCCAACTCCGCCGCTCCCTCCCCCGGTGGTAGGGGGCAGCAACAGCAGGTCACGTTATAAATGTGACGGCGCCGCAAGTGTCACGCTGCAAGCGTGACCTTCTGTGGTAAAGGAAGAAGCTCGTGAGAGAGTTTATCAAACCCACCGTCGTCGTCAGCAAGTGCCTGGGGTTTGAGCACTGCCGCTACAACGGCGAGATTATCGCCGCGCCGTTCGTGCAAAAGATGCGCCCTCACGTCAACTTTATCGTCGTCTGCCCGGAGGTCGAAAGCGGCCAGGGCGTGCCCCGCGAGTTCCTGCGCCTGGTGGCCGTCGATGGCGAGCCCCGGCTGCTGCAACCCGATACAGGACACGACCACACGGAGCAAATGCGGGCGTTCACTGCGTCTTTCCTGGACAGCCTGACCGACTTGGATGGGTTCATCCTCAAGAACCGCTCCCCCTCGTGCGGGCTCAACGACGTCAAGGTCTACACCAGTACCAAGAAGGGTGCAACGGCGACCAAGGGCCAGGGTATGTTCGGCGGGGCCGTGATGGAACGGTTCCCCACCCTGGCCATTGAGGACGAGGGACGACTGAACAACTTTCGCATCCGCGAGCACTTTTTGACCCGCGTCTACACCTCAGATGCTCTATGATCCCCAACCAGTGGTATGTGGTGATGGACTCCAGCCAGGTCAAGGCCCGTCCCGTGGGTGTGACTCGCATGGGCGAGAAGCTGGTCTTTTGGCGCGATCATACGGGGCACGTGAGCTGCCTGCGCGATCGATGTGTCCATCGCGGTGTGGCGTTGAGCAGAGGTAAGGTGCTGGATAGCGGAAAGCTGCAATGTCCGTTCCACGGCTTTGAATACGACGCCAGTGGAAAGGTGACCAAGATCCCGGCCAACGGCAAAAACACTCCCGTCCCCGAACGCTTTCGCGTCCAGCAGTATCCCACCCACGAGGCCCACGGTTTCATCTGGATCTGGTGGGGAGAGGATTCGCCGGAAGATCTGCAGCCGCCGCGCTTCTTTGACGGCCTCGAAGATTTTAGTTATGGCCGCGCCTACGACCCGTGGGACGCCCACTACTCCCGCGTCATCGAGAACCAGATCGACGTGGTCCACCTGCCCTTTGTCCACTATAACACCATCGGGCGCGGCAACCGCACCCTGGTTGACGGGCCGGTGGTTGAATGGCTGGATGAAAATCGCTTCGTCTTTTACGTCTACAATCGGGTCGATGACGGTAGGCCGCCGCGCAAGCCCGAGCAGATCACGCCCGATCCGGCACACGATTTCAGACTGGAGTTTATTTTCCCCAACCTGTGGCAGAATTATATCTCACCAGACGTGCGCGTGATGGCCGCTTTCGTGCCGGTGGATCAAGAGCGCACAATCCTCTATCTGAGATTTTACCAGCGATTCATCCGCCTGCCAATCCTACGCGACATCGTCAATCGACTGGCCATGCCCTTCAACCTCAAGATTGCCCATCAAGATCGACGGGTCGTGGTCACGCAAGAACCCAAGGCCAGCGGGCTGACCATCGGAGAGAAGCTGATCCAAGGTGACCGCCCCATTGTCGAATATCGCCGGCGACGGCAAGAATTGATCGAGGAGGCGCAGCGATGACCTACTTTGGTTTTCTAGCCAAGTTCATCGTCATCCCCCTCGCGCTCGTCGGCGGCCTGACGTTGTACGACGTCGCCTATCGCAAAAAGACCCGGCCCGCCAGGTTGAGCGGCCTGCCCGCCTGGCTCGCCCTGGCGGCCCACGTAGTCGTCGCGCTGGCCTACACCACCCCTTGGGATAACTACCTAGTGGCGACCCGCGTGTGGTGGTACGATCCCCGGCTCGTCACCGGCGTGACCATCGGCTGGGTGCCGATCGAGGAATACACCTTCTTCGTGTTGCAGACGCTCCTGACCGGGCTGTGGCTGCTGTGGCTGGCACGAAACCTCCCACCTCCAATAGATGCCCCCCTGTGTCCCAAGCTGCGCTGGATCACGGCCTCGATCATGGGCCTGATCTGGCTGGCCTCGGTCGTCGGGCTCCTCTCCGGCTGGAAGCCCGGCGTCTACCTGACCATCCAACTGGCCTGGGCGCTGCCGCCCATCATCTTCCAGCTCGCCTTCG
>CAZKDJ010000349.1:0-2981 GCA_964551295.1 uncultured Anaerolineales bacterium | reverse complement strand
TTCTTTTTTTTTTTTTTTGTTGGGGGGGGGGGGGGGGGGGGGCGCCCCCCCCCCCCCCCCCCCCCCCCCCCCTCCACCTCCTGTTTGGTCGGATACTTGAATCACATAGTTTAAGGAGTAAAAAAGTGAGCGAAAAAGAAATTGGAACCGTCAAATGGTTCAACGATGCCAAGGGATATGGCTTTATCTCCCGTGAGGCTGGTGAGGACGTGTTCGTCCACTACTCGGCCATCGAGGGAGATGGGTTCCGCTCGTTGCGCGAGGACCAGCAGGTCGAGTTCGCCGTCGAGCAGGGCCCCAAGGGCTTGCAGGCTGTCCAGGTCACGGTTCTCTAGCCAGTATAAGACCATTTACATCTAAAGGAGAAAGCAATGGCAAAGAAACTATACGTCGGTAATCTGAATTACTCGACGACCGAGAGCGGTCTATCGGAACTCTTTGGAGAGTTTGGAGAGGTGGCCTCGGTGAATCTGATCACAGATCGTATGTCCGGCCGCTCGAAGGGCTTTGCGTTCGTCGAGATGGCGGAGTACGAGGCAGCCCAAGAGGCCGTCAATCAGCTCAACGGAAAAGAGGTGGACGGTCGGTCCATCAAGGTAGAAGAGGCACGCCCAAAGCAGGAAAACCGAGGTGGGTTCGGCGGTGGCGGCGGACGCCGCAGCCGCTGGTAGGATCAACCTGCCTTAACCAGAACGCAAACCGCACAGCTTCTCCGCAGGCTGTGCGGTTTTTTGGTTCCAGGGGGGAATACACCCGCTCAATGTATCCTTCGGTGGATGACACGATATGCATCTGTGTGATATGCTGGTAGCAGACGTTCAAAAGAGCTGTTTATTCTGAGAGTTTGTACTCATCATTTTTTATTTGGAGGTTATCATGTTAAATCAAGTCTTTTACAAAGTGGGTCGACCTGTGGTCAACCTGTACGCCGCGTTGATGTTCGAGATGGACGTCTCGTGGGAGGCATCGCTCCCCGAGGGGCCCAAGATCATCGCTCCCAACCATCCCAGCACGACCGATCCGTTCCTGGTCACGGGGTTGGTGGCCGAGCCGATGAGCATTCTCATCGACGACAGGTTGTTCAAAGTGCCCGTTTTTGGTCGCTACCTGCACCTGACCGGGCACGTGCCGGTGGTGGACGGCAATGGGCGCGAGGCCTTCGAGGCGGCCAAGCAGCTGCTGCAGGCCGGACGCAGCATCGCCATCTTTCCCGAAGGGGCCGTCAGCCCGCTGGAGGGCGGCCTACACCGGCCGCGTACGGGGGCCGCGCGCCTGGCGTTGTGCACCGGCGCGCCCATCGTCTCGGTTGGCATTCACCTTCAGCGTGAACGCATCCGCGCCATCGAGTCCAAGTATTCGGGCATCCGCGTGACCGGGCGATGGTATCTGCGCGGGCCGTATGCGATAACGGTCGGCAAGCCCATGAGGTTCGATGGAGACGTCGATGATCGCGAGTACGTGCAGGCGGTCTCGGAGCGCATCATCCGGCGCATCGCTCACCTGGCGCAGCAGAGCGCCTATCGCATGAACCGTCCGACTCGGCGCGGCACGCGACCGCTCAGGCAGTTGCCGGGCGAGATGGTCTAGTAAGACGTCCGATGACGTGTGTTTCACAGACGGCCCTCGGCTTTGCGCCGAGGGCTTTTTTATGTTACACTGGCTACGTTGCCTATGACGAGAGTTGAAGTAGACCAAGCCCTGTCGGTCGCTCAATTGGCCCGGCGCTGCGCCGAGGAGACGGCGCGCTACCAGCGTCGGGAGCATCACGATCCCCGCTGCTGTTACGAGCTGTTTCGCCGGGCCCTGGTGCAGCAGGACGAGGAGGCTTGGGCGGCGATATACGACCAGTATCGCCGGCTGGTCAAGCACTGGATGGGACGCGTGCCGGGCGACGTCGACGCCTTGGTCAACCAGGCGTTCGCCCGTTTCTGGCGCGCGCTGCCGCCCGATCGATTCGACGATTTCCCCTCTTTGGATGCAATTTTGGCATATCTGAGGCGCTGCGCCCAGGGGGTGGCCATCGATGCCCGGCGGCGGGAGGAGCGGCGGCTGGCCAGAGATGCCGCCCTTTCCCAGATGCAGCGGGTGGCGGCTGCGGGAGAGACGATCTCGCCCACGACGCAGGTGCTGGATGAAATCGTCGGCGAGCAGTTGTACGGGTACGTGGCGGAGCGCCTAAACGGCAAGCAGGAAAGTGTCGCGTTTCGCGCGTCTTTCGAGTGGGGGCTGAGGCCGGCAGAGATCGCCGAAAGGTGGGCCGACGTTTTTTCCTGTGCCCGGGAGGTGTCGCGGATCAAGGAACGCATCCTGCGCCGCCTGCGGCGCGACGAGGAACTGGTAGAGTTGTTGGGAATGAGGGACGGAGATGGCCTGCAGAGCGCATAGCGAGCGTTCTGTGTAATAGAGGGAAACGATACGTTGAGTGAGAATTGCGTCGATCCAACCGAGATCCAAGAGGGGGATCTGATGGCCTACGTGGACGGCGTGGCCGAGGAGGCCGTCGTGCGGCACGTCCGTCGCTGTCCCGCCTGCGCCCGCCGGGTGCAGGCCCTCGCCGGGCTCGGGGCTGCGCTCACCGCCAACCTGTACCGCTACACCTGTCCCGAACCCGATCAGCTGATCGCGTACCAGCAGAGCGAGCTTGAGGGCAACGAGAAGCTGGTCGTCGCTCAACACCTGCGCCAGTGTCCCCATTGCGCGCGCGAGCTGGCCGATCTGGCCCGCTCCTCGCGGGCCAGCCTCCGCGAGCGGTTGCACGCGGCCATCGAGATGGTAGAGGCGGTGCTGGTCCCGCCCCGGGCGCAGGTCGCCGCGGTGCGCGACGCGGAGGCGGCGCGCACTGCGTCGCGGGTCTATCGCGCCGGTGAGATCGAAATTATCCTTAGCTGGCAGGCTGTGTGGTCCCAGCCGGACCGGTGGGACCTATCCGGGCAGGTGCGCGTCGGGGAGCGGGTGCCGGGGACGATCGGCGGCGCGCGGGT
>CAZKDJ010000348.1:0-2991 GCA_964551295.1 uncultured Anaerolineales bacterium | reverse complement strand
GCGGTTCTTCGAGCGACAAACCGCTGTCGGCCGGATCGAGCAGCGAGATGCCGCGCCCCAGGTAATGTTTGGCCACGTTGACCACCAGCCGCAGGTTAGCCCGTGCCAGCAACTGCTTGGCATTGGCTGCTTGTTGGTCGATATCAGCCCATGCCGCGGCGATCTCCTCGTTCTCCAGCATGTTGCGCTTGATCGTGCGCAGCGTGGGGAGCTTTCGTCGCTTTTGCCAGCTATCTTGGAGCATATCCAGCGTCGGACTGGGCAGCAAGTAGAGCAAAATCAGGATGTCGAACATGTTGCTGCTGAGCGCTGCCCAGTTGCCATCCTCCGATTCCGTCCAGTCAACTTGGCTCAGGAAGGTGTAGAGGTGAGATGAACCGTCGGGCAGCGTCGTTTCACGGAGCGCCCTGGCTTCCTCTATCAACGCGTCCAAGCTCGGCGGAGAAAGCTTCAGTTGCGCGCAGTTTTCGGTGACTGCCGACCAGGCTCCCAGGAACGAGTCCAGTAAAGCACTTAGAATCTCTTGCTCGGTGAGCGAACTTTTTTGAGAACTCAGACGGGACCGAAGGCTCTGAAGATGAGCTGCCGCCTCCTGTTGCGTAGAGAGCCATACCTCCTGATGTGCCTCCAGGAGCGGCACCCGTCCAATTTCCCGCAGGTACATGCGCACTGGATCGTCGGTGACTCTGATCGAGACCGTGTCTGTAGGGCTGGACAGATCATCTTCTCCCTCTTCGATCTCTTCCAGTTCGTCTGGGGAGGGCTCTTCTATCTCATCCAGGTCACCAGAGGTTTCTTGGTCGTCAACATTCTCAAGCACCTCCAACAACACGGATTTGATCTCTTCGACGGACGAAGACGTGTACTCCTCCGATGATTCGGTTGTCTCTTCTTCTGTTTGGGGCTTTTTCTTTTCCATAGGTACTTGGCCCGCTTGGGGACGCTTTTGTGTTTCTATCTCCTCACCGCTGCGCCAAAGCCTGTTGTGTACGCAGCAAGGTCTCCTTATAAGCTCGTAGAGCCTCTACATATTCCTGTGCCCGTATGTCGCCTGCCTCACGGGCCTCGAGCGTCAGAAAACGCAGTTCCTGTCCCAATTGTCTGAGGCTGCGGGAGCGCAGCCTCAGTACTGTTATAGAGATGTCACGCACCAGTTGATCATCAGCCAATGCGGATTGGTCGGGTGCAAGCAACTCCTCCAAGCGCGCGTGTAGGTCTTGGGGCAGTTGCTCTTGCAGCGTCTCCACAGGTGTAGGGGCATCGATCGCTATCAACTCCTGCCACGTTTCGTAAATCGCCCGGTTGCCGGCGTCTTGAAAATCCTTTCCCTGCAGGGCCTCCAGTCGGTTTTCCACCAGTCTGTCGTTGATCTGCCGGAGGAGGCTTGGGCGTTGCAGCAGCGCCGAGAGGCTGTGGCTCTCCAGATCGGCCTCCGGCCGCCCCTGCTGTGGCTGAACGCGGGCATGGGCAGCGTCGGGCTGACGCCGCACAGCCTGGCGTTCGACGCCGCGCAGGCGAGCCAGCACCGATTGCGCGCTCACCTGCAGCGACCGGGCGATCTTTTGGGCATAGTCCTCCCGCTCGACCGGGTTAGTCGCCGCGCGAAGAACCGGCAGCAGGGTATCCACTACCCGTGCCTTGGCCTGGGTATCGTCCAAGTTGAGCCCCTCCAAGAGCATCTGGAGATAAAAGTCGACCACAGAGACTGCACCCTCGACCAAATCGGTCCATCGCTGCGCATCTTCCCGGATCAGGTCGTCTGGATCCTGGCCGCTCGGCAGCCGCAGGACGCGAATCTCTGCGCCCAACCGGCCCTCGTATCCCACCAGTCCGCGTGGGTCAAAGACCGGCTCCCACGCCTGCTCCAGCGTCTCTTGCGCCACCTCGACGCCGCGCAGTGTGGCGCTGATGCCCGCCGCGTCGGAGTCAAGCGCCAGCACCAGCCGCTTGGTGTAGCGCTGGAGTTGCTTCAATTGCGGCTCGGTTAGCGCCGTGCCCATCTGCGCCACCACGTTGGAGAACCCTGCCTGGTGGGCCTGCATCACGTCCATGTAGCCCTCGACGATGATGACGCGATCCTCGTCGTGGATGGCGCGGCGGGCCATGTCGAGCCCAAAGAGCGTGCGGCTCTTGTCAAACAGCTCGGTCTGGGGAGAGTTAAGGTACTTGGGCGCGTCGTCGGGATCGAGCGTCCGGGCCCCAAAACCGATCACGCGCCCCTTTACATCGCGAATGGGGATCATCAGCCGGTTGCGAAACCGGTCGTAGGTAGAGCCGGTGTCCTCTTTCTGCACCAGCAGGCCGGCCTTGACGAGTTCCTCGACGGTATACCCCTGCTCCGTCAGGTAAGCGCGCGCGTTGTCCCATCCCGGCAGGCTATAGCCCAAGAGGAATCGTTCGGCCGTCTCGTCGCTCAACCCACGCTTGGCGACGTAGCCGCGGGCCTCCTCCGCCTCCTGGGCGTGGCACAGGAGGTGATGGTAGTACCGGGCCGCCACATCCAAAAGCTCTCGGAGCCGGTCGGCCTCCTCCTCGGCCTGCATTTGCGCCGGGGAGCGGGGACGCAGCTCGACACCCGCTTGCCCGGCCAACTCCTCCAGCGCGGTGCGAAAGTCCCAGCCCTCCCGCTTCATCACGAAGGTGAAAATGTCACCACCCTCGCCGCAGGCTCCAAAGCAGTGCCAGCGTTGGCTTTCAGGAAAGACGACGAAGGAGGGCGTCTTTTCGGAATGGAAAGGGCATAGGGCCTTATAGTTCCGCCCCGCCTTTTGGAGCGGGATATAGGACGAGAGGACTTCGACAATATCGAGTCTGCTCTTGATTTCGTCAATCACGCTCATAGGCACACATATTTTACTCATCCCGCGTTTTCAGGCAAGTGGGGCTTTTGCCAGCAATTCTAAATATGGTACAAGGGCAAATGGCGAAGACTGTAACGAGTCGCGCAGCGGTGTCGAGAGGGGGAAGAATTTTGCTCCAGAGGACACAGTG
>CAZKDJ010000347.1:0-3012 GCA_964551295.1 uncultured Anaerolineales bacterium | reverse complement strand
GATCTTTGCGCTTGGTTGGTCGAAATACCGGCGGTAGAATTCCTGCCGGGTCAGCTCGGAGCGGTCACGCAGTTGATAGATCTCTTGGCGCGTCATTTCCCCTTCGAAAGGCCAAACATATTGTGTCCAGGCTACACCGCTGACGTTTCTTACTGCGTCGGCGACACGCTGGCGGTGCCACCAAGTCAGCGGTTCGGGCAACTTGTGAGGGTCAAAATAGCCCAAGTCGATGACTTCGCTCGCCTGTGGCTGCAGTTTTCCGCCGATGGGACGGGCGGCGAATAGGACGATGTGCATTCCCCTGCCGCCCCAGTTCGGCTCGGAGTAGATGCCGACCAGCCGGGTGAGTTCGACCGTGAGCCCGGTCTCCTCGCGGGCCTCGCGGATGGCGGTCTCGGCGATCGATTCGCCTGCATCGACGTGACCGCCCGGCAGGCACCAAATCTCGAGATCCTCTCGCTTGGTCAGCAGAATTTGCCCATCATCAATGATTGCGATGTTTGCGCCTAGCATTGATTGACCTCCGTGGCTTGCTATAGCCCAATATTGTGGATTGGCCCTTGATAAGTCCCGCTGTCGGGAAAGTTGGCCTGTGCTAACTCGCAGAAGCGGGCGCTGAAGCCGTATTCGCGCAGCTTGGATAGGGGCACCATCTTGACACTCTTGATGGGGTTGGCGTCTGTTTCTGGCTCAATGCCTGCCTGCAATTCGCCGCCCGTTCGCTTGACGGAAAGGGTGATGTGAACGACATGGCGGTTGTCCATAACTCGGTCGCAGACGTAGAGCAGCCTGTCAAAAGCGACGTCCAGTCCGGTTTCCTCTTTTACTTCGCGGATCACGCACGCTTCAAGTGTCTCACTGAACTCGAGCGTGCCACCTGGCAGCGACCAGCTTCGGCGGAGAGACTCGGTCACCTTTTGCTCGGTGAGCAGAATGTGGCTGTTTTCGATCAAGACGGCTGTTGCGCGGACTTTGGGGTTCATCCCTTGATGCCTAGTCTGCGTAGGTGTTCGATCGCGTGCAATCTTTCGATTGCGTAGTGCACGAGGGTTTGATGCTCCGGCTTGTTCAGCCATAGACTGGCCCCGCTGGGGTGGGGCAGGGGCACGATCCAGCGGCCTTCCTCGTCCTGCACGGCTGTTCCCACGACGTCGGCCAGTTTGACCTTTCCCAGGAAGCGGCGCACTGCCAGTCCGCCAACTGGGACAATGATCTCTGGTTGTACCTGCGCCAGCTCTTGTTTCAGGAAAGGCGCGCACAGCTTTTGCTCGGCTCGGGAGGGAGCACGGTCCCCCTTGCTGCCGGGGGATTTGCCGGGATAACACTTGGTGATGGCCGTCATGTATTGCGTGGTGCGAAAGTTGTCCTTCTCCCATCCGGCTTCCGCTAGCCATTGAAAGAGCCGCCGCCCGGATGATGCGTTGAACGGGCGCTGCGCCGCCACCTCCGTGATGCCGGGCGACTGCCCGACGATCATCACGCGCGCGCTCGCTGGGCCGGAGAAAACCGCACCGGGGGTAATGGAGAAGCCTGCCTCCAGGCAGCGGCGGCAGGCTCGCATTTCGGTGTGAAGCGCATCGAGAGTCTGTTTGCGATTTAGCATTCAGGCAAAGTCGGCCAATACTAGCACGTCGATCTCGGCCAAGTGTTTGAGGCGCATGTCGTTGGTAACAAAGGCCTCGGCTCCATATGCCAACGCGGTACCCAGGTGGATGGCATCGGGAGTGGGCATACCGTACGTGGCACGAAGATCGGACATTTGCTCCATTACAAGCCAATCTGCGTTGAACAATGTAAAGTTAGGTAGGGTGCGGAGAAGGCCACGATAATAGGCGGTCATTTCTTCGGCGTGGGTCTTTTTTGTACCAGCAAGTATCTCTCCAACAACCAATATAGAGGCTATAGCCTTGGTCTCTTGGTGCTGGAGTGCGTCGAGAACTGCATGAGTCAGGTCTGCGAAGCGTGGATGGTCTTCGAACTGGTAGACAAAGACCATCGTGTCCAGAGCTATTGTTCGGTATCTTTGCAGGGTGCTACGGAGTCTCGCGCTTCCCATGACGCACGCTCCTCGCGGATGAACTTTTCACCGCCTCCCAGTTGTTCCCACACTTCTTTGCCGAGGCCGCGCATATACTCTGCCCAATCATCGGGTTCGGGCATGAGGCGGACGCTATCTCTTTCCACGATGACTAGCACGTTGTCGCCAGGCTTGACTCCCAAGGCTTCGCGGGCTGCCTTGGGCAGCACCATCTGATTTCGACTGCTCAGTTTTGCGGTTGTCGTAATCATCTTTCGGCCCCTTGTTTTGCTTTGTAAAACTGGTATCTGTGCGTATCTTACCACAAGCTACAAGGCGAGTCAAGAGTATTCACTTGATGGCAATGATCTTGAAGACAATCTTGCCTCCGGGGGCCTCTGCGGTGACTTTGTCTCCCACTCTGCGCCCCATCAGCGCCTGTCCTAAGGGCGATTCGTAGGATATTTTGCCGTTTGCGGGGTGTGCCTCGGCCGGTCCCACGACCTGAAAAGTTTCTTCATACTCCGTGCCATCTTCGACGACGGTGACCCGGTTTCCCAGGCTGACCTTGTCGGTAGGGCCGTTCTCCTCGATGATTTTGGCCCTCAGCAGCATGGTCTCGATCTGCTGGATGCGCCCCTCCAGGAAACCCTGTTCCTCCTTGGCGGCGATATAGTCGGCGTTCTCCGAAAGATCTCCCTGCTGGATGGCGTGCCGCAGCCGCTTGGCCAGCGCCGGGCGTTTCACGTTGACCAGGTGACCGAGTTCCTGCCGCAGTTCTTTGACACCCCCGGCGGTCAGGTGAACGGGTGGTGGGTTTGTCGGCATAAAATGAGATTCTCCTCCCCATCTATTTGGAGTGGCCATTATAACACACTCTGCCCATGCGCCAAGGATGATTGTGGCTGAAACTTGTGAAATCGAACAGAGCGAGGTATCTTCTCAATAAGTAGGGGAAGATGGGGGGTGTGAGGGCGGCTACGCCGCCCTCACAC
>CAZKDJ010000346.1:0-3022 GCA_964551295.1 uncultured Anaerolineales bacterium | reverse complement strand
GGCTATCGCGCGCGCCCAGCCCGATGGGCTGCAAGCCCATAATCGCGCCGACCTGTAGCAACTGCTCCCACAGCTCGACCACCGCGTCGGGATGGACGAAAATCTCAAACCCCATCGGCTCGCCGGTGTAGCCAGTGCGGGCAATGATCAGGTCGAACGCGCCGCCGGGAACCCGGCCCGAGGGAATGCGGGCCTCCATCGTCTCTGCGTGCGCCAGCGTCATCAACTGCGCTTGTATCTCTGCAATAGCAGACGGGGCCGTGTCGAGGAAAACCAGCAATATGTCCAAGGAACGCGGCCCTTGCAGGGCCAGGTCGGCCAGTTCATCCCTTGGATCGCCCGAATCGTGCAGATTGTGCAACTCAGCCCGAAAGCCGGTGCACGCCCACGGTCGCTCGTCAGCGATGCGCACCCGCCGTTCGCTCACCGCCTGGAACCAAGCCCAGTCCTTGGCGGCGTTGGCAGCGTTCACCACCACCATGTACCGCTCAGGAGACAACAGGTAGACCATCACGTCGTCGATGACCCGGCCATCGGGAGACAGAAGGTAAGCGTACTGCGTCTCACCGGGATGGAGACGGCTGGCGTCGTTGCTGGTCACCAGGTTCAGGAAATAGGCCGCGTGCGGCCCACACGCCTCCAAAATGCCCATGTGCGAGACGTCGAACAGGCCCGCCGCTTCCCGCACCGCCCGATGCTCGTCGCCAATGGACGTGTACCACAGCGGCATCTCCCAGCCGGCGAAGGATGCCATCTTGGCCCCGTGTGCCACGTGCCAATCGTAGAGCGGCGTGCGGTGCAAGGCCCCCTCCTCCGGCTCCTGCCAGTCGAAGGACGGCAGTGGCTTACCGCCAGGCTCATCGTAGCCGCGAGCCGATAGACCGACAAAGTAAGGCTTGCACGAAACAGGCGGCTCGAACTCCTGCACCGGGACCACCTCGTCCGTCGCGCTCACGTCGCGCACGACGACCGGCCCCGGCAGCTTGGCCCAGATGTCGGCGTCGTCGAAAACCACATAGCCGTCGGATAGATCGCGCAGCCAGGCGACGACGCGCCGCGCCCGCTCGACCGGCACCACCAACTGGTAGCATTCGTATCCGGCGCCGCAGCGCTGTACGAGCGCCGGGCTCATTACCTGCCCATCCCGCTCCAGCAGCGTCACCCGCCGCCACTCTCCCCCAAGATCGGAGACATCAGCCGGCGTGATCATTTCGACAAAGGCGGCGGCCGACGCCCCCCTGACCTCGACCAACCGGCTCGGCCCCTCACCCGCGTCCGGTTCCAGAACCCGGTAATGGCTGGGACAGCTATCGCTCGGCGGCTCCAGATCGACCCCCGCTTTGGCGGCCAACTCATCGACCTCGACGCGCAGCTCTTCGAGCAGGTCAAAATCGATCTTGCCGCGATAGCGCGGCCCGCGCCGCCCCGCGTACGTGAACGGCTCGATGGCCTTGATCGCGCGGGAGATGATGTCGGCGATGCGCGCCATCTCCGGCTCCCGCAGGCCGCGCTGGGTAACCCAGGGCGTACCCAGCCGGACGCCGCTGGGATAGAACGCCGACTCGTCGCCGGGGATCTTTTGCTTATTGCCCACGATGCCGATCAATTCGAGGATCGATGCCGCAGTGTGGCCCATCAGCGGCGTGCCATCGGCCGCCTTGGTCGTCTTGCAGTCGATGAGCAGCAAGTGCGTATCGGTCCCGCCGCACGGGAGGCGCATCCCGCGCGCCGTCAGCGCATCGGCCAGCGCGGCGGCGTTGGCCACGATCTGGTGCTGGAGCCGGCGGAACTGCTCCGTCTGCGCCAGCTTGAAGGCCACCGCCATCGCCGCGAACTTGTTCACGTGCGGCCCCCCTTGCAGACCGGGAAAGACGGCACGGTCGAACTTGCGTGCAATGCAGGAATCGGTGGTCAGGATGCAGGCGCCTCGCGGGCCACACAGCGTCTTGTGCGTGGTGAATGTCACCACATGCGCGTGCCCCACGGGATTGGGATGCGCCCCGGCGACGACCAGTCCCGCGGTGTGGGCGATGTCGGCCATCAGGTAGGCCCCCACCCGGTCGGCGATGTGGCGGAACATGGCCCAATCCGGCTGGCGCGGGTATGAGGTGTAACCAGCGACGATCAGCTTGGGCCGGTGCTCCAGCGCCAGCGCCTCAATGGCGCCATAGTCCAGCAGCTCCGTCTGCCTATCCACCTCGTAGGGCACGACCTTGTAATACCGGCCCGACACGTTGATCGGGTCGCCGTGGGTCAGGTGGCCGCCGTGGGGCAACGCCATCGCCATAAAAGTATCGCCGGGTTCCAAAAGCGCCTGCATCACGGCGGTGTTAGCAGGCGCTCCAGACAGAGGCTGAACGTTGACCCAGATTTGATCGGCAGAGATACAGTCGGTGGCAAAGATCTCGGCACAGCGGCGGCGCGCCAGGGATTCGAGGATGTTCGCATACTCCACGCCCTGGTAATAGCGGCGGTCGCCGTAGCGCCGGTGGTGAGCGGGGTAACTGTCGTGGTCCAGGATCTCGTCCTCGGTCAGCCAGCAACTTTCGGGATTGGGGTACCCTTCGGCATACACGTTGGTCAGCACCGAGCCGACCACCTCGCGCACCGCCTGCGGCACGCTGCTCTCCGAGGGGATCATGATCAGCTTGCGGACCTGGCGCTCCTTCTCCAGCTCGATCAACTGGGCGACGTCGGGATCACGTTCAGCCAGGTCGCCGCGAAACAGATAATCATCGTTATGAGAAGACATAGGGGACTCCAAGGCAGCTTCGATTTCAATCCAATGCATTGTACCCCCCTGTGTGATTCGTGTCAAGGTATTGACAATTTGCGCAGATTGGTGTACAATACACACTAAGTAAAACTAAATATCCGCTATAGGACGTTGGGGAGAGGGCGTGGAATTTCTGGCGAAATTCCACGAGACCGAAGGGGCAAGGCAGCGCGATGAACTGGTCGCTCTGACGAAACTCTCAGGTAAAAGGACCCAACATCCTGGCACCTCTGGAAAGTCCTCGAA
>CAZKDJ010000345.1:2365-3052 GCA_964551295.1 uncultured Anaerolineales bacterium | reverse complement strand
TGGCCGCCGACTACTACCGGGCGATGGACCAGGTCGAGGCCCGGATGGCGTTGGCCGGGGCAACGGATGCAAACGATGGGCTGCCCACCGGCGGGCAACTCCTGGCCCTGGTGGACACGCTGCACGACGGCACGCTCAACGAAGACCAGCGCGAGACGGTGCACGTGTTGCGCCTGGGTATCCTGGCGCTCACAGAGCTTACCACCGCGCATTGTGGGGGATAGAGACCGTTCTCTGCTTTCGAATGCGCGCACGAAGTTGACGCCCGGCCCACGCCGCACGCCGAGAGGCCGACCGCGACGCCTGTAGAGGCCTGTCGATCACCTGCTGAATTCACCCGGCGTCGCACGCACTTGCGCGACGAATCATAAAGCACCACGCTCACGACGCAGCAGCGTCTCACGGATTCGCCGCGCAAGTGCTCCGTGCTGTGGTGGTGCTTTTCTCAACCTAGCTCTAGGGGGCCATTCGCTGCGTCGCGCAGCCCAACGAGAGAGCAAACCAGTCGCCCTACGAGGCCACGCCACCGGGGTACGTCCCCCCGCTTGCGGTGGGGGCGCAGCCGCCCAATTACCTTTCCATTTTCTGATGTAGGGGTATATCCAGGGCAAGCTCCGACCGCCGACACCGATGACGGCGCAACCGGGCTGGGCCGGTTTGGCCCTGCCCGCCGTGTTACCAGTTGCA
>CAZKDJ010000345.1:0-2355 GCA_964551295.1 uncultured Anaerolineales bacterium | reverse complement strand
TTGGTTGCCTCTCAACCTGGGCCTCGCATCAAATCACTAGGCAGATACTGTACAAACTCCTTGGGATCTCTAGGAGTTAGTAGAATATTCCTCTGCCGCCAGCCAGTTCTCTTACGTAGCAAGAGCACGAAGTTAGAGTATCTGGTGATGGGGGCCCTGTAGCCTTTGACTGAGTTCATTCTCTGCGGGACAAAGCTCACTTCCTTTAGCTCTTCGAAAGCTACAAAGGCTCTTGAAGTACCTTCTTGCATCCATATTCCTTGATTTGTAACCGTATACTCGACCGGGAAAAATAGGAGGTGAAACGTAGGTAAGAGAAAAAAGACGGTGGGAATCAACGCACACTGTAAGCCAGTTAAGCTGAGGAAATCGGGGATTACTACTATTTGACTGAGTATTGCCCCAAACAGTACGAACAACCCTGCAAGGGCCAGGCTAGAAATGCCAAGTGGAGGTCGATCCACATATTTTACCTCACCTGTGTTCGATTTGTCACTCTGGATGAGACGAGTCCACTGGATTCGACTGGCCTTTGCTAATGCAAGGCTTAGTATTAGTAAACCTGCAGGAATGTAAACGTACGCCGACCGCCATAGCACGATCACACCTACTGCAGCAATGAGGAACATCATATCCAACAACTTTGAAGGAATACGTACAAGTAGACCACGCGTCATCTTGTTTACTCCTACTTGTATGAATCAGTCCGGTGTTGAAGCACAAACCTTATTTCTGCGATGTGTAAGGGTATTCTATGGTGAGATTACCCGAAACGTAGTACTACGCAAGGTGACTTGGCCAAGAAGAATCTCGACTCTATATTCACCTTCAGGGAATGCTTCCTCTAGCATTATCCAACCAAAGTTATATCCTTGATCTAGCGGTGCCTTATACTCAACTATTTGCTCATTCTCAAGAAACCAGCGGTAGGTGACATCTGTATCCAGATTTGTGTCAGCAAAGAAGTAGACCGCAATCCTCTCCGAGTCGGGCGCGAACTCATTTGTGATACCTATTGGCTCGTGACTTGTTTTATCATAATCAGCGCAGGTTCCAATTTCCGAAATGGTGACACCGATCGGTCGCCCACTAAGGCCACAGCCCAGTGTCAGTACAAACACTGCTATTGCAAGAATGAACGCTCCTATCCTGTTGATCCAATAAACCTCGTTTCCCATTCAATCCTCCCGAAATCCTTTACCTCAAGTCTCTTTGCTCAATATCTGCGTTGAATAGTCACTTGCAAAAACATCAAACTGAAATATGAGCATTGGTGTAAAAACCCGGAAAGGTTGACTCTTTTCCCACCTCACGTAAAGTAGCGTCCTTCGTACACCTCATTTGTGGACGAAATCGCTGTTTTTCGTCGTTCTGCTCCATCTATTTGGGGAAACCTAAATTTCAATCTAGCCCGAACCGCGCTGGAATATGAGATACTATCGAGTGATCTTAGCCGCTGCTCGCAATGCCTGTGCTGCCTCACCAATAATCTTCACCGCCAAAGATTGAATCTCCACAAAAACGTACTGTAGTTCATATAGGGAACTCCCCCTGTTACTGACACGTCTGCCCCGGCCCCTTTTGCATAGCTGAAGTGAACGTTATGGCCAATCACAAGTCGATTGGATACCGGATCCACTGTGGGTATGAAGCCATCTGCTGATGTGCTCCGCGTATAGCCCAAACCTCCTCCATTCACGACAACCAAACTAGCACTTACACTCCCCACGTAATCACCTCCGGCCAAAGGTTCTAGGGAAGAAGCTCCATAGGACACAACAGGCCCTGTACCGATTCCACCAGCAGCCTTTTCTCCTATGGCAAGGCCTGCCTGAACATCATACCCAGCAAGCATTCCTACTTCCCCCTGCCGCCAATTGAAGAGGAATGTCTCTCCAACTTGACCATTAATCGTCCCAGGGAAAGCAACGTACTCCCCTTCGGGGTTCGAACATTCCCACCCAACTGTACTGGGGATGTTTCTCCAATACCAAGCATCAATTACACGTGCAACACCCTCCGCAGGACCGAAGTAATCGTAAGGTATATCCTGCCCCCAGATTTTCAAGTGCGTGGGAGACTCAGGTAAGACAGCAGCTCTTCCTGCCGCTTCAAGTCTTTCATACGTTCTTTTCCCTTCCAGATATGCCTTTCCCCACCAAGGCAAACCTGTTGGGGTGCCCCATGAATCCTCCCAAAGCAGGCACTCGGTGCCGCTCTCATCATAATCCAAGCAATTCGGCGAGTGTCCGCTGGGATCGACGTACTTCAGCGGATTATTGTAAACATAGGAGAACCGATTCAGACTTTGCGGATTCGCAGGATTGGGTACAATAGTATCGGCGCTCAGCCACC
>CAZKDJ010000344.1:0-3057 GCA_964551295.1 uncultured Anaerolineales bacterium | reverse complement strand
TCCAGGACAGCACAAACAGCACCAGGGCAATCCCGGGGAATATCACGATGTACCAGTACGTACCCAGGTTGGTGATCCAAGCGCGGGCAAAGGAGAGCAACTGCCCCCAGTCGGCGTACCCGACCTCGGCCCCAATGCCAAGGAAGCTAAGGGCGGCAAACGCCAACACGTAATCCCCAAAACGCATGGAGGCGACGACCAGGGTGGGGAAAATGGCATTAGGCAGAATGTGGCGCAGCAGAATACGGGCGTCCCGCACGCCGATCACCCGCGCGGCCAGGACGTATTCGCGCTCCCGCACAGACAGGATATCGCTGCGGATCAGTCGTGCGTATCCCATCCAGCCGAAGGATGCCAGGGCAATCATCGCCGGGTAGATGCCTTTGCCCAGTCTGGGTGTCAGCGCAGCGGACAAGGTCATGGCAGCCAACAAGTTTGGGAAAGCCAAAAAGATATCCACGATGCGCATCACGATCATGTCCACGGCGCCGCCGTAATAAGCCGAGATAGAGCCGAGGGTAACGCCTACGATTGCGGTGACCAGGGTGATGGCAACGCCCACTCGCAAAGCCGTGCGCGTTCCCCACACCACGCCGTAGTAGATATCCCACTGACCGCTGGCCGTGCCCATCAGGTGAAGCCAATGGTCAGTGCCCACGATAGGCTTCCACCAGAAGGGCAGAGGGGGCTCACGGTTGCCCCACTCTGTGCCGGGTGGCTTGGGAACAGAACCATATCCATCGCGCGGGATCTGGTAAGAATCGGCGCCGGGACGTGTTGGCGCCAGAATAGGAGCAGCCAGTGCGACGAACAGGAAAAAAGCCAGAAGCAACAATCCGATGATGGAAAGTGGGTTGGTCACCAACCCGCGCAACATGCGGTAGATCTCGATGCCCATGGTCTGCTCTAGCCACCCCGAGATTCGCCTGGGTGAGGCTTGTGTGTCAAGTGCACTATCTGTCATAAATGTTCTCGTTCCCGGATATACCCATGAACAAACGCTGCCAAGCGAACGTCAGTTGAGCCGCACGCGTGGATCGATAAACGCATACAATACGTCTATGACCACGTTTGCCAAGACGAGGATTGAACCGTTGAGCAGAGCTAACCCCAGCACGGTAACCACGTCGAGGTTGCTCGCGGCAGCGGCTGCAGCCGACCCGATCCCGGGATAGTTAAAGACGGTCTCGGTGATCACGACGCCGCTCAAGAGACCCAACACCATTGTACCACCGATGGTCACCACCGGCATCAATGCGTTTGGCAAAGCGTGCCGATTGACCACGATGCGTTCGTGCAATCCCTTGGCCCGGGCGGTGGTGATATAGTCCTGGCGCAAGACCTCCAGCATAGACGAGCGGGTCACGCGCAGCATCATGGCCCACCACAGGTAGGAGAGTGTTATCACCGGCAGAACCATGTGGCGCACGACGTCCAGAAAGATATCGAACCGCAGGTTGAGCAGCGAGTCGATGGTAACCATCCTGGTATAACTGTGGAACTCCTCGGATAGGACGATTCGGTTCGCCCAGTCTGAGATTCGCCCGGGGGGGAACCACTTCAGGTTAGCGTAAAAGATCATCAGCACTAACAAGCCGAACACGAACGTGGGAAACGACCAGCCGACGATGCCAAAGATACGGGATAGATGGTCGGGTAGTTTGTTGTGGTTGACGGCAGAGATCACCCCCAGGATGACGCCTCCGGCGACGACGGGGACGATGCTCCACAGCGTCAGCTCAAGCGTGGCCGGGAAGCGTCGCTTGATGATGTCCGCTACCGGCTCAGAGGCCGTACGCGAATAGCCAAAGTCACCGCGCAGGATCCCGCCGGTAATCTCGCCCGTGCGCGGATCGCGGGTTCCGACCAGCCACTTCCAGTATTGCACATAGATCGGCTGGTCCAAGCCATATCGTTTGATGACGCCTTCCAGGACCCGCTCATTCCTTGGAATGTCCCTCACGTACAGAGCCGATCTCTGTACGGGCGAGAGAAACTGCAACATACCAAAGATGAGGACTGTGACCCCAAATAGCAGGAGGGGTACCAGCAATAGACGTCGGATAATGTAATTGATCATTCCGCTAGTCCATTTATTTGGAGGAGCAGGAGAGGGCTCGAAAGCCCTCTCCCGCTCACTGCTAAAGCATCGTTACTTCTTTGAGAAGCGCATCCAGTTGGCCTCAAAGCGGTGGATGGGGTTGTAGTAGTAGCCTTCGAGCCAACGTTGCTCGTAGTGCCGGCCGGTTGCCACCGCCAGGCGGATGCCCGGCGCGTAGTCGTAGTCTTTCTGCGTGATCTGCTTATAGATCTCGGCCCGCTCCTCCGGGGTGCCCGCAGCCACGCCAGCGCTGACGAGTTCCTTGAACTCATCGTGCATATCGTCCGGCATCACCTGGCGGTTTGCGTACGTGCCCACCAGGAAGGGCTGCGCCCAGTTGTGCGGGTCGTGGATGTCTTCCTGCCAGCCGCTGATAAAGATCGGGATCCGGCTGCCACGGATGGCCTCCAGGAAGCTGGGCCACGGTAGGCCGATGACCTCGACCTGGAACTTGGGATCGATCTCGTAGAAGGTGGTCTGCAGGATTTGGGCCACCGTCTGACGTGTCACGTTGCCCGTGTTATAGGCAATTTGGAAGCGGAACCCCTTTTCCCACACCTCGCCATCCCACGCCTGCTGCAACTCCTCTACGCACTTGTCCGTATCGTAGGAGTAGTGCGGGCCGTTGGGGTCATAGCCCGTCATGCCCGGAATCAGCGGACCCACGTTCTGCACGCCCTCACCGACGAGCGCGTCAGCGATGAAGGCATCCCAGTCGAAGCAGTAGTTGAACGCCCTGCGCACGTGGATGTCGCTGAAGAAATCCGGTGGGATCCCGTTGCCGTCCAGTTCACCACTGCCCACGTAGGGGTTCCCCCCCTCGACGTTGATATCAAAGACGAAGAAGGCGTCGGTGCGGACCACAGAAGGATGGCCCTTGAACAGCTGTAGTGGCTGATTGGGGTATTCGGCTTCCTCGCACGCGAAGGTGCCGGCATCGGCATCCCACTCGCACA
>CAZKDJ010000343.1:0-3061 GCA_964551295.1 uncultured Anaerolineales bacterium | reverse complement strand
CCCCTACTCCCTCGGTCCGCCCGACGCCTTCAGCCCGGCCCGCTCGAGCAACGGCGCTATCCGCGGGTCGTGGACCAGAGAAGGCGGGAGGAGCCAGATCCCATCC
This sequence comes from uncultured Anaerolineales bacterium, assembly GCA_964551295.1. GTDB lineage: Bacteria > Chloroflexota > Anaerolineae > B4-G1 > B4-G1 > JAFGED01. The sequence continues at coordinate 2,955 of CAZKDJ010000343.1, read as the reverse complement.
AGGCCGTTGGGAGAGTAGGGCGGAAGCGCCGCCAGGGTTCGGGCCAGGCGCCCGACCGCGGCGAGGGCGCTCGCCGTGTCGCCCAGGGACTGGAGCGTCGACGGCAGCACGATCCCGTGGCAGCATGCCAGCAGCATGGGCCCGTCGTTCGCCCTCCAGCCGCGCTCGAGGGAGTCGGTCGACACGGTGACGCCGAGCGCGGCCGGCATCGCGCGCAGCGTCGAGACCGCGCCCGCGAGGTCGCCCTGGTGCAGGTACGCCCTGGCCAGGTTCGTGTAGGCCGAGCGGAAGCCCGGCCGCGCCTCCACCGCCCGGGAGAGGACGTCGATGGACTCGGAGACCTTCCCGTCCAGGTCCAGGATGAACCCCAGCGCGTTGAGCCGGATGAGCGAGCTCGGGTCGAGCGCCACGGCGCGCCGGGCGCTCCGAACCGCCTCCGGCACGCGCCCCTCGCCGGCGAGCATCTCCGCGTACTGCTGGTGGGCCTCCACGTCGTCCGGATCGATCGCCAGCGCCTTCAGGTAGTGCGACTCGGCCTCCCTCCACTGCCACCGGTCGCGGAAGGCGTTCCCGAGCGCGACTTCCGCCGCGGCGTTCTGCGGATCGAGGGACAGCGCCCGGCGGGCCGCGACTCCGGCCGAGTCGAGCGCCGCCGCCCAGGTGGCCGAGTCGACGTCCTTCCAGTCGGGCTTCGCGTAGTAGGGGACCAGGGAGTAGGCCTGGGCGAGCCCGGCCCATGCCGGAGCCCACGCCGGGTCGCGCTCGGTCGCCTGCCGGAACAGGCTCACGGCGGCCCGGACGCCGGTCCCCCGGGCCCGCATCCGCTCCCGGGCGGTGAGGTACAGGTCATAGGCCTTCTGGTCGGTCGTGGGCTTCACGAGCGACGAGTCGGCGGCCAGGCCGAGCGACACCTTGAGTTGGCCCGCCACGGCCTCGGCGATGTCGGTCTGGATGCGGAAGACGTCGTCCAGGGTGCGGTCGTAGGCGTTCGACCACAGCTGGAAATCGCTCGAGTCGTCCACGAGCTGCGCCGTGATCCGGAGGTGGTTCCCCTGCTTGCGCACGCTTCCCGCGACCAGGTAGCGCACGCCGAGCTCCTTGCCGATCTGGCGCATGTTCTCGTCCTTGCCCTTGTAGGCGAAGGACGAGGTCCGGCCCGCGACCCTGAGCTGCCGGATCCGCGTGAGCGCGTTCATCAGCTCCTCGGTCATCCCGTCGGCGAAGTAGCCCTGGTCGTGCTTGGGGCTGAGGTCGGCGAAGGGGAGGACGGCGACGGAGGGACGGGAGTCCCTGGAGAGGTCGGCGTAGGCGCGCTTGAGGACGGCGGCACCGGCGCCTCCGACGCCGGCCATCGCGACCCGCGGCGCGCCCGGCGCGGCCCCCTCCGGAGCGGAGGGCTCCTCGGCGGATGATCGCCGCCCCACCCACCAGGCGCCGAGCACGAGCGCCGCGACGCCCACGAGCGCCAGGAGACCGGACGGCCAGCGGTGCCGCGCGGGCCGGGCGACGATCGCGTCCAGCTCGGCGGCGGTGACCGGGTCCGTCCGCTTCACGCCCTCCGGGGTGATCTCCAGGGCCCAGGCCAGCACCACGGCGATCGGGAAGCCGACGATGACCAGGTAGGTCGTGACCCGGAGCACGACGGGCGGGAGCCCCATGCCGCCGGCCAGGAGGCTGGCCACCTGGAGCACCGCGAACCCGGTCGCCCCGTACACGGTGGCGACCTTGAACACGTGCCGCCGCTTGAGCTCGGCGAAGAGGCGCTGGAGCGCGGAGGGGGAAGGCATGCCCCAAGATCCGGGGCAGGGCGAGGGCCGGCAAGACGAACGCCGCGCCGGACGCTCGGGGCGAGCATCCGGCGCGGCGCTTCGCGGACCCGGCTCGGTTCGCCGGTCCGGCTTCTGTCCGCGGGCCCGGTTTCAGCCCACGGTCGTTCCGGGCCTCAGGCTCCGACCGTCTCGGCCATGCCCACGCCCTCGGCGATCCGGTCGCCGACGTCCTGGTCGACCTTCCGCCAGTACTCGAGGGCCCGCTCCAGGACCGGCTTCGACACGCCGGCCGACAGGTGCCCGACCACGTTGGACACCAGGCGCTCGCGGGCCGCGTCGTCCATCACGTCGCGGACGAGCGTGCCCGGCTGGACGAAGTCGTCGTCGTCCTCGCGCGGCGTGTAGGCGGCGTGGATGAACTCGCCGCTGGCCGACCACTTCTCCATGTAGGGATGCTTCTCCGGGTCCGCCTCGGGCCCGCCCTTGGAGTTGGGCGCGTACACCGGGTCCGAGACGTTCTGCACCCGCATCGCCCCGTCCTTGCTGTAGCTGTGCACCGGGCACTGCGGCCGGTTCACGGGGATCTGCTTGTAGTTGACCCCCATGCGCGCCCGGTGGGCGTCGGAGTACGAGAACACGCGCGCCAGGAGCATCTTGTCCGGGCTCACCCCGATGCCCGGGACCAGGTTGTTGGGCTCGAAGGCGGCCTGCTCGATCTCGGTGTGGAAGTCGGTCGGGTTCCGGTCCAGCGTGAGCCGGCCGACCTCGTGCAGCGGGTAGTCTGCGTGCGGCCACACCTTGGTGAGGTCGAAGGGGTTGAACCGGTAGGTCTCGGCCTCCTCGAAGGGCATGATCTGCACCTTGAGGGTCCAGCTGGGATAGTCCCCGCGCGCGATGGCCTCGAACAGGTCACGGCGGTGGTAGTCGGCGTCCTGGCCGGCGATCCGGTCCGCCTCCTCCTGGGTCAGGCACTCGATGCCCTGGTCGGTCTTGAAGTGGTACTTGACCCAGAAGCGCTCGCCCTCGGCGTTCACCCACATGTAGGTGTGGCTGGAGTAGCCGTTCATGTGGCGCCACGTCTTCGGGATCCCCCGGTCGCCCATGAGCCAGGTCACCTGGTGGGCGGACTCCGGCGACAGGGTCCAGAAGTCCCACTGCATGTCGTGGTCGCGGAGGCCGTTGTCGG
>CAZKDJ010000342.1:0-3066 GCA_964551295.1 uncultured Anaerolineales bacterium | reverse complement strand
TTTTTTACTCTATATAATTTTCAGGTATTCTATCTTTAAAGAATACCAAAATTTGATTATAAATCAACCCCCAATTTTGTATTGACGTTGCCCACTTTTTTGATATATCTTGTGTTACAAGATATATCAATTTTATTAAAGAATCTTCACTTTTAAAACAAGTTTTTGTTTTTGTAATTCTTTTTACTCCATTATTATAGCTTTCTATTGGATTTGTTGTATAAATAATTCTTCTTATTTCAGCAGGATATTTAAAAAATGTAGATAAACTATCCCAATTTCTATACCAACTTTGAACTGAATAAGGATATTTTTTGCTCCATTTTTTATCAAAATCTTCAAGAGCTTTGAATCCTTGTTCTTTATTTACAGCTTTATAAATTGGTTTCATATCCGTGCAAAACTCTTTTTTATCTGCGTGTGTAACGTATTTTGCACAATTCCTAATTTGATGAACTACACATCTTTGAATATCTGCATTTGGAAAAACACTCTTAATTGCATCTTCAAAGCCGCTTAACCCATCTATACTGCAGATATAGACATCTTGTATACCTCTTGTATTCAATTCTGTTAATATAGAGAGCCAAAACTTACTGGATTCTCCATCCCCAAGCCATATTCCTAAAACTTCTTTGATACCTTTCATATTTATTCCTAAAATTGCATATGCAGTCCTTTTAACATATGTTCCATCCTGTTTTACATCAAAAACCATCCCATCTAAAAAAATAATCGGATATATACGCTCTAATGGTCGGTTTTGCCATTCTCGTACCGTTGGTAATATTTTATCTGTAACTCTACTCACCTGTTCTGCTGAAATCTCAAATCCATAAATATCTTTAATATGAGTATTTATTGCTTTTGTGCTCATCCCTTTTGCATACATAGATAATATTTTATCTTCAATCGATGAAATATTATTTTGATATTTTTTTATTATTTTAGGTTCGTATTTTCCTTCTCGATCTCTTGGTACATTTAATTCTATTTTACCTGATGATTCTGTTATTACTTTTTTTGAAGAATATCCATTTCGGCTATTTGTTCCAGTTTTATTATTTCTCCAATCATATTTTGAATACCCTAATTCATCTTCTAATTCGGCTTCAAAACTTTCCTGAAAAAAATCTTTAAATATCTCTTTAAAAGCATCCTGTAAATCTTTTCCTGATTGGATATTATTTTCTTTTAAAAATCCTCTAATTTGTTCTTTTGTAAAAAATTGTCCCATTTTGTAAATCCTCCATATTTATATTTTTATAATATTTTAAGGATTTACACAAAACTATTTAAGGTATCTTCAAAAAAATATCTAATTCCTTTTAGGAATTAAATATTCACTTTCTTATACTTTTATTTTGTATTTATCTCCATAATTTAATATCTTCTCTATATTATGAACCATCATATATAATACCCATTGAACATTTACTTTCTTTTTCCCTCTTAGGGTAAATCTATTTAATCTTTTGTGATACGTGACATTCCCAAATACCGGTTCAACAATACCCATCCTCTTAGAATAAATATCCCTGCTTTCCTCTCTATCAATCTTTTCTATCATTCTATTAGAATATGTTCTATCCGGACTTTCTACTGTAATAAACAACTGCCTTCTTTTTGATCCTTGTTTTAAACACTTACATTGTTTTAAACAATTTTCACAATCTTCCTTTTTCGCCTTATATCTATTCCCCCTATATTCATGATACTTTATATTTTTCCCGTCAGATTTTAATACTTTCTTATCAGGACATATGTAATAATCATTCTTTTCATCATAGTTAAAAGCTTCCTGTGTATATAAGTTTTTTCGCTTTGTATATTCATTTTTTTCCGGATACCTTGGGTCTCTTTGTCTGAAATATTGATCAGGTATATATCCATCAATGTTATTATCATCAATATATTTACAATTAGCCTCACTAAAATATCCGGTATCACATATTACTTTTTTACCTTTAAATATATCTTTGCTTATCCCTGCCTTTGCTGCAATTTTTCTTGCTTCATTCATTGTGCCTTTAAAAATCTCTGCTTCTCCAACAATTCCAAAAGCTTCCGGATATATAACAACTTGATGTTTACTGTCAACAATGCTTATTCCATTATACCCTTGAATAAATCCATGACTACTAAACATCTTAGCGCTCTCATTATCTGTTATATTACTTTTCCTTTCTCTGTTCCTATGACCTCGCTTTTTTTCATGATCTTTCATAAACTTTTCAAACTTTGATACTTTATTATTATACTTCTTTATTTTCTTTTCTAATGATTCTTTTAATTCTTTATCATCTATACTTTTATGTTTCTCAACTAATTTCTTTACTATTCTCCTGGTTTTATCTATTTTTTTCTCAAAATCTTTAAATGTTCCACTCATTTCTTTACTTGCATTACTTGATAATTTACATCCATCAACTGCAAACATCTCTTTTCCTAATAAGCCCAGATTATCACAGAATAATAAAACTTTTATAAATATTTCTATTGCTTCTTCTTCCATATCAGATATAAAATCTGCTATTGTTGAATGATCCGGAGTAATACAATTTCCCAATGCCATAAATACTGTATTCTTTCTGCATTGATATTCTATTACCCTTGAGCTTATTATTCCTAATGAGTAAGAATATAATACTATTTTTAACATTGCATTTATCGGATACGCGTTTGCTCCTTTATGATCATTTTTATATTTATTATCAAATATTGATAAATCAACATGGTTATCAATAATATCATCTAAGGCATATTCAAATGTCCCTGGCAATATTTGATCTTCTAAATTAATACATATCATTTCCATCTGTTTTCTATTTGTATATTTATATCTAGCCATAAAAAAATCCTCCCATCTCCAGGAGGATTATATTAATTTTAAATTTTATTGTAAATTCTTATTTATTCGACAGTCTCGTTGAGATTGTCGAATTTATAAAATTATAATCATTTTCTCTTCTTAAAATCAATATTTTTTTCTTGTTTCTGTTTCAAAAAAATATCTAATTCCTTTTAGGAATTAAATATTCACTTTCTTATACTTTTATTTTGTAT
>CAZKDJ010000341.1:0-3070 GCA_964551295.1 uncultured Anaerolineales bacterium | reverse complement strand
CTTTTATTGTTTCTCGCTTTTCTTTGCGTGTTTTTATCGGAACGCTCTTAATAAAATCATCCAAGGTATCATATTTCTTAGCCTCAGAAATAAGAGCGGATTCTGGTTTTTTGACAGAATACTGTTCAGCCTTTTTTGCTGGAGCTTTTTCTTCAACGACAGGTTTAGCCTCAACTTTCGGAGCTTCTTTCGGCTGATTCTCCCGGATAAATTTAACAATATTCTTTCGTTCAGCTTGAGCTTCTTTCAGAAGATCCTTAACCACTTTGATGGAGGCTTTTTTCTCGTCCATCCCGAATTCAGTTAAGCCACTTATTGAAGCGTTGATTTCCGCTCTTTCGTCCCGTGGTATTTTGGCCAAATTAAAACATTTATTCATCATCATCAAAGATCCCTGCAATAAAGGCTTGAATTATAATATTTAACATTTCTTTATCTTCGGCTATTGCCTTTTTGTATATCGTAGCTTGTTCTTCAAATTGCTTGCCACCCGTCTTTCTCGGTATCGTGCCTGTCAATGCAAGTAATATTGTCATTCATACCCCAAACCAATCACGTTCTTTTTCGAATATGTTCAGCCATTCACTCGCTGATAATGCCCTGTTCCAGATCCTTGGTTTCCATATTGAGCCCTCATACCAATTCGCATCTTTGGTAAATCTCGAATTAGTAAGATCGTGTGCATCGGTTTCAGGATCAACAAGGCCGCTTGTGAACATTGGTAAGGCAACCCCGTTCCTATAATGAATCGCTTCACCGCCACCTGTTCGGCTTAAACCCATAAACCACCAAGCCCCAGGAGTCCAACCAAGAGAATAACAGCCGGAGCGTGGGTTGCCGTTAACAAGTGTTCCTGCATGATGATGTCTTAAGGTAAGATAGTTTGGCCCACCGGCTCCGTACAAATACAACTCCCAACCGCTGACATCCACTTGGTATCGTCCCATTATTATATAGGAACTTGAGTTATCAATCCAATTTATCCAGGCGGAAAGACTATAATCTCCCGCAATAAAATCCAGATCAGCACAGGCCGCCCCATCCAATTCAAAGCGCTGGTTAGTTCCGTCAAACGTCAAAACTCCAAGGCCACTTGCTACCGTGTCCCATGTCGGAGCATTTATCAGTGTAACGTCCTGATGGTGAGGTTTAGCCTGGTCCCTGGTTATCGTGCCGACCCCTTCATAAAACGGCAGGTCTAAAAGTATATCCTCATTCTCAGGTATGTTGTCGTAACCTCTCATATTGGATAAACCCGATAATGTAATGATATGGTAATGTCTTCGCTACCACCAGCCATATTAGCGCATTTTCCTTGTATCTGACTATTTTTGGTAAGCCGCGGGGTCTGAACCGGCAAAAACGGCAAGACAGAACCCTGAGCCAAATCAACTATACTTAACCGTACTCGGGCAATCTCGGTTTCGACCATATACAAAACGATTTCGTAAACATCGTCGAGGGTTGCCCCTTCAATGATAATAAAATATATACTAAAATCCGATGTTATCGTGTTGGCCGGAATGATTTCCTTGAAGGCTCCGAGCGTCCATGCCCCCGCTACGCCTTCAAGGGTTATTCCATTAGCCAATGTTGGATAACATTTCGATGGAGAATCAACATATTCCTGTAATTTTAATAATCTTCCTGCATCATCTATCATACTTCATACCTCGTATATTGCCTCGTAGTCATAAGCCCTGTTTGTTCCGGCTGTTTTTTGAATTGTAACCTTAACACCAAATCTGTTTGGACTGAGTTTAATACTTTTCAATAAAGGGTTTTGAACGCCGTCAAAAACATTTACATCAAGCATAATATAATCGCCACCGGATTTCAGACGATAATACTCTTTGACCGCAACGATTTCAGTGCCAGTGTGGTTTGTAAAATCAATAAAGATTTCTCTCGGTACGAACACCCCCGCCGGAGCGTCATTGATGTAAATATTCTGTTCAGTCCCATCAGTAGTAACCGTTCCCCCGGTTTCCGTTAAAGTCAGTCTTGAAGCAACCAGGTTCACCAGAAGACTGTAAATTTTTACATAACCGGTTTGCGCTGTTTTAACTATCTTCATAGAAGCGCTCCTTTGAAAAAGTTCTGAGCTGCTATCGAAGCGACAACATATATTGCATTAGTGGTATCATCGTATTCTATCGATAAACTTTCTCCAGCTTCCAGATATGCGAATGCGTTTAACCCGGCGCTGGTCACGGTTGACTTACCGATATATAGTGTGCCTGTATTATCCAGCGGAGCGCTGATTATTATAGCTTTCGGGGTCCCTGTGAATGTGACTTCTACGGCAACAACTCCAACAGATACCTTTCCGCCACCCTCCATGTCCTTGCTGACACCATTTACAACGGGCATAGGGTTTGCTTCTGATACGTCACCATCTATCACCCCGTCTGCACCGGTTACTATTTTTATACGTTGAAAATCAACGTCTCCAACATGGTCAGCAGCGACAACTGTGCCTGACGGTGGCGTAGCTGGATAAGAATCCTGATATGTTATGTTGTCTGCCATTACAATTCCTCAACTATAATGTGTTTTATGAATTTATCATAATCTCTAACCGGCGTAAACTTCCACTTCCGTTTTTTGGCTGTTTTAACAGGAACTACCTTTGATTCCTTTTGTATTTCCTGTGCGATTTTCCCGAGCATAATTGCCGACTCCGAAACCTGCTCAACTGATTCCGCAAGGCTTGAAGCCATACCGATAACCACTTCAGCGCTCTTTACCACAATCCCGGAGGTTAAATCGGGCTTTTCTGTCTTTTTTTCCGGTTCTTTAACCTTTGGTTTGATGGTCTTCCTATTTCTGGTTATTTCCAAGTTATTTTCTTTAACCAGCTTCGTAAGTTTTAATTGTGATATTTTCTTCATTAGATACAATCCAAAAGTTGCTTATATGAAAGAATTCGTTCATCGATATTTTTAAGAGCTTGTCCTGCGTCTTCTGATATCTTGAGGATTTCGCCAGTTTCAGCGACTTCCATTTCATACTCATATTTTAAGCCTTTGCCGTCAGCAGGCGTAATCTCTTTTAAGGCAGCCTTTTT
>CAZKDJ010000340.1:0-3089 GCA_964551295.1 uncultured Anaerolineales bacterium | reverse complement strand
ACGTCGTCTGCCTGGGCGCGTTGGTACAGGCCACCTCCATCGTGCCGCTGGAGGCGATAGCGCAGGCGCTAGATAGTCACCTCTCAGAGCGGCACCGCAACCTATTGGACCTGAACAAAGAGGCCTTGCGCAAAGGAGCAAAGTTCGCTTCAAAGAACGAACAATGAACGCAGACGATCACTAGCGATGTACAGCAAGATCGTGATCCCACTCGACGGATCGGAGTTGGCGGAGGGCGTGCTGCCTCACGTTGTCGAGGTCATTCGCGACCGGGGGAGTCACGTCTGCCTGCTGACGGTGGCCCAATCGACGCGGGTGTCCACGTCCGTCCTCCCCGACCTGCTCTCACCCTTTGACAACACGCAGGAAGAAAGGCATCACGTCGAGCGAGAACTGACCACGTATCTGGAGACAATCGCCCGTAGGCTGGAGCCAACTGCCGCAGAGGTACAGGTCAGCGCGCGCTTCGGACGGCCTGCCGATGAGATTCTCGCTTTCGCCGGCGAGGTAGGCGCAGACCTGATCGCCATGTCGACCCACGGCCGCTCCGGCATCAGCCGCTGGGTCTTGGGAAGCGTGGCCGATCGCGTGCTGCACGGCGCTATGTGCCCCGTGCTCATCGTGCGGGCCAAGCCCCAACAGACCCAACCTACCTACCAACACATCCTGGTGCCCCTCGATGGTTCCGAGCTAGCGGAGCAGATACTGCCCCACGTGAGCGCGCTCATCCGTCCCAACCACACGCGCGTTTTCCTCATCTCCGTTCTGGCAAACGGATTCAGCGACCGCACGATAACCCTGCTGACGAGCAGTCCCCCAGGACTCCAGCTTTCCACCACCGCGCTATCAAAAGCCGAGGTCCAACTGACCGCCTACCTGCGCAGCGTCGCCGCCGCACTGCGCGAGAGAGGAGCCGTCGTGCATACCAACGTCGAGCACGGCGCACCGGCGGAGGAGATCCTGAACTATGCCGCTGAGGTCAATGCTGATTTGATCGGTATGACGGCGCACGGACTTTCTGGCGTGAGTCGGTGGGTGTATGGGAACGTGGCCAGCAAAGTGCTCCAGGGCTCGCACTGCTCCGTGCTGCTCGTCCATCCACCATCCGGATGACAGGGGAAATCGTATCTTCTCAATAATTAGAGCAAGATGGCGGGTGTGAGGGCGGCACAACCGCCCCCCCCAGGCTATTGAGATGACACGAAGAAATCAAGGCAAACAAAAAGCGAGCGTCGCGCGCTCGCTCAAGTGTCTCTGTCTCCACCAATCAGGGCGCACCCACCTCGCCCGTTGGCCCCCAGCCGCGAATGCAGGCTCCGGCCCGGCCGCACATAGTTCCCTGCAACTGTCCGTTGACGGTCACTTGCAGCCCAGCCCCGTTGCCGGTCACCACGACCACTTCTTCCCTGCCGGACCATGTCTCGGACTGCTCCGGCCCCAGCGTCCCTTCAAAGGCCGTCCGGCCATCGACCGTCACACGCACCCAGACGTGTTCTGTGGCCTGCAGCGTCAGCATCACGTACCCCTCGGGATCCGCCGGAAACGTGGGAGTGACGGCAAGGGGCGTCGGCGTTTGTGTGGACAATGTGATTACCCCGCCCGACGCAGTAGCAGGGGCAACGGGAGCGATAGCCCCCTGACTCCCCCTACCTCGGCTGACGATGTACATCGCCACGATCACGACCACCAGCAAGATGATGAGCACGATGCAGGTGATAATCAGCGTCTCCAAGCTCAACCACTGCGGCATCGCAGAAGGTGAGGAGGGCTTGCCAGGTTTGGGTGGCGCCGGCCTGGTGACCGGACGAGGCGGTGGAGCAGGAGGGGGGGGCGGGGGCGCTACGGCAGGCGCAACTGCCGCGGCCGGTTCGACGCGGCCCACTTCCCTGTCGTAACGAACCACCGCTTCTTCAGAAGATAGGTCAAGGTGACGGGCGTAGATGCGCAGGAAACCGCGCACCTGCACCTCGCCGCCGGGAAGCGCGTCGAACTCTCCCTCCTCCAACATCTTTAGGAAGCGAAACCGGATGCGAGTGGCAGCCTCGGCATCCCTCAGAGTTTCGCCCCTGGCTTCACGCGTCTGGCGCAGCCATACCCCGAGCGTTTCCATCCCTTCCCCATCTCCTGATGATGACTCTGCTACTCTTCCGCCTGATCGCCCTCCGAATCTGGCTCCTCGGCCTCCGGTTCCTCCGTCTGAGGCAACTCGCCGCCCTCGGGCTTTACCAAGACCTTGACCTCGGCCACCACGTCCGAGCTCAGGCGTACTGGGACAGTGTGCTCCCCCACTTCCCGCAGTGGTTCGGAGGGGATCTGCTTGCGCCGGTCGAACGCTTCTCCGATCTCGCGCTCCAGCGCCTCGGCGATGTCAGAGGGTGTGACGGAGCCGTACAGGTGGCCCGTCTCGCCGGCCTTGGCCTCAAAAGTGAGAGTGATGCCCTCCAACTGCTTGGCCAGCGCCTCAGCGTGGGCGGCCATCTTATCCTCGCGGCGGGCTTCCGCTGCTACGCGGCGCTCGAACTCCTTGCTCGCCCCCTTGGTCGCCTTGACCGCCAAACCTTCGCGGAACAAATAATTGCGGGCATAACCGGCTGCCACGTCTTCCACATCGCCGGCCTGCCCCAAGTTAGGCACGTCCTGGGTCAGAATGACTTTCACTGCACTCCTCCAAATCAGAATCGGCGTAATAACCTATCATCTCAGTAGCTGGGGAGCAGGGGGTGTGCGGGCAGCGCGCGCCCTTCAGGCGCGAGGCCGCCCGCACACCCCCACTTCCCTACTTTTTGAGAAGACAGGCGTAATAATACATCAAAAGTGACGAAAACTCAAATCAGAGACACAAACGTGCAGGGCACCTCGCAACCAATGCCCTGCACGTGTAGGGCGGGTGGGATTCGAACCCACACGTCCTTGCGGACAGAGGATTTTAAGTCCACGGCGTCTACCATTCCGCCACCGCCCCATATACACGTACGGGCAGCTTGATTCGCTGCCCGTTGTCAGTGTGCGGTAGAGGCGACGGTCGGAATTGAACCGACGAATAAGGGTTTTGCAGACCCCTGCCTTACCACTTGGCTACGTCGCCTGAT
>CAZKDJ010000339.1:0-3092 GCA_964551295.1 uncultured Anaerolineales bacterium | reverse complement strand
GCGGCAGCAGGCTGGTGAGCATGTTGATCGTGGTCGATTTGCCCGCGCCGTTGGGGCCCAGGAAGCCAAAGATGACGCCTTTGGGCACCGTCAGATCGAGCCGGTCTACGGCGGTCAGGTCGCCGTAGCGGCGGGTCAGGGTATGGGTCTGGATGGCTGTGCTGTTCTCGTTCAATCTACCTCCATTGGCGCGCGCTTGACCTTGACGTCGGCCACAAAGTAGCTCAGGTCCAGGTGCACTTTGCGCTCGGCTGTCTCATAGTCCTCGCTGGCGAACCGGCTGGCATCGAAGCAGCGAGTGTGTTTTTGGTCGAAAACCTTGGCCTCGGTCAAAAAAGCCATAGAGGTCACGATCACGCCCACGCCCTGTGGCACAATCATTTCGATGCCGTTCACAAAGCCAGAGGCGCGGATGCGCGTCTCGCCGACGGGGATATTAGCGTGGGCCATGTCCAGCTCGATATCACCCACGCCGAGTGTAATTTCCTCGTCGGTGACCTGCCACTCGCCATGGCGGCTTACGTCGCCCAGCAGCTTGGTGGTGAACGCCGTGCCGGGACTGGACGTCCGGGGGCGCACCAGCAGCCACACGCCCGCCAGGATCAGGACGGTGGGACATACGAATCGACCCAGGTCCACGTCGAATATGGCACCGATGAGGGCGATCAGGCCGATGACGATGATGGCGACCCCGATAAAGATCTGTCTGGTGTTGTGCATTTTTCCCCTCCTGTCTTTTTTACCGCAGAGAGCGCGGAGTGCGCAGAGGTTTTTCCCAGAGACATTATACCCAAAACTGCTGCTGAAGGCCAATCATCGTGTTGCGTGTGCTCGCTGCTGTTCTAGGTCGACATAGCTCCTGAGCGCCCCGTCGCGGATGGCCCAGATGCGCGTGGCAAAGCGGCGGATAAAGTAGCGGTCGTGCACCACCGCCAGCACCGTGCCCTCGAACGCCTGCATCGCCTGCTCGAACTTGGTCCGGCTTGGGATGTCGAGGTGATTGATCGGCTCGTCCAGCATCAAAAAGTTGCAACCGGTGGCCACCAGCCGCGCCAACACCAGTCGCGCCCGCTCCCCGTAGCTCAACGACTCGACCGGCACGAAAACCTCGTCGCCGGCGAAAAGGAAGTAATGCAGGAACGAGCGGATGTCGGTCTCGGACATTGCCGCCACGCGGGTGATGGTCTCCAGGGGCGTGCTTTCGGGGTCGAGTGTCTCTTGCTCCTGGGCATAGTAGCCCAGCTTGACGTTGGTGCCCAGGCGTACCCGCCCGGCCAGCGGCGCGAGTTCCCCGGCGATGACGCGCAGCAGCGTGGTCTTGCCGCAGCCGTTTGGGCCGATCAGGGCCACGCGCTCCCCGGCGCGCAGCACCTGGTTGATCTCGTCCGCCAGCGGCACGCCGTCGTAACCGATAGACATGTCCTCAAGGATCAGCACATCCTTCCCGCTCTCCGGCGTGTCCTCAAAGGCCAGCTTCATCTGCCAACTGCGCGCGGGCTTTTCCACGCGCTCCTCGCTCTCCAGGTAGCGCTCTAGCTTTTTCTCACGCGACTCGGCTTTTTTGGCCACCTTTTTAGCGTAGCGGCGCACCCCCGGCTGGCCGGGCGTGGTGGTCAGCTCGACGCTGAGCGCCTGATTCCTGGTGCGCTCGATGTCCTGCCGGATGTGGCGGATCTCGACCTGCTGGTCGCGCCACGCCGCCATCTGCTTCTCCCGATTCCGCTCCCAGGCCTCGATATAGTCGGAATAGTTGCCCACGTACTTGGTCATACTGTGCGTCTCTGGTTCCAGGTCGAGGATCGCGTTCACGGTCTGGTCGAGGAATGTTCGGTCATGGGAGACGATCAGGGCTGCGCCCGCGTAGTCGTGCAGCCACGCCTCCAGCCACTCCAGCGCCTCGATATCCAGGTGATTGGTGGGCTCGTCCAGCAGGAGTAGCTGGGGATCGTGCATCAGGATGCGCGCCAGCCCCAGGCGGGTCTTTTGCCCGCCGCTGAGGATGGCGACGGGGGTGTCGAGCCCCACGTCGGCCAGGCTCAGGCCCGCCAGGATGGCCTGCGCCTCGTGTGTGGGCGTCTGCGTCCTGGTCAGCGTTTCAAGCGCGATCAACGCTTCGTCGTACGCCTCTGCCAGGTGGGATTGCTGTGCGTCGTCGGCGGTTGCCAGCGCCTTGGCAAGCCGCTCCACGCGCGCCGCTGCGACTTCCAACGCCTTTTCGCCGACATGCAAAAAGTCGGCCAGCGTGTCGGTCTCCGCGTGGCTTTGACCCTGTTCCAGATAGCCCAGCCGCAGGTCGGGCGGGCTGAGTCGCACGGAGCCGGCGTCTGTGCTCTCCTCGCCGGCGATGATGCGCAGCAGCGTGGTCTTGCCGCAGCCGTTGGGGCCGATCAGCCCCAGCCGGTCGCCCGGATTGACGACGAACGAGATGTTCTCTAAAATGACGGTGTCGCCGTATCGTTTGCTGATGTTTGAAACTTGTAGCATTGTGATGACTCCTTCCAAAAGCGGGTAAACAAAAAGCCGTGGGGCGTTGCACCCACGGCTCGTGTTGCAGGTCAATACAGATTACCAATGCAGGGATGCACACCTCTGAACGCGCTTGGTACCTGTGTTGTCAGTCATTCCTATTACCTCCGCTGTTGGAAGAAGCTCAGACTGGCCCCAGTATACCCGCTTTGGGCAGATTGTCAATGCGCGCTTGGATCGAATCCGTTGTTCTCGATCACCTGGGCGTACCGTACCACCGGCCGCTGTCCTTGATCGTCCGCTCCAGCGTATCGTAATCCACGTACACGATGCCAAAGCGCAATCCGTATCCGGACGTCCATTCAAAGTTGTCCATCAGCGACCAGACGAAATAGCCATCCACCGGGACGCCGTCGGCGATGGCGCGGTGGACCTGCGCCAGGTGGTCGCACAGGTACCAGGTGCGCCGCACGTCGCGCACGCGGCCGTCGGCGTCCAGTCCGTCGGGGACAGCCGTGCCGTTCTCAGTGATCAGGATGGAGGGCGGGTGGTAATCGCGCCACAGGCGGGTCAGCAGTATCTTCTCAAAAAGTAGGGGCAAGAGTAAGTCGGATTGCCAATCCGAC
>CAZKDJ010000338.1:0-3101 GCA_964551295.1 uncultured Anaerolineales bacterium | reverse complement strand
CGACGAACTCTACCTGGAAGCACGCCAGGGACACATCGACCGCCTCGACGCAGGGATATGCCGGCCGGAAGCCGACGTCATATTCATCGAATCGCTGCGCAACCTGGAGCGCATCAGCGACCACGCCGACAACCTAGGGATAAGCGTGATGCGAACTGGGTAAGCGTTCAAAGACTATTGGAGCACGTAGCACGTGACTTCAATCGCCGTGCAAGGCTGAAGCAGATGCACTTGCCCCGCCGGGATGTTCCATTTGTAAAGCCAACCCTCCCATGCTATACTGACATCACAAACGCGATCAAACGTTTGCGGCCCCTGATCGTGTAACACAAGACTGTACATTGGACAAGGAGGTAATCATGACCAAGTGGGAATATCTGGTCGTAATTCCACAGTTAGCTGGAGATACAATCCGTCCTCGATTCATCGACGGCAAAGAGCTCGACGATTGGGAAGAGGGACCGGGTCTCCCCAAGTTCCTCGATCAACAGGGAGAGCAAGGCTGGGAGCTCACGAGCGTCTCGGGCTCGGTGCTCTACTTCAAACGGCCCAAAGCATAGTCCACCAGAGCAACAACGCGACCGCAACAATCCTATCTCAGCCCCACGATGAACTAGCCCTCCAGACGTGAGGAGTTTTTTGCACGCTTGGGTGGGCTCAAACACCGTGGCTGAACGTGGGAATAACAGACAATCACACACGTACATCAGGAGATGCATACGATGAAACTCGTTCGCTTCCTACCCATCGCCCGCGGCGACGAACCCGCCGACCTGGCGCTGCGCAACGGACGCGTGATCAACGTCTACACCGGCGAGATTGTGGACGCCGACGTCGCCATCGCCGGCGATACAATTGTCGGCATCGGACCGGGCTACGAGGCCAAAGAGGAACTCGACCTGGGCGGGCGATACGTCTGCCCTGGCCTGATCGATGCCCACGTACACATCGAGTCCTCGATGGTCACCCCACCCCAGTTTGCCCGCGCCGTGGTACCACGCGGCACCACCACCGCCGTCACCGATCCCCACGAGATCGCCAATGTCGCCGGCGCCGACGGCATCCGCTACATGCTGGCAGCATCCGAGGGGCTGCCGCTGAGCGTTTACGTCAACCTGCCCTCCTGCGTCCCGGCCACAACGATGGGCACCGCCGGGGCGAGCCTGGAGGCCACAGACCTGGCCGCTCTGGCTGATCTCCCCCGCGTCATCGGCTTGGCCGAGTTTATGAACGTGCCCGGCGCAGTGTTGGGCCTGCCCAACGCCCTGGAAAAGCTGCTCGCTTTCCAAGGGCGCGTGATCGATGGTCACGCCCCCGGCATCAGCGGCAAATGGCTGCAGGCCTACGTGGGCGCCGGCCCCGGCTCTGACCACGAGTGCACGACGCCCGACGAGATGCTGGAAAAGCTGCGCCTGGGAATGGTTGTCTTCATCCGTGAATCGACCGCCGCCCACAACCTGCGCGCGCTACTGCCCGCCGTCACCCCGCAGAACAGCCGTCGCTGCGCCTTTTGCAGCGACGACCGCCACCCGGCTGATCTGCTCGATGAGGGACATCTTGATCACATGATACGGCTGGCCGTCGCTGAAGGGCTTGACCCCATCACCGCCATCCAGATGGCCACTCTCAACGCCGCCGAGTGGTTCCGCCTGCACGGCCGGGGGGGCATCTCACCAGGGAAGCGGGCCGACCTGCTCGTTTTCTCCAATCTGAAGGACTTCCATCCAGAGATGGTCTATGCCGGCGGGAAGCTGGTCGCCCAAGACGGCGCGCCCACCGGCGACTGGTCCGTGCTGGATGGCGACGACGTCGCTTCGCAATATGCCGTGCTTGACACCGTCCACGTTGAATGGGAAAAGTTAAGCTTCGCCATCCCCGTCGAAGGAGACCAGGTGCGCGTGATCGGCGTCGTACCCGACCAAGTGGTGACTGAGCACCTGGTCGAGAGGCCAACCGTCGCTGAGGATCAGGTCATCGCCGACCCCAAGCGCGACCAGCTCAAGCTGGCCGTCGTCGAGCGGCACCGGGGAACCGGCAACGTCGGGCTGGGCCTCGTGCGCGGCTTGGGCCTCAAACGCGGCGCGCTAGCCGGGAGCGTGGGCCACGACGCCCACAACCTGACTATCGCCGGCTGCGATGACGCCTCGATGATGACGGCGGCCCGCGCTGTAGGCGAGATGGGCGGCGGGCTGGTTGCCGCAGTCGGCGACGAGGTACTGGCCACCGCGCCACTGCCCATCGCCGGGTTGATGTCCGACCAGCCGGTGGAGATCGTGCGGGAGCAGATGGACGCGCTGGTAGCAGTCGCCCACGAACTCGGATCACCGCTGCACGATCCCTTCATGACGCTAGGCTTCCTGGCACTGGAGGTGATCCCGGCCCTCAAACTGACCGATCAGGGACTGGTCGACGTAGACAAGTTCGACTTTGTGCCCCTGTGGGCAGAGTGACCAATGAAGAATGAGCCAGGCAAACCCACCGACCTGCGCGGCAGTCGCCGCCGCGAGCAGCGGCGGCTCTTTTGGATCGTCGCCGCCTTCCTGGTCGTCGTCGGCTCGGTCGCCATCAGTGTGGCCTACGGGCCAAGCGCCGTGCCACTGGGCCTGACGTGCCTCGCCATCGGCGCAGGCGCCTTGGGCCTGCTGTGGCTGATCCTGACGCTGATGGAGAAACTGGCGAACAGGTAAGCGTAAACAGCACTTCCCCCAAAGCGCACTAGGAGGAGGAAAACGCTTAGGGGGTCGAGCTACGGCTCTAACTGCTCCGACCAAGCAGCAACCTTGTCCGCATCACAATGCCCTATCGCTCGCAACAGTATTTGAATGTCAAATCGAAGAAAATCTTGTCATGACCACCGGCAAAGCCGGTGGCTTGAAATGTGAACCGCTCAAAACGGTTATTGTGAGCCGCCTTCGGCGGCAACTAGTTCCAAAGGTATCTTCTCAATAAATCGGGGCAGATGTAGGGCGGTTTTGCTAACCGCTGCCTGGTCGGATAGCAAATCCGACCTACATTCGCCATTTTCCCCAGAATATTGAGAGGATACTCCCAAAGGCTCAGTTGATCAACACGACGGTCTTCATCCTCTTGCTGACGAATGT
>CAZKDJ010000337.1:0-3131 GCA_964551295.1 uncultured Anaerolineales bacterium | reverse complement strand
AGGCGTCGATGGCACCGTTGGCGAACCCCATCCCGAACGCCGTCCCCACACCCTCGTTCCACGGCCGCCCTCCGGCCACGTTGAAGGCTACCTGCGTGCCCGCGCTCACCCCGCCGCCCACAAAGCCACCCACCAGCACCTTGGCCGGCAGGTTCTGCGGGTTCATCGCGCCGACCACGCCACCCGCCACCGCCCCGCCTACCGCACCGACGACGGCGTTCTGGACCACGCCCTCGTACCACGCGCCTCCCTCCGCCCAGTTGGTCAGCGCCCGCTGGATCGCCCCCACGCTAAAGCCGCTGGCTGCCCCTACGGGATGGCAGTTTCGGCCCTGGCCAAAACTGCTGCCTCAGAAGGCATCATCGCTATCGAATTGTAAAAGTCCTACACCGCTGGGCTGCAAAACCAAGCCCAGCAACTACCGCCAGTATACCCCAACCCGATCGAGGATGTCAAACAAAAGAACGCGAGGGCTTTCGCCCCCGCGCTCTTGGCCAACTCATTCCCGGCAGTTGTGCTGGGTCGAGGCACGAGACCCGACCCGGCCTATTCCGGAGAATTCAACTTTTCCAAAGTTTGCTGCAAAAGCTCATATATTGACGAGACTTCCTCCACCTCTTCCGCCTGATTCGGGTCTGCCGCTCTTCGAAGCGTATCACCAAGCTTCCACAGTGAATTAACCACGGTAGGCAAATCATCACTGAATTGCTCCTCTGTCTCAGTGCCTTTCTCAAGCCGCGCTGTCTCATTCGCCGCCAAGAAATCCAGCACATCAGCCATGCCGCGCTTGTTATTTCGCGCCTGAAGCATACACAAACTCGCTTGATAGCACATCCGGGCAGCCAAGAAATTCTCCCGAGCGTTTGCCCGATTTCCGAGCAAAAGAAGCTCTCTCGAAACATTCCATTTTTCCAACGCCGATTTGACAAGAAGTTCCTTTCGCTTCAGACAATCTACGGCTGTCTCAAAACCACCCAGATAACTTTCAAGCCTCGCTAGCTCACCAAGGAACTTGGCCTCTGACACTTGGTCTCCCGCTTGCCTGGCAGCTAGCAATCCTTCCATCACAAGTGCTCTCCCTTGCTGCCAAAAGCTTTTCATTGTCTCAGACCTAGAGAGACTTGTCTCTACACCTTGATCTGGAATATGCGAATGGGTAAGATGATAGGACAAAGTATCCAAAAGCTTGATAATCAAATCCCACCTTTTCAGTAACTTTGCCCACTCCACGGCCCTCGCGTATTGACCCCACTTGGACTGAATAGCTTCGGCATCAGCATAGTGTGACTCAATATACCCAAGCAAACCCATCACAGTTTCCTCATCCATTGCCTTCTCGTCTTGCTTAGGGGACAATTCGGTAGACGAATTCTCGTCATCAAACTCAAGAAAGAGATGCTGGTAAACAGTAGATAAAACTTCACGAAGCTCCTCCGGTGATCTCGACCGCATTTCAGTTGATAAAGGTGGCTGGAAAAGGTAATTTAGCAAGAAGTCAGCTACCTGCTCATCACCCCACTCCGACAAAGCCAACCTCATAGCAGCTTGAGCTTTGCACACTTTGGGATGAGCACGATTCTTTTGATAAAGATCTCTTAGCATATCCAAGCTAGCCCACCGAGGGCCAAGTTCGACAGAGTCAAGATACAAAGCATGCAGAACATCCATCATCTTGGCTGGTGAAACGGCACTCATATCATCAGTCCTCCCTTACCCACACTGGTGATTTATTAGGAGCAAACCTAATGTACGGTTTGCGGAGACCTGGAGGGAGCTTTGACCAACCCATCTCGTACGCTAACTCATCGTTCATTGGACGAAAATCGACAGGACCGAGTTTTCGCCTCAGTTCTGGCGTCCACATATCTCTGTATTGCTTCTCAATATAGACATCAACGTCGATTTCCGAAGGTAAATGATGATGCCTCTGGCTTGCCATCCCACCGACGACATTGATCGGAGCCTGAGCCTCTTGCACGACTGACTGGAACTGCCTGGCTCTTGTTGATGGAAGATCACCTAATCCAAGGAAGACATCATCGGGCATACCACCTGGGTTAGGAACGATTCTTCTGACTAGCTCAAGCTGACTATCCGACGTCACCCGATAGATCGACCGCGGAGAAGCATTCAACACATCAAGAGCTCTTTGACTCTTGAAAGCATGTTGCTCCCACCCCGGGTACTCCATGCGCGGCGAAACTGGCCCATACATGTAGTCGGCAGAAGAACGGATTACCTCTATTTCTTCCGGTGTCTTGCGAATGTTCCCGACATACTCATCGCGGGTAACTCCGTGGCGATATTCAAAAGGACTCATTTCCTTGCCTACGAGAGTGTCAAGTTGCGCCCTCTCCACCTCGATTGCTATGACATATCTATCCTCCATACCAGAGGTGCGCATACTAGCCCAATCAATCGCCTCACTAAGCTTTCTCGTAGTATAGAACGCCTTCCCAAAGTCCTGAACGCCCTCTTCGCCTGTAGCCCTAATTCTTGCCCCTTCCTCAAAGCCACCACGATGCCTTGAGCTTGTACCATGCCAGAAGACAGTCGTACCATCGTCTCCCCGCAACATTTCTAGCGACTCTCCGCCCTGCCACACCCCCCGGACCCCCGCGTCCAGCAGCCTGTTCTGCGCCCAGAACAACTCCGTCCGGCTCGCGTTCGGGTCGCGGAAGACGTCCAGCGCCTTTCGCACCGCCAGGGCGTCCCACTCCTCCGGCATCCACCTGCGCAGGCGGCCATCCGCATCATCCACGTCTCCCGGCCTGCGCCAGCCATCCGCGTCGCCTGCCGCGCCGCGCGCGGGCCGCGGCACCATCGCCCGCTCCACCAGCATATCGCCGTAGTAGTCGGTGAAGGCGTCGATGGCCCCGTTGGCAAACCCCATCCCGAACGCCGCCCCCACCCCCTCGTTCCAGGGCCGCCCTCCGGCCACGTTGAAGGCTACCTGCGTGCCCGCGCTCACCCCGCCGCCCACAAAGCCACCCACCAGCACCTTGGCCGGCAGGTTCTGCGGGTTCATCGCGCCGACCACGCCACCCGCCACCGCCCCGCCTACCGCACCGACGACGGCGTTCTGGACCACGCCCTCGTACCACGCGCCTCCCTCCGCCCAGTTGGTCAGC
>CAZKDJ010000336.1:0-3147 GCA_964551295.1 uncultured Anaerolineales bacterium | reverse complement strand
CGTTTGATTCTTTATTCGCCGGGCGCAAGCCCGCGTTGTCATACCAAGAGCCAGGTACCTGCAAAATACCTGGCTCTTTCGACGTCACGGGCAAAATATCGGGTTTCGATTTCTCTCAACCCGACCTACTCGACTGGATCATAGTCTCATTTGGAGCTTGACAAAGCGTGTCCTACCCGGCTAGAATACGATCAGTGCACCGCTTGGCCAGTTGTCCAAATTCCCCTCCCATCCACAAGGCAGATGACCTGACTCGTACACAACCAAGAGTCTCTCGAAGAAAGCTGGCACTTTACTATACTGTTTCCTGTAAGTCAACTCAAGGGCAATCCGATTGAGGTCAAGCAAGATTATATCCGACAGATCCATTGGAAACCCCCTGGAAGCGATAACTACGTCAACTTGCGGGATGATCTCGTTCTTGACCTTGTCTCGAGAAGCTCTGGCCAATCTGTTCCAGTAACCACCATAGCGGTCGTAGTGATGTTTGGCAAGGTATCCAGTCAAATCGCCTTGGGCCTCTGTCTTCACGTCACCCCATGCCTCCGACATCATACTCGCCAAAGCATTATTCAGCTCCTCAGACCAGGTGACAGGGAATGGGAAGTTCATGGGGCCCAGGCCGCAATTTCTCAACCAATCAATACCAGCCAACCTCAAGTAGATGTTGGGATCCAGTTGCATATCATCTTCTCCTTGTCGTTCTTTGCTATCGAGCAAGATTCCGTATTGGGCCCGGAACTCTGGGCACTTCCAGCCCACCGAGCAATCCATACGCGATACGTTCCCGTATTGCGACTCGTACGGCTTGTCGAACCTGTGATTCTGGCAATCCAGCAGCCCTTAACGATTGTTGGAGTGCCTTAGTGTATTCGAGATTCGTTGGCACAAATTCCGTGCCACGATACGAATCCCAGAAGGTTTCCATCGATTCGTGCGCCCTCAGATGTGGTGTGCCGGGATCGGTAAAGATATTACCTTCGAGCTTCACCGATGCTCCTCGGGAATGCGGAATGACGTCGCGGTAGGCGGCAGCTTGATTGAGATGATGGGCTTGTCCTGGTATGTCTTGGTTGCGTTTCAGCTTCCCATATGAATCGATGACGAGATCATCGACATCATCCACCCGCCGCGCCACGTCCTCCGCCGCATCCCCCACATCCGCTGCCTTGGCCGCCCGGCGGGCCACGTTGTTCGACGGCCCCTCCAGCGCGCCCATAGCGACGAAGGCCACGCCGGCCGCCGCCATGTAGCACGCCATCGAGTCGCTGTCGCCAAGGCAGTCGCTCGCGTCGTTGTACAGATCGATCACGTCCCACGCGGTATCAATGGCGAACAGCACAAAGTGGCCGGAGGGATCGACGTTGTTGACTATGATTTGGAGCCTTGCTCGAAATCACGTTGTTGTAAACGTACGCAAAGCGGTTCCACGCCACCGGGTTGCCCGGATCGGGCACGATGGAATCGGGTTGGATGAACGGAGCCTGTTGTAAACGTGCAGCTACACTCGATTATAGTTCAGGCGCGAGATCGACACAACCAAAGGCCAGACGTCAATCGACCGACACCTGCGAGATGCCGGTCGATTCCAGCCTTGAACTCCAAGCCAGGCACAGGAGATGGTGGGTTAGCGGCTCCAGACGCCGGTTGAAAGGGGGCAGAGGAAACAGGGCGACACACACAAGACCAGGCTCAATACTCTGGCCGCCGCTAACCCATCCTACAAACTGATATGCCTGGCGGAGGGGGAAAAGCAAACCCCAGGCGAGGTCCGGGGAATGATAGGTTAGCGGCTACCAAAAACGTCGCCAACACTTTCTCGAACTGGCAGCAGATTAGCGGCCTACTTCAGTCCATCCTTCTCTCATAAGTCACATCAATGGGTGCGCCATCTGGGCCAACGAGTACTAAAGTGTCGCCATCCAGTCGCTCTACTATGTAAACTCTATCCCCGTCTTTGTCTGCTATGTGCAACTGTAACATACTATCATCACCTATAAGTTTCCATGTCCCAGGGATCGTATCACCGAAAAGATCATAGGCAAGACACTTGGAAGTGGATAGCAATTCATATTTGCTTTTTTTTGCGATCACATTTTCTGAGAGAACACGAGAGGATACAGGTATCCAAAGACCGACGATGCGCGAAGCTTTATCCGAAGGAGTAAGGTGCGCCGTAGCAGCCACCTCAGCTGCCTCACAGGCATCCAACCAGGATTGCAAAGATGACGCAACCTTCTCAACCTGATTTGTCGCATGCCAAAGATACCAAACACTACCATCAGATATCTTGAGAAAGAGCGTGTTCTCCTCTCCTTCACCAATAGCAATACAATCAGAAACATTATTGGCTGTAAACACACCACCACCCACAACGCTGATCCCAGCCCCTTTTCCGAACTCGATAGCCATACACAAGACTCTCTGAATATGGAGAACAAACGGGAGGACTTTCCCTGCGATATTTACAGGCTCAAGAATCGAGCCATGAGCTGTCTCGCCCATCAATGGGCGGATCTCCCAGGTAAGGTATGGCCGTTGTCGAACATCTCTGACTCGAACAATATCATCATGCTGCAGAAGGAACTGCTCGTACTCATCTGGCAATGAACCGCCAACACATTCTCGCAGTTCTGTCAGCTTTTTTGAATTCATCAGATCACCTCCCGTAACGTCGTACTAATGGAGCTAGTCGCTCTGGACTAAAGCCTTCATCGTAGTTATGCAAAAGTCCGGCCCACCTTTGGTGAAATGAACGCTTAACTGGAATCAGGTTAGAGAATGCATTATCCCCACCTCTGTAAAGTGGTGTGATATGATGGATATCCCAGCCACTTGGCATGACGCCACTCTCGATCATCATCCTCAAGTCGCTCTTGCTGAACACCCCTCGCTGCATAAGCTCCATAGCTTCATCGCTTGCACCAAACTCCATGATGTACCGCTTTCGAACAACATTATTGAATTCTCTGCGAAGCGCATCATCAGCATTCATCCGGTGCCAGCGATGAGGCCCTGCGCCACCCTTTGAATTCAACAAGGCATACGTACTGTTACCCCTGAACTTGACCGGCGTATATGTCCCCACAGAGACATCATCCACCCGCCGCGCCACGTCCCCCGCCGCATCCCCCACATCCGCCGCCT
>CAZKDJ010000335.1:0-3222 GCA_964551295.1 uncultured Anaerolineales bacterium | reverse complement strand
CTAGTTGGCGCACACATGGGTGCACAAATCACGAAAAACAGGAGGACAAAATGTCTGCAAAAATGCGTATTGCAACCCTGGCCGTCGCCGGCAGTTTTCTGCTCTTGGCAGTTGTAGCCTGCGGTGGCGAGGTCACGCCGACGGTGGAGCTCACCGAAAGGCCCTTGATGAGCTTTGATTTCGAGGACGTGTGCCGGCGAGGCACCGTGGAAAAAGCTCCCGCTTATGAGCTGGAGGCGGGGTCGGGTAAGATTCATCCCCTGGTCGCTTTCAGGCGCGATCCGGGCGACGACAGCTTCTACCACATGTCCCCCTCGTTCCTCGAACTACCCGTCCCATGGATGGTCGACACCGGAGAGGATCACGGCGTGGTGGAATTGGTCGTGTGCATAGACGGTATCGATAGCTCGTTGGCCGACGATTGCGCCTACGAGGACGACGAGGGCGGCGAGGAGTACATGCTGCACATCTACCACACCACCTATCAGGTGACGGTTTACGAGGCCAAGACCGGCGAGGAAGTGGGGTCCACCACCGTGGAGGCTACGTTCGACGAGTGCCCAATGTTGCACATGTTCTCGGACCAGGAAGAGGATTCTTACGCTTATCCTCCGGCGGGCCCACTGGAAGAGTTCTTGCAGCAATACGTCGAGCCATAGACCGGACGCGATGGGGTGCGTTTGTACTTTGGGGCAAAGACCGATTCCGCCGTACAGGACGAAGAGATGAGCACGCTTCGACGCATATGGACAATATCCAAACGCACCTCAGCCCTTTGTGTCCAGGCCGCCGTTGGGCTAATAGGGTATCTTTGAGGAGAGCTCTATGGTGTTCAGCGAAATACTGGTCCGAGTCATCGGCCTCGTGGTGCCTATCGTGGAAGCCTGTGGCGCGATCGTCATCGTGCTGGGCGTGGGACGTACACTGGTTTTGTACGTCCTTACCTTCTTCAAGACTGCAATGAGGAGATGTGGGCACTGCGCATCCGCCTGGGAAAAAACATGGTGATGGGGCTAGAGTTCCTGGTGGCGGCCGATATCCTCAAGACGTCAGTATCACCCTCCTGGGAGGATATCTTGTTCCTGGCTGCGCTGATTGGCCTGCGCACACTGCTGAACTTTTTGCTGGAATACGAGCTGAGGTTGCTCAACCCACGGCGGGCGTCCCAGGGACCTACATCTGTTCCAGACGACTTGTCTCCCCCAAGCGATTGGGTTCCGACTTCTTGCCCCTCCACCTAACCCCCTTCCGATGAGCGGGGGGATTGCTCCGCGAAGCGCTCATCTTGCGCGAAGCGCTCATCTTGCGCGAAGCGCTCATCTTGCGCGAAGCGCGCGATCTGCGCGGCCTGTTCCGGCTTGATGCGGATGAAGGGGCGCACGGCGCGGATGCGCGCCCAGGCCTCATCGGGAGTCAGGCCGGTGGAGACCAGGTAGGCAGCGGCTGTCGTCGGGGCGCGGCCCACGCCGGCCCCGCAGTGGACGTAGACCCCGCCGCCGCGGGCGATCTCCTGGGCGATGAAATCGGCCCCCTGGCGCAGTTGCTCCAGCGTGGGCGGGGTGTCATCGACCGTGGGCAGGTGTAGATACCGCTCCGGCGCGATGGCGGCTGGCACGATGCCAGCCGCAGCATCGTCGAACTCGGTGCGCAGGTTGACCACGGCGGTGATCCCGCGCGCCGCCAGTCGGCGCCATCCGCGCCGCCGGTACTGCCCGCCCACGTGCAACTTGGGCGTGATCTGGCTCACGCGGCGGATGGGCGCGCCGGTGAGGATGCGCACGGCGTGATCGGCGGCCCACAGCGCCGAGACGCGCACCCCCTGGCGGGTGAACCGCGACCACAGGATGCCCGCGTTTTCGACCAGTTTTCGTACCAGGTTCATCTGCGTCTGGACCTCCGGACACCGCGCAACCATTTGGCCTATGCGTGGTTTCTATATCTGGAGTTGCCATTATACCGCACCCTCCATAGACTACAAAGTTGCGCCTCCGGCAGCCCGGTGCTACAATCAATCAATCAACCAACAAACAAACTAAGGAGTGTACCCATGACCGAAATCCCCCATCTCCCCGGCCGTTACTTTGAAGAGTTCGAGATCGGCGAATCGATCGAGACGCCCGCCCGCACCATCACCGAGGCCGACGTGGTGACCTTTGCCGGGCTATCGGGCGACTATAACCCGCTGCACACCGACGCCGAGTTCGCCAAAGAGACCATGTTCGGCGAGCGCGTCGCCCATGGCCTGTTGGGCCTTTCTATCGTCAGCGGCCTGGCCTGGCGGACGGGCTTTATGGAGGGCACCGCCGACGCGCTCATCAGCGTGGAGACGAAATTCCGCAACCCGGTCAAGTTCGGCGACACCATCCGCGCCCGCTTCGAGGTCAAGCAGAAGAAGGCGATGAAGCGCATGGGTGGTGGGTTTGTTACCTTCAGCATTGTCGTCCTCAACCAGCGGGACGAGACGATCCAAAAGGGCGACTGGACGGTGCTGATCCGCAGCGCGCCGTGAGTTCCCTCTTGGGGTAACGCCGCATTCTGGTCGGGTAGCAAACCCGACCAACAACGCTGCTAGTTCGCCACTGGGGAACTGCCGGAGAGTGGGCGGGCCGAAGGTGTTTTTGCCCCGAGGTGGGTTTGGGCGTATACTTGGGATTGGATGTGTAGTTATGACCAGACATAATATAATTAACTGGACTCTGGCGAATTCTAAAAAGTGGGGGCTATCGCTCAAAAAAGCAGCTTTCTGATGCCCCCCAGTGGGGAATCGCCCGCAAAAACAGGGGCCTGGTGGGGCAAAAACAAGGCCAAATTGCCCAAAAACCGGTTTTCGCCAGACTCCAGTCAGAAGTCATAGTCAGAAACGCATCACAACTCCCCAAGCAGATATGAGCAAACAACCAGTACAACAGAAGTGGTTTTCATTATTATACACAGTAGAGTTTCGTCACAATAACAATGGAGGCGAGCTCACCCAGCCTGCTTGTCAGTTTTTCTGCAAGCCCTCTCTAGGCCGTCGCGGCTCGCCATTCCCGACGGCGGTTGACGATGCCAACAACGGATATTATAGTCGGCGTGTGGTAGTCTAGGTCCTGGCGGTACATCTGTTGAGTCGATTGGAAATGACGGATATGTCCAATCCGGTGCTCCACGACGATTCGTTCTCTGGAGGCATAGTTTGAAAGTCGGGTGATTTGCATAGCACACAAGTGAGCAGACAGAAAC
>CAZKDJ010000334.1:0-3223 GCA_964551295.1 uncultured Anaerolineales bacterium | reverse complement strand
ATTGGCCTTGACCCATTGGACTTTGCCGGTCGCGGAGGTATTCTCTTGGTGCCTCTTTGTCGATGCTTGACCATCCCCTCTCTATAGCCTATAATCGAGCTAGATCCCGTACGCGATGGAAGGTGAAGATGAACGACTCTACAGCAGGTTTCAACCCCGCTATGCACGTTTCGCCCAAGGTCGTGATCGCCACGTCTAGACATTAGGGAGAAGAAATCAAAATGAAAGACACGACGATTCAGTTACACTCCGGCTTTCAAATAGGTCAGGTGGACCCGCGCATCTTTGGCGGCTTTCTGGAGCACATGGGGCGCGCCGTCTACGAGGGCGTGTACGATCCCAACAGCGCCCACGCCGACGAGGACGGCTTTCGCACCGACGTACTGGCTGCTCTGAGACGGCTGCGATATACCGTGATGCGCTATCCGGGCGGCAACTTTGCCTCCGGCTATCACTGGATGGATGGTATCGGCCCCCGCGAGCAACGTCCTACCGTGCGCGATCTGGCCTGGCAGTCCACCGAACCCAACCAGATCGGCACCGACGAGTACATGGTCCTGTGCCGTAAGATGGGTTGGACGCCCATGCTCACGGTCAACTTGGGCACGGGCACGCCTGAGGAAGCCCGCAACTGGGTGGAATACTGCAACTCGCCCGCCGGCACCAAGTATGCCGACATGCGCGTCGCCAACGGCAGCGAGCAACCATACGGGGTCAAGCTGTGGTGCCTGGGCAACGAGATGGACGGCCCCTGGCAGCTCGGCCACGTCCCCGCCGATCAGTACGCCATCCGCGCCCAGCAGGCGGCCAAGATGATGAAAGACACCGACCCCACAATCGAGATGGTCGTCTGTGGCTCGTGTACAGTTGACTTGCCCACTTATATGGAGTGGGATCGGCAGGTGCTGGAGTACGTTGGACATTATGCCGACTATATCAGCCTGCACCGCTACGTGGGGAACGAAAACGACGACACGCCGGATTTTCTGGCGATCAGCAACAGCATCGACCAGCAGATCGAGGAGATGGATGCCGTCTGCCGCTACGTGGAGGGAAAGCCGGGATTTGCGTCTTCTTGGCTGGGCAAGAAGCGCGCCTACTTGTGCTTTGACGAGTGGAACGTGTGGTATCGTGCCCGCGAGCAGAAGCATATGGACGGCCAGGGCAAATTCGCCCCACACCTGATCGAAGAAGTCTACAATCTGGAGGATGCGCTGGTGGTGGCCGGTTTCCTGAACAGCTTTATCCGCCACGCCGACGTGCTAAAGATCGCCAACATCGCCCAGATCGTCAACGTCATCGCGCCTATTTTGACCCAGGGCGATGACATGCTCATTCAATCCATCTTTTACCCGCTGGAGATGTATACCAAGCGGCGAACGGGGATTTCGCTTCAACTCGTGGTCCAAGGCCCCACGTATGAAGGCAAGACCAATGGCCAGGTGACCGTCGTCGACGCCAGCGCCATACTCGACGCACAGGCGCTGCACGTTTTCGCCGTCAATCGCAGCGTGGATGAGTCCGCTGTGGTGCGCGTCGACTTGGCCGACCGGGAGATCGCCGCATTGGAGAGCGCCGATCTGCTCACCGGACCGGACGCGAAGGAGGCCAACTCTTTCGAGCAACCCGACGTGGTCAAGACGCAGCCGCTCGACGACGTGAACGTCGCCGACGGCAAGGCCACCGTGGAACTCCCGCCGCTTTCGGTAGCCGCGATGACTTTCCGTCTGTGACGGTGACGCCACGCGTACTTGCGTGGCATATGGAGAAGTTTGATGAGGAGAATAATGTAAGAAACGCATCGGTCGCGCGCTGGTGTGCAGGTGGAAGGACGTCGATTATTTCGAGAGTTGGAGGAATGCGATGAAGGGACGATCTTTGGCAAGCTTGGTCTTGGGGATTTTGCTCACGCCTGGGGTAATAAGCTTGGCGCAAGAACCAGGGGAAGAGAGATCCGCAACAGCATGGTCGGATAGCGACTGTATTGCCCAATCCGAAGACTTTGTGATACCTGCCGGGTGGATCGGAACCGAGGTCCGCGCTCAAGCAAATACGTCTTTTTCGCCCTGTTCAATCGGTGGCGGGCACACGGACATGGTGGGCTATACGGTGACCGGCCCGGTGGCGTGGAGCGGGGGAGTGACCTGGGAAGGTGGGACGTACGGCACAAAGCCTCCCGATATCTTGCCATCCGGGAATTACACGATTGCCTTGGAACGATACGGGAAGAACGATTCGTATACCCTTTACTATACGTTGCAGCCAGATACCTGCACGCCGGGGGAGCAAAAGACAGCCTCAGCATGGAGTGACGACGATTGCGTCCCACACGAGACGCTTTTCACGATACCTTCGGGGTGTGTCGCCACTGACATCAGCGGCTCTATCAATGCCTCGTGGTTGCCGTGTTCTGGACCCGGTCATCCGGACATGGTAGGCTACGCGTTGACGGGGCCTGGGGGTTCGTGGGCGAGAGGGGTGACGTGGGAAGGAGAGAAATATGGTCCGGAGCTTCCCGCGACGCTGCCTGCTGGCAGCTACCGGTTTGAGATGGATGCCTGGGGCAAGCGGGACTCTTGCGAGCTCAGGTACACTCTGCAATTAGCCGCCGGTGGCCCAGGCACCGGCGTGACCCCAACGGTCATAACTCCTGGAGACGGAGGTGGGTCGGGGGCGTTGGACATTATCTTTTGCATCGACGTGACGGGCAGCATGGACGACGACATTGACAGCGTCAAAGCGGCAGCGGCGAACATCGTGGATACAATTGCTGCCAAGAACGATGACTATCGGGTGGCCATCGTTGCCTACCGCGACTGGGACGACACTGAGGGGTATGCTATGTTTGAGGATTACGCCTTTTCCACGGACAAGGCAGCCATCATTGCCAACATCAACAGCCTCAGCGTCGGCGGCGGGGATGATGTGCCTGAGGCGGTGCTCGAGGCGCTGATGCGGGCCATCGATTCTACGTCTGTAGGCGGCTGGCGGAACAATGTCAACAAGCAGATCATCTTGATGGGGGATGCCCCGACCCATAATCCCAGCCGGGACGGGCTAACGCCGGCCATCGTAGCCCAGGCAGCCGAAGATGCGGACCCGGTCGTCATCCAAGCTGTCGTGGTGGGCAACGAGGGCATCTACGATCCTGAGGCGGTAGAGGCCTTTCGCGAGTTAGCCAGCTTGACAGGGGGAAACTTTTTCGAGGCCGAAGATGCATCCC
>CAZKDJ010000333.1:0-3226 GCA_964551295.1 uncultured Anaerolineales bacterium | reverse complement strand
CTGGCCCGTAGCCTCGGCCACTACAATGTTACGCTCTGTCATATTTATTCCTCCTATAAATCTTGTTACTCGGTCCCCACAAAAAAACTCCCCTCTGGAGGATAGAAGGGGCACGTGGAATACGTCCTCCTCTCATCTTCCAGAAACACCGTTCTGCCGGAATTGGCACCAAGGGTTGGTTGTCGGTAAATTGGTAGCTGGTAGATTGGTGGGCTATGTCCCAATTTACCATTTACCCGTTTACCAATGTACCAACACCCGGTTGCTGAGGTTTCGCAGGGCCGGTCCCTCCACCTCTCTGGATAAGAGTATCACCGGGGTATTGTATTGGGTTCGCGCAGGATGATACCACCAAGGTGGATAACTGTCAAGACTTGCAGTCCACCGAGTTCAGTGCTATAATCCCGGTGCGTTTGAGGGCGCGTAGCTCAGTTGGTCAGAGCGCTACACTCACATTGTAGAGGTCGGGGGTTCGAGTCCCTTCGCGCCCACTGGTGCAACCCCGGACTGCGGCCAGGCTTCAATATCTCCCCTCACGGGGATACCCGCGGTCTATCAGGCTAGCGAGCAAGTGGCTGGTGAGCAAGCTATGCTTACACTTCAGAGTGTCAAAGAGCGACTCCAGGTAGATTGGCTGATCAGCAACTTGCGCTGGCTCCTTCTGGTGAGCGTAGCAGCCGTCGGCTTTATTTACACTCACACCCGTTCAAACGGCCTCGTCGACTCCGCCTCCCTTGTGCCTCAAATCGCCCTTCTAGCCGCCGCGGTCATCTACAATGTGATAGTGGTGCTCCTGCTCGCATGCCGCATACTCCCCAGGGTTCTGCCCCCAGTGACCCTCGCCCTCGACACACTCCTGACCATCAGTTTCGTCATCTTTTCAGGAGGCTTGACCAGCCCGCTGCTATTTTTCACCCTGTTCCCCATCCTCACCGCAGCGCTGCGCTTTCCATGGGTAATTAGCTTGCTGGTCTATGCAATTGCCATGACAGCTTGCGCCCTCATCGGCTACGTCATCGCACCTCCTGATACAGCGGTCAGAGACCTAATGATCTTTGCTACCAGCTCCCTGATCCTGTTGCTGGCGACACTCGTGAGCGGCTACGCAGGAGATCGCGTGAAAAAGGCCCTCGCGCGCACCAGTCGGCTTCAGGAAGAGGCCGAACTGCGCAAGCTCAAATCCGCTCAAGAGCACTCGCGCGTCATCTTTGAACTGGCCAGCACCCTCAGCGCCACACTAAACTATAACAGAGTGCTAGAGGCTGTGCTTGAGGTTGGCGAGGAGGGCATACGCGAGTTGGGCCGCCCTCAACCGGCCCACGTAAGCATGGTCTTGCTCTTCAGTCACAGTGACATGCGCATCGTGGCCCACCGCCATCTGCCGCCGCGCGACCAAAACAACACCTTTCAAGGTAAAAACGGCGTCCTGGCCGAGGCCTTGACGACCGCAGAACCCGTCATCACCAACAATCCCGGAGAAGACCCGGAACTAGGACAACTCATCGTGATGCACGGTTGCCATCAGGCGATCGCCGTGCCGCTCAGAGCCGGGTTTGAAAGTTTCGGTGTGGTGATATTTGGCAGCCCGCAGCCCAACGTCTATACACGGGATCATCAAGACCTGCTCATGGCTATCTGCAATCAGGCGATCGTAGCGCTGCAGAACGCTCAACTGTACCAAAGCCTGATGGAAGAGAAAGAGCGCATCGTCGACGTGGAAGAGGATGCGCGCAAGAAACTGGCTCGCGACCTGCACGACGGCCCTACCCAGAGCATCGCAGCCATCGCGATGCGGGTAAACTACACGCGGATGATGCTGGAAAGGGACAAGGACATCGAGCAGACGACTGAAGAGCTGGCGCGCATCGAGGAATTGGCGCGACGCACGACAAAGGAAATCCGCCACATGCTCTTCACGCTCCGCCCCCTCATCCTAGAGACGCAGGGGCTGCGAGCGGCCCTGGAGCAGTACATCTCCAAGCTAGCAGAGACGGATCCATTGTCCATTCACCTGGAAGCCGACCAAAACTTGGAAAAAGCGCTCGAACAGAACGCTCAAGGCGTCATCTTTTACATCATCGAAGAAGCCATCGGCAACGCCCGCAAACACGCCAAGGCCGAGAATATATGGGTGCGACTGCACCGCCAAGACAGCATGCTCGTCGCCGAGGTAGAGGACGACGGGCTTGGGTTCGACGTAGACGCCGTACAGCAGCAGTACGATCAACGCGGAAGCCTGGGCATAATCAACATGCACGAGCGAGCTGAGTTGGTCAATGGCAAACTGAGCATTGCCTCGGCACCAGGCGAAGGTACGCGCATCACCCTGACCGCCCCGCTACAGCGTAGGTAGCCCTATGCCAGAGCAGCTTGCGTCTTGGGGTGAAGGCTGGCTGTGGCTAGGAGGCTCGCTCCTAGTGGCGATCCTGTGGGCAAATCTAGCCTGGTACTTTCGCCAGCCCCGCGCCGGCAGAATCGGTGAATTTGTCGCTCGCTTGACCTCCTGGCGCTTTTCTTCCTTGTTGTTCCAAGCTCTCCGCCTATTGTACTACATTGGCTTGCCCGGCATCGCACTGCTGTGGAGGCACGCCATCATTCAACGCTACCTGGGCTTATCGAGCGGGCTCAGCGACGTATGGCTCAGGTGGGTCTATGACATCGGATGGGCCGCCGCCTTGGGCATCGGCGCCGGAGCGCTGTTGGCAGCGGGCTGGTGGGCCTACCGCCGGGCGCTGCACACCGCTGGAAGAAAAAGCCCTATCGCAGGTGCAAGCGCCTCCGGCTGGATACTTTTACGCGAAGCCGCCTACCACGAGGTGCACTGGGCCTTTTACCGCAGCGTGCCCATCTTTACCCTGGCTCAGGCGAACCTTGCCAGGAACAAATACTGGGGCGTCTGGATTGGCCTGGCGCTCACAGCGCTGGAGACGGCACTCAACCCCGCTTGGCGCAAAGCACTGGCCGATCCCGAAAGAGCCCCGGCGCGTTTGATGCGCGGGGCCCTAGCCATCGTCAGCAGCATGATGGTCATCCAGACCCAAGATGGAAATCTGCTGCTATCGCTGCTACTCCACTTTTGCGTATCGTGGGGGCTGGCCATGTTGACGCGCGTCTTTCCTCTGCTGCCCCCCCACAAACACGACCAGGCCCCAGCTCAAACGCAACCATCCAACTAGGGCAAAGTAACCCGGTCCAGCCTCGCAGCCTGACGATCACACCAACACGA
>CAZKDJ010000332.1:0-3234 GCA_964551295.1 uncultured Anaerolineales bacterium | reverse complement strand
GGCCTGCGAGGCAAGGGGTGAGAGTGTGTGCGTGGCGTTGTGGATGCAGGACCGCAAGCGCGTCTTGCCCGCCGCGCTGCGCGTGATCCGCGAGGGCGGCGGGACGGTAGACGACTTGGTAATGGCGTCCGCCTCGTGGGATGAGGCCTTTGAGCGCCTGGCCGATGCGGAGGTGGTGGTCGAGAAGGGACCTGCCGTCCTGGCACCGGGAGAAGCGCCTGATCCGCCCGGCGATCGCTTATTCCCCGAAGAAGGCTCTCGCAGGCAATGGCTTGATTTCTTGCGCTTGTTTCAAAAGCCCCTGCTCTTTCTGCGCCGGGATTTCAAGATGCAGATGAGCTATCGCCTCTCCTTCGTCTTGCAGTTCTTGGGCATGCTGTTCTCCAGCTCCAGCTTTTTCTTTGTCTCCCAGTTGTTGGGAGCGGGCGCGGCGCAGTATCTGGGCGACTATGGGGGCGACTATTTCTCCTTCGTGCTGATCGGCATCGCCTTCGTGGGCTACCAGGGCGTGGCGCTGCATTCGTTCTCCGGCGTCGTGCAGTCGGCGCAGTCGGCGGGTACGTTGGAGGCTATGCTGGTCACCCCGACGCGCCTTTCGACAATCCTGTTCTCATCCAGCCTGTGGAATTTCGTGTTCACTTCTCTCCGAGTCCTGGTATACATCCTGCTGGGGGTGCTCGTGTTCGGGGCCGATCTGCGAAACGCCAATGTGCCGGCCGGGCTCGTCGTCCTGGGCCTGACGATCGTGACGTTGAGCGGCATCGGCATCCTGTCGGCGTGCTTTATCATGGTCTTTAAGCGCGGCAGCCCGGTCAACTTTCTCTTTAGTAGCCTTTCCGCGCTCCTGGGCGGCGTGTACTATCCGGTGGACATATTGCCGGACTGGCTGCAGATCCCGGCGCGCTTTTTCCCCCTCACTTACTCGCTGGAGGCCATGCGGCGCGCGCTGTTGACCGGCGAATCGCTGGCCGACCTGTGGCGCGAGGTCGCCGTGCTGGCCGCGTTCTCCGTCTTGCTGTTGCCCCTCAGCCTGGTGGCCTTTCGCTACGCGGTGCGCCAGGCCAAACGGGACGGCAGCTTGACGCAGTTCTGAGCGAGTCAACGGGTGGGCGAATGAGCGAATCAGCGAGTCAGCGAATTGGCAACCGTGCCTGGCATTGGGCGAGGTGTTTGGATGGGCCCATCGCCAACCTGGTGGTGGTGGTCAAAGAGGAAAACGGGGAATGGGTCGTGTTGTTCAATCCCGATACCGCCGACGCGGTGGGGATCAATGCCGTGGGGGTGTTGATGTGGGAGCTTATGGATGGGCGGCACAGCTTGGAGGACATCCTGCAGGCGGTAAAGGGCCGGTTTGCGGACGTGCCTGCCAGCGTCGAGGAGGACGTATCTGCCTTCGTGGACGATCTGGCCGCGCGGGGTTTTGTGGGGTATGAATTGGAGCAGGCGCCATGAACAGGGGTGCTAGTCCCTCCCTCCTGGCGGGGGAGGTTAGGCGGGGGGGGCAGCATGCATTTTCAAGGCTGGTGGGTCGATGACTGACGACACGCACGCGCCGGGGATCCAACCGCTCAAGGATGCCGTGGGCCTGATCGGCCCCGAGTCGCCCTGGCCTTTGCAGGTGGAGCGGCGACCCGGCAGCCCTCTTTTCTTCGCCCATCGCGGTTCCAGCATGCACCCCACGCTGCGCGAATCCGACCTCCTGGAGATCGTGCCCTACAGTGGTAAGGCCTCGAGCGACGAAAGCGACTCCCCCTTCCCCTCGGTGGGGGAGGTTGGGTGGGGGGGCATCTGCGCGGCTACTGCCGGAGCTTTGGCATGGGTTGGCGACGTGATTGCCCTCGCGCCGCTTAATGCGGACCACCTCGTCGTCCACCGCGTCGTGCGCGTGACGTCAGAGAGGGTCTGCACCCGCGGCGACAACAACGCCGGCGAGGACGGCTGGTGCCTGGGGCCGGAGCGCGTGATCGGGTGGGTGGTGGCCGCCCGGCGTGGACGGCGCAGGCGGCGCATCTTTGGCGGGTGGGCGGGGCGGCTGTGGGCGTGGGTGGTCCGTGGACGCTGCATCCTTGGCCACGTGGCGTCCGTGCTGCTGCGCCCGGCCTATCATGGGCTGGCCTGCACGGGGATCGTGCGCGGCCTGGCGCCTGATTTCCTGCGGCCTCGCGTGGTCGCCTTCCGGGCCGGCGAGCAGCAGCGGCTGCGTCTCCTGCTGGGCCGGCGCATCGTGGGCGAGTATATGCCGGGCTGGCGCAGTTGGCGCTTCCGGCGGCCGTTCCGCCTGCTGGTGGACGAGGCGGCCCTGCCACAGGCGCTGCCGACGACCTCCAAGCTGGGGGAGGGAGGTGATGACTGAAAGGGTGGCTAGATGAACTGAAAGACGGCTTCGAGGATATCGGGAATGCTAGTCGAGCTATTCGCGTGGACCCCGCCTTGATTATCGTGTCGATGGTCGGGAAAAGTGGCGATATCGGGATGATGTGGCGTATTATCCCACCGACTGATCAGATTACCGTTGGCGGTTTGCAGATGATACCGGTACTTGGGGCGTGTGACGAGCGGCTCGGTAACCACGTATTCGGCGACGTATAGCTCAAAGCTGCCTATTAGCGTGAGGACACCCCGCACGTAGCATTCGTTGACGTCAATCTCTTCGAACTGCATGTCGATGTGGAGAACGTGTGGTGCTGCGCGGATAGCCTTTTGCAGGTCCAAGTAGTAATCGCGGGCGTTCAAACATGGACCTCTGATAGGATGCGAGAGCGTCGCTCCCATAGGTCGAGGCCACGTTTGGCCGCGTACCAGTCAAAGTACTCGGCATCGTCGCCCAGTGTGCCGGACTCGAACTGCTCCATGAACTCGTTCGAAGATATATGGTGCTGTTGCTCGAAAGCGTGGCACTTGCGCTCAAAGTAGGTACGCCGTGCGTTGGCTAGATCCGCTTCGCGTCGCAACGCGGCATCCAGAATCTCGCGGACCTCGTCTCTCTCGACCTCCGTAGAGGCCTGTGTTTTTAGCGCGATTTCTTCCATCTTGCTCTCCTGATTGGCCCTGATCTGCAATCGGGATCCGGTTTCGATTATACCCCGTTATCTGTACCCGGTCAACAATGTGACACTGGTAGTGTAACCTGCCCTTTCGTCGTTGAAGGCGTTCCCACAGGAGGACCACAACGGGGAGGCGAGTGGTCGCTCGCCTCCCCGGTTTGTGTTCATGGGAAACCCAGTTTCTGGGTCT
>CAZKDJ010000331.1:0-3318 GCA_964551295.1 uncultured Anaerolineales bacterium | reverse complement strand
CATCTGTACTGAACCGGTCACGGTTAGTCAGGCTACAGCCTCGATTCTGGTAAACACCTCGGCGGAATCGTCCGCATCTTTCCCCAATCCCTGCATCGGAAGCGCCCTGCACATTGATTGTGTTTCTGCACTTTCCGGATATGGTCTTGGGTGAAGGCACTCTCAAGGCCACGTCCAGATCTCTTGAGACGCCTCGATTGAATCGCGATTCCCGATGCCATTTGAGCCTGAAATCATTGGGAAGCACTCATCCTTCCCTAGAAATCGAACTGATGAGGTTTTTACACCCTACGGGTATGACAGAATGAACCAACCCATTTATTTGCGCCTCTGGATGAAGTGTGCTACGATTGTACCAGAAAAGGCAAACCAAATCGGATTGAGATTGCGACTTTTCGAGTCGATTTTCTCTGGATGAGGTTTTTACACCCTACGGATGTCGATGCGCTTTTTCAGAGGGGGTATGGCGTGAAATCTGATCACAAGACCGAGCACCAAATCGAGCCTGAACTGGAAGCGACGGAGGATGTGCATAGGTCCGCGGCGAACTTGGAAACTCAGCAGCAGATCGATCTGATCATCGACACCCTGCCGGCTCTGCTGGCCTACGTCAACGCCGAGCAGCGCTATCTGTACGTCAACCGGCTTTACGCAGATTGGTACGGCCTTGCCAGGGAAGAAATCATCGGTAAACACGTCCGCGACATCTTGCCAGAGACGACGTATCAAGGGGCGTTGCCTTCTATCGAGGTCGTTTTGAGCGGCCAAAGAATAACGTACGAAAACGCCGTCTACGATACGCAGGGCCAGCCCCGCACGGTGCGGGCTACCTACGTGCCTCATCTCGACGAGAACGGGCAGGCAAAGGCCTTCCTGGCAATGGTCGA
Source organism: uncultured Anaerolineales bacterium (assembly GCA_964551295.1). Classification (GTDB taxonomy): domain Bacteria; phylum Chloroflexota; class Anaerolineae; order B4-G1; family B4-G1; genus JAFGED01. The sequence goes on along the minus strand of CAZKDJ010000331.1, from coordinate 2,431 downwards.
GGACATCACCGAGCGCAAACAGGCCGAACAGGAGATTCAGGATCTGGCAAGATTTCCCGGCGAGAACCCCAACCCGGTGCTGCGGCTGGACGGGGAGGGAGAAATCCTCTACGCCAACGAGACCAGCCTGCCCTTGCTCGATACCTGGGGCTGCCGAGAAAGCCGGCGTTTGCCCGACGAGTGGCGCGAGATCATCTCGCGTTCGCTTGCCTCTGGCGCCCGCGACCAGGTCGAGACCCGGTGCGGGGAGCATACGTTTCTTCTGGCAATCGCACCGGTGATGGACGCCGCGTACGTCAATGTGTATGGGTTCGATATCACGGTGCGCAAGCAGGCGGAGGAACGGGCCAAGCATCTCAATTCCGTGTTGCGCGCCATCCGGGATGTCAACCAGCTCATCGTCAGGGAAAAGGACCGCGGGCGTCTGCTGCAGAGCGTGTGCGACTGCCTCACCGAGGCACACGGTTACTACAACGCGTGGATCGCGCTGCTGGACGAAGAAGGTGATTTGGCCTTGGCCGTCGAAGCCGGCGTGGGCGAGCCCTTCCTGTCCCTGGTCGAGCAGTGGAAACGCGGCGAATTGCCCTATTGCGCCCGTGCGACACTGTCTCAGGCAGATGTCTTGACCGTCGAGGATTCGCGCGCCGTCTGCGCCGGATGCCCCCTATCCGACATCTACACGGGAAAAAGCTGTATCGCCGTCCGTCTTGAGCACGACGGGAGGGTCTACGGGTTGCTGGAGCTTTCCTTTTCGCGCCAATTTGCCGCAAGCGAGGAGGAGAGATCCCTAATTCGAGAGGTCGCGTACGATATCGCTTTTGCGCTACATGGCATCACACTGGAGGAAAAGCGCAGGCAAGCGGAGGATGCGCTGCGAGGGAGTGAGGAAGCGGAGCATCGTTTCCAGGAGCGGCTGCGCATGCTGCTCGAAGTCAGCAACAGGCTTTCCAGAACCGACTTTGTGGATGCGCTGTGTCGCCAGGCCGTGGAACTGGGCCGGACACACCTCGGTTTCGACCGGCTTGGGATATGGTTCCGCAGCCCGGACACCGACGTCGTCGTCGGCTCTTACAGCACCGACGAGTCCGGCGACCTGCGCGACGAAAGAGGATCGCGATCAACCGTGGACAACAGGCAAAAAAGAATTCTCGCGCAGACGCAGCCCATCACCCTGCGCTGGGACGACGTGGATCTGTTGGATGGAGATGGGAACGTCGTCGGTCACGGCGCGTGGGCACAGGCGGCGATGTGGGATGGCGAACGGACCATCGGCTTTGTCAGCGCGGACAACCTGCTACGAGGCCAGCCGATCACGGAGCACGACTGCGAGTTACTGAACCTGTACGCCTCCACCCTGGGATACCTCTGCTCGCGCAAGCGGGCGGAGGAAGCCCTGGCTTCCGAACGCGCTCTGCTGCGCACCATCATCGACATTCTTCCGGCCCTCGTCTATGCCAAAGACACTGAAGGTTACAAGTTTCTATCCAACCAGGTGGACCTGGAATACATGGGGGCAGCAACGGAAGCCGAGGCGCTCGGCAAGACCGACTTTGACTTCTATCCAGAGGATATGGCTGCCCGGTTCTACGCCCGCGACCAGGCCATCATCCAGACCGGCCAGCCGTTGGTCGACTATGAGCATCCCATCGTCACGGCCGACGGGCAGCAGCGTTGGCTGCTCACCTCCAAGGCACCGCTGCGCGACAGCGCCGGGCAGGTAACCGGACTGGTGGGCGTGGGCCAGGACATCACCGCGCGCAAGCAGACCGAGGAGGCGTTGCGAGAGAGCGAAGAGAAGTATCGCAACGTGGTTGAGCGGGCGAATGATGGCATTATCATCATCCAGGATTCGCTGGTTCAATACGCCAACGCGCGCATGGCCGAGATGTGGGGCGGTAGCGTCGAGGAAATAGCCGGCACCCGCTTCACCGGCTACATTGATCCCGATGAACTTCCCACGGTGGCAGAGCGTTACAGGCAACGTATGGCAGGCGAGCAAGTTACGCCGATATACGCGACAGTGCTCAGGCGCAGGAATGGTGAAAAAGTATACGTCGAGTTGAACGCGGGTGCCATCACCTATCAGGACAGGCCCGCCGACCTGGTGATCATCCGCGACGTCACCGAGCGCATCCGTTCCGAGGAGGAACGGGCACAGGCCGCGGCAGCGCTGCAACGATACGTCGAGCGCTTGAGGATCCTGCGCGCCATCGATAGCGTCATCCTGGCCGCCCAATCTCCGCAGGATATTGGCCAGGCCGTTCTGCGCCACCTGCAGAGGTTAGTGCCCAGCGACCGGGTTCTTATCTCGTCGTTCGATCTGGAGAAGGGGCAAGCTACGGTGCTCGCATCTTTGGCAGGCGACGAAACCTGGCTGGAAGCAGGGTCGCAGATTGAGCTGAAGGCGTTTGGGGGCATCGCCAATCTGTGG
>CAZKDJ010000330.1:2967-3357 GCA_964551295.1 uncultured Anaerolineales bacterium | reverse complement strand
AACGCTGTTTGAGATTGTTAGAGTGCCATATCTAATATACAAGCTTTTCCGTTAGGCGCAGTTCACCAACCTTGTGGTCAAGGAGATTTGTCGAGGAGGAAAATCAAATGCAAAAAGAAATAGTTAAACCGAGGAGAGCAAAGAACCCAAGGAGATGGAGGATCGGCCTATTGTTTCTACTCATACTTCTGCCACTCTTTGAACTTAGCGCCTGCAAATTCCAGCAGAATGATCTACCTTTTGAAACCATCGCCCAAGACGATTGGGGCAACTCCGGTCACGCTTATGAGGCTCAAGAGCCTGCCTTGGCAGTTATTGCCCAACCAGCAGAAGTGGCTGACTTGGATGGCTGGATTACCTCAGACGCCCAGACCCAACTCCAGACACTGG
>CAZKDJ010000330.1:0-2957 GCA_964551295.1 uncultured Anaerolineales bacterium | reverse complement strand
CGATGCGTATTTTGCCCTGATCGTGTTCCAGGGCTGGAAACCGAGCACTGGTTACAGTGTCCAGGTTAACCGTATTACTCGAGAGGAGAATACTGTACGAGTGTATGCTCAGTTTCAAGAGCCTAAGCCGGACGAGGCAAAGGCCGACGAAGCAACATCTCCTTACCACCTTGTACAAGTGCAGAAGGTTGGGACCTGGGGGGAAGACGTCACATTCAATCTGGTCGTGAATGGGACTGCAATCGTTTCAGCTTCTCGCAATATTCCATAACGGAGGTGTAAGATGCGTACCAAGTTTCTTGCTCGCAAGACGTTTATCATCGTCCTGGCATTGGCATTAGCGATACTGGTCGTCATTGCTCTGGGGCAGGCTGGCTCGGAAGTAGTCGCTAGACTAGAACCACTTCAATCACCACTCGAGAAACCCTCCGCCCCGTTCGAGTCGCCGCTACCTGTCCCGGCGTTACCTCAATCCGTGTCCTCGGAAGCAGCTCAAAATGCTCTGGCCTACATTGCCAAACGCGAAGGTATCCCTGCAGAATCGCTTACTATTGTCGCTGACCATCCCACCGAGTATCCTGCCCTGGGACAGAAGTTTCAGGTGGTCACCCTGGTGGACAACCGACCAGAGGGGGAGGTTTACAAATTGCTGGTGGACCTGATGAACGGTCGAGTGGAAGAAGACGTCTCTGCCCTCCTGGCAGCGGAAGCCCGGGCTCATCAAGCCCGCTATGGCAAACTGCAACCAGCTCTCTTCAAACGGCTGCAAACACTGGAAGACGATGATGCAGTGCCAGTGGCTGTGTGGATGACAGCCCAACCGGGGAAATCCTTAGCTGATCAGCAAGAGGTTGCTTTTGAAGCTTTGGCGACCAGGTATCCAGAAGCCGAGGCCGCCATAGAACGTTCTGGCAAGCCGATGGAGGTGGATGACCCAGAGCTGGCCAAACGCATCGAAGCAGACTACATTGCCTTGATGAACGCGGAGACGAAGGCACGCGCTCAGCCCCTGGTGGCCGCACTGGAACGCCGGGGCTTCACTGTCACCACTTATGAAGGAATGCCCTCCTTCACTGTTGTATTGCCCAAGTGGATGATCGTGCGCTTGAGCGAGCGGAAAGATGTGAGTGCCGTTTACTTGATCGAAGAAGGCCCACACCCTGAGCTAGATTCGGCTGTGCCTACCACTCTGGCTCCAGCGGTTTGGGGGCGAGGGTACGATGGCAGTGGAGTGACCATTGCTATCCTCGAGTATGGCAACGTAGACCCAAACAACAGCTTCTTGCATCATGCTCCCAACAGCCGTGCAGCCAGCAACGGTGTGCAAGATCACACAACCCGTGTTGCCAGTGATGCGGCCAGTTTTCACGGCCTCTACCGGGGAATGGCACCTGAAGCAACAGTGTTGAGTGCAGGGCATAACGGTTCCCAAAGTGACTTTGTGAAGGCTTTGCAATGGGCGTTTGACCAAGGTGCCAGAGTCGTGAATGTCAGCGAAGGATGGGAGGCGGACGACAGTATAAACTGGACTGACCGGGCCTTTGACTACTGGGCCCGCAAGCGTTCTGTCCTTCTTGTCAAAGCTGCTGGCAATACGTTCGGCAGCATCACCAGCCCGGGTAAGGGTTGGAATGTGCTCACTGTTGGTGCCACTCGCGACAGCGGCACAACCAGTTGGTCTGACGATCAAATGTGGGGACCTTCAGCCTTTGTGAATCCAGTCAGTACACACAATGATCGTGAAAAGCCAGAGGTTGTAACTGTTGGTGCGAGTGTAAGGGCTGTGGGAGTCGGCGATGTTCCTAGAACTAGATCGGGGACTAGCCATGCTGCACCCCAAGTGGCTGGCCTGGCAGCTCTTCTCATTGACCGAAACTCGTCTCTGGAGATTTGGCCAGAAGCGACCAGAGCAATTATCATGGCTTCCGCTACTCATAACATTGAAGGCCCCTCCATCATCGTGAAGGGACAGGGGGATCTCCGCGATGGCGCAGGGGCGATCAACGCGGATCTGGCCGATCAGGTAGCTCGGCTGCGTGGAAGCACCACGACTACCTGCTATGCTTCTTGCTGGTGGGCAACTTACATCACCAACGTCAACTTCCCAGTGGGGGCATATCAAGAACGCGCCTTCTATGCCGAGCAGGGTGATCTGATCCGCGTAGTCATTGTGTGGTGGGCACATGCCGATCCCGAGTACAGCTTCGACCGGTTGGACACTGACCTTGACCTGCGTATCAAAGCCCCAGACGGGCAATGGGTCTCAGGAGCCAGTTCGTTGAGTTTCGACAATAACTACGAAATGGTGCAGTTTCTCGCTCCTCAGAGCGGGCAGTACATCATAGGCGTTCACAAGTACAGGGCCGATGAAGACACCAATTTTCTGGGAGTTGCTCTGGTCAGGATCCCTTTGCCGTATCGGGTGCACCTGCCAGCAGTGATGAACTACCCCTGAGATAGCAATGGAAAAGCGAACTGCGCATAACAACGTGTTGGAGTTGACCGCTTAATCGCGCGCCAAATTCAAGCCTGCGCGGGTAAGCAAGCAGTTTCTGGCAAAAAGGCATCAACGTCAACCCAGCGGCAACTCAACACAACCGTTAGCACGCTGCACGAAAGAAGGGGCAGCTTTTCAGGAATCTTTGCTCTTTTGAATTGAGTTTTGCGGGCTCTGCCAAAACCTCGTCTTGTTGCGGAGGACCGGTCCGGTTGAGGTTGCACTTGACCCAAACGGCAACGATGCGAGAGATGATCTCCGGCCAATTGAGGGTGGCACTGGTTGGGATTGTTCTTCACGCGTAGCGAGGGGGTGTCGTAGCGGCGGAGCCTGCGTTAGTCGTGCTGGGGTTGCGGGGCCAAGGCATTGTTTCGGGGGTTGGTTTTGCATGGGGAGCGGCGTGCTAACACGCGCTGCTCGTGCCAAGATAAATCCGCAACGTCGGGATAGGAGGTAAGTC
>CAZKDJ010000329.1:0-3393 GCA_964551295.1 uncultured Anaerolineales bacterium | reverse complement strand
GGCTCTGCTCGATGGACTGCTCGTCGCCGATGTCGGCGTACACCGTCTCGAAAGGAGACAGCGCCGAACCCGACTCCGCCGGAATGTGCAGCCCGGCCTGGGCCATCAGCGACAGCAGGCCCACGGTCTTTAGGCTGACCGTCTTGCCACCGGTGTTGGGACCGGTGATGACGACCACGTGTGTTTCATCATCCAGCGCGACGTCGATGGGCACCACCGTCTCTGCATCGAGCAGCGGGTGGCGCGCACCGAGAAAGCGAATCGTGGGACCCTGGCGAAGAGAGATTAGTTCAGGGACAGCAGCGTCGATGGCGTCCGCATACATGGCCTTGGCCAAGGCCATGTCCAGATCGGCCAGCGCCTCCACACTCTGCACGATCTCGTCGGCGTGATCGGCGATCAAGGCAGAGAGGGCGGCCATGATGCGATTCACCTCCTGCTCCTCGGCCAGTTGAAGCTCGCGCCAGGTGTTGTTGAGATCGACGACGGACAGCGGCTCGATGAAAACGGTCGCACCGGAGGCAGATACATCGTGGACGATGCCCCGGATGCGGCCCTTAAAGTCGGCCTTGAGGGGGATGACGTAGCGCCCCTCTCGCTGCGTGACGAGCGTCTCTTGCAGGTATGGCGCATTCTTGGGTGAACCAATGATGTTCTGGAGCTTGTCTTGCAAACGATCGTGGGCGATACGCGCCTCGCGGCGGATGCGGGCCAACTCTGGAGAGGCCTCATCGCGTACATTCCCGCGCGCATCCAAACAGCGGTCGATCTCGGTCACAACCTCCGGGCAGGGCTGGATGCGACCGGCGATGACGGCCAGCCGGGGAAACTGCTCCTTCAGCCGGGCAAGCACGCGATGCAGGCTGCGAGCGGCGATGAGCGTATCGCGCACATCGAGCAATTCTGGCGGCGGCAACGCTGCCGAGCGCTGGACGGCCTCCACCTGGGGACGAACATCGTGTGCCCCACCAAGCGTGGTATCGGGCTTGGCATCCAGCAGCGCGCGCGCCTCGCCCGTCGTCTCCAGGCGCCAGCGAACCTCCTGCAAGTCCGTTGAGGGCGCAAGGGCGCGCGCCCGCTCCTCTCCAGCGGAAAAGCTGGCATAGGTCGCCAGGCGGGCCAGAACCTTGGGGAACTCGAGGGTAACGAGGTGCTTGGGGTTCACTCGGCCAAGTTCTCGATCAAGTTCACGGCGCCTTTGTAGAACACCGGTGTCCCGCCGGAAAACCAAAACGACTGAGTCATATAGCCCGCATGAACCACCTGCAGGAGAATTGGCGCAAGCTTGGCTCTACGAGCGGAACCGTACTCTCTCCATCGCTGTGTGTAGCCCAGAGCGTTAAAGATGAGCGCGGCGATCAAGACACCTATGATCAGGTGAATGAGCACGCCGCCCAGATTATCCAGTATACCCAGCTTGGGCAAACTCATATCCCTGAATAAAGCCCGCGAGATACCCTCCAATGCGAGCCATATCGCCAACGTCAATACAAAAAACGCAAAGACCTTGACCCCTCTGGGCGGCTCTACCTCGCGAAAGTCACCAAAGATGGCACCGATGTAGGGAGAGGTCGGTTCATATGCCAAGGTCGCGAAACCAGTGGCGACATACAGAAACGGCAGTGTCACCAATCCGCGTATGAAGCGCTGATTGTACCCGACAGTGGCTCCTGCCACCATCACGAGCAGCAACAACACCTCAATCGGTAGAAAACCTGGAATCACAAAATACGCCAACACCGCACCAACAGTTCCCAGCGTGCCGATGACCAGCGGAAAAATGATCTCGCTGGCAGCGAGCTTTCTCTTCTCTCTCTCATCACGCATGTGTGTACTCATAGCCTTCTCCTCATATAGTACTTGAATAGGCAAGAGATGCAAAGCAACCCAACACTACTATACCACACGCACACCAAGAAGCAAGTTGCCTGGTAGTTGGTAAATTAGTAAACTGGTGATCCGGCCAACCAACCTGCCGGCAACCACAATGCATTGTGTCAAGCGCCCATCGCGTGTATAATACGAGTGAAATGGAACCATTACGGATCTTGTTAGCAGACGACCACCTGCTTTTCCGCAAGGGGCTGACACAACTGCTCGACTCCCAACCTGATTTTGAGATCGTTGGAGAGGCCACCAATGGCCTCGAGGCAGTCGCGCAGACGCGGTCACTGCAGCCAGACCTAGTGCTGATGGACATCAATATGCCCAAAAGTGATGGGTTCGAGGCTACTCGGCAGATCAAGGCCAAGGTGCCAGATGTACGAATCGTGATGCTGACCGTCTCCGAAGATGCGGACGATCTAAAAACCGCCATTCAGTGTGGAGCGGATGGATACCTACTCAAGGATTTGTCTCCGGAAACACTTTTCCAGCAGTTGCGCGGGCTAGGGTCAGGAGAAGCCCCTATATCGCGAGCGATGACGGGCAAGCTGTTTGACCAACTGGCGCGGAAAAGCCAGCCAGTCGCCCAACCGACGACGACGGGTAAGCTCTCCAAACGCGAGACCCAAGTGCTGGCGCTGGTCGCCAATGGTTACTCAAACCAAGAGATTGCCGACGAACTGAGCATCGCCCACAACACAGTGAAAAACCACCTGCGCAGTATCCTTTCCAAGCTGGAAGTCAAGAACCGGGCCCAGGCCGCTGCCTATGCTGTGAGCCATGGACTGGTGTCCCTGCCAGAGCAGGCCGAGAGAGTCAAAGATTAGCACGAAGGGGCTATTTGGGCCGCCCGCATAGCCCAATAGAACTATAGACGAACCGGCGCAATCGGGGTATAATCGTGACTGTTACCTCCAAGGCCGGTTCAGTTGATGAATCCCACACGTGTATTCATTCTCGCCAGCCAAACGCTCTTCGCCGAGGGCGTACAGAGCCTTCTTACCGAGCAACCAGATATTGAGGTCGTCGGAGTTGCTTCCTGCAACCCCAATAATGGCGACAGCCCTGATCCCAATGTGTTCAAGCAAATACAAACGACCGAACCGGACGTGGTCATCGTCGAAGCTACTGGTGAAGAGAAGAATCGTTTGGTGGGCCAGGTACTAGAGTGCGCACTAAGCGCCAAGGTCATCGGGCTGACACTGGAGGATAACCGCATCTATACCTACTTCCAGCAGATGAAGCAAGGGCACAGCGTGGAGGATTTGGTCGATGCGATCCGTGCGCCAGCAGAGTGGGACAGCCGCAGCATCAAAGAGCTGCGGCTTTTTATCTTGTATCAAGGTCATTATGGGCAGCGCATTCTGGATAACGTGCGTCGCTTTGCGCCCAAGACCTGGAAAGTGGAGGCTTGGCGCCCCCCCGCACCCTTGCCGCAGGTGATAGACGATCCACAAGAGTTCCTGCCTTTGCACCTGCCAACAGTAGACCTGATCCTATCTTTGGGTG
>CAZKDJ010000328.1:0-3401 GCA_964551295.1 uncultured Anaerolineales bacterium | reverse complement strand
GCTTTCGAAATTACTCGGGACAATTTTGCCTACCATCACGCTTGAAAGTGGTGTGGATCCAGATACTCTCAGTCGAGATCCACAAGTGGCGGTTGATTTCATCAACGATCCACTCGTCCATTTCAAAATAACCACTGGCTGGGGAAAAACAATGTTGGATGCTATTGATGTCGTTTACGAAAATGCCCCTCGTTTTCCGAAACCCCTATTGCTGTTGCATGGGACAAACGATGAATTAGCCTATCCCCGTAGCAGTCAGAAAGTTGCAGAACTTGCACCAAGAGATAAGGTGACCCTGAAGATGTGCAATGGATTCATGCATGATTTGATCACTGATCCGGAAAGTGCAGAGGTGTTTTCGACAGTTGTCAATTGGCTACACGAGCAGAGGGCAAAGGAAACCGCAGTGATCTAGACAGCGGGAAATCTCAGAAACAATCAACACATGAGCCCAATATGCCTAATGGGAATTGCAGCAAAAAAGGTTATCGCCCAACTAATGTTGTGCCATATGGCAGGTACCTATGAAGAGGGGCCGCCCAACAACACGTGGAGCCGACAGCGCCTTCGGCGCTCGTTGTATCGCGGCTGTTTGGCTCTGCCGGTAGCCCTGTTCAGGTTGGTGGTTCCGTAGATCCGGCGCTGCGGCTCACGCATGCCGCTATCCGCCTTCGCTGGGGGGACAAGCCCCCCGCTTGCCGGATAGCGGCGCGGAGATACATTGAGGCTATCCTTCTTCTCTATGTAGCTTCGCCCAACGGGGACGGCTTGTCTGGAGCAGGAAGGAGAATTGCCTGGAGGGTTATCGAGGACACAGGCCGTGGTCACTGGTGTGAGGACGCCTTCGTCACGCGCGAGATTGACTGTGGGGCGAAGTTGCGGACACGAGACCCGCGCCGCTGGCGAACAGTCAATGAACCCGACTTCAAACTCGCACAACGAGTGAAGTATGAGCCACGGAGAAATCACGCACAAGGCGACCTGGCAGCATAACCTAAGCGGGTTATCTCCGCGCCGTCCGGCCGGCCGCTTCGCGCCCGCCCGGATGGCGCGGCGGGCTTCGCCCACCAGTCGGCCTAGCTCGCTGCGCTCGCGGCGGCCGAACTGGCGAGTGCAGCCGACGCTCTGGCTTATGCGCTTCGCGCACCGCCATCGCGCGGCTGACCCGCCGCGCCATTAGGCGGCATAACTGAAACGAAGGAGGTTAATAATGGCTGGAAAAGCAGGATTGAAGGCTGGGCTAATCGGTGTAATCGCTCTGTTGGTGATCACGGTGATCAATCAGTTCTTGTCACCCACGGGAGTCTTGATATACGCTATGTGTGGAATAAGTGCGCTGACATACATTGGCATTGGCGTGCTGGCAGGGTTCTTACTGATCCCGCCACGCACTCCGGGCCAAGGAGCTGGGGCTGGCGCCACCGCCGGGCTGATCGGTGGGGTGATCAACGGAGCAGTAAGCTTTGGCATCACATCCATCCGGCTGGCGCGAGGGTTAGGTTATCCAGGCATGGGTTCCCAGCAGATGCAGCAGTTAGCTGAGAGAGGTATGTATCCAGCTTTGCTTGGTCCCTCCGCCATTCTAGGTGTGGTGTGCGGCATAGCCATTTGTGCTGGGGCAGCAGCCGTCGGCGGAGCCATCTTCGCTTCCGCTAGGCCTGGGCTGGCCACTCGTCCTGCAACTCCCACAACACCGCAACCTCCTTCGCCTGGGCGCGCGACCCTCACAACGCAGGATGCGGCAGCGCTGGCTGGAAAGGGCACTGAGTTGACAAAACTGGGACAGTATGAGGAAGGCCTGCGCGCTCAGGTGCGGGCTTTCGAGCAGGCTCTCAAACTTGACCCAGACACCACAGCAGATCTCGAGCAGGCTCTTGAACTCGATCCACAGGACGCAGCAGCATGGAAAGACAAAGGCGATGAAATGGCTAAGCAAGGGAGACCCAAGGAGGCGCTAGTTGCATACGAGCAGGCACTGGCTCTTGATCCGCAGAGTGTGAAGACGTGGTACAACAAAGGCACCACGCTGGCCGGCTTGGGCCGGTATGAGGAGTCTTTGATTGCTTTTGAGCAGGCTTTGGCTCTCGATCCGCAGGATGCATTGGTGTTGTCTCAGAAGGGTGCTGTGCTTAAAGGTTTGAAACGACCTGCGGACGCCTTGATTGCATGTGAGCGAGCGCTGGACTTGGATCCACAGAACGAGGTGACGTGGGTCAATAAGGGAGATACGCTGGACATGCTAGGTCGTCATGACGAGGCACTGGTTGCGTACGAGCGAGCGCTGGCCCTCAACCCGCAGATTGCCTATGCATGGTTCAACAAAGGTGTCATCCTGGCTAATTTGGGCCGCATTCGCGAAGCTCTTCCCTGTCTCGAGCGGGCCTCGCAGCTTGGCTTCCCTCAGGCTGCCAGCGCGATTGCTCAATGCCGTCGGATGATGCGGTAATCAAGCCAGCATGATCACTCCGAAAAGACCTGTTCTTGGGGGGCGTCTCTGCATGCTGCAAGGTGTAGCCGCATAACCTGCGCTGGAGCTGACTGCCTAATCTCGGCTCGAATTCGAAGGTTGCGCGGATAAGCATGTAGTTCTCAACAGAGATAACCGTTGCAAACCCGGCAGCAGCTCAGCTCATCCGTCCGGCCGGCCGCTTCGCGCCCGCCCGGATGGCGCGGCGGGCTTCGCCCACCAGTCGGCCTAGCTCGCTGCGCTCGCGGCGGCCGAACTGGCGAGTGCAGCCGACGCTCTGGCTTATGCGCTTCGCGCACCGCCATCGCGCGGCTGACCCGCCGCGCCATTGGGCGGCAATGAATTCGTTTTCACAGAAAGATATGTCGAATGAGTGTTCTCTTGGGTAAATTGATTGCTGTATTGGTAACCGGCGCTATTCTATTATTTGTGCTTTCGTTCACAGTGTATCGCAAAAGCTATTACTACCAGAAAGCTCAAGCGGAGATGCTTGGTATAGCGCGGAAGCCAGGTTTACTGAGCCGCCTTGTGACGGTAGGGATAATGATGTCAGCGATTCTGTTCTTTGCCCTTGTTGATCTATGGATATCCCCTGACGTTTCTCACTCCTTCGTGCTGATTTTTGCACTTAACCTTTTTCTTATTATGCTCCTCTCCATTTTTGATGCACTGTTCATAGATTACTTTCTGCTTCTGGTTTGGCGACCAGCCTTCTGGCGACTACCCGAAGGACAGCCAACCCGAGATCGAATGATACATCACATCAAAATACAATTTACAGTGGGATGGTTGTTCAAAGTACCAACCGCTTTACTTGCTGCTGGGTTTTGGATGGTTCTTCATGCTGCACTGTGCTGAAAAACTATGTTCTTGCCGCCCAACACGCGCTGCTCGTGCCAAGATAAATCCGCAACGTCGGGATAGGAGGTAAGTC
>CAZKDJ010000327.1:0-3418 GCA_964551295.1 uncultured Anaerolineales bacterium | reverse complement strand
AGTTGCATCTCCAACCTCTTTGACCTCAAACCACTCTGCGCTCATATTCACTCCTTTGCGGACATCTCCCGATACAGCGTCCACGACCCCTTGCGGTCATCCACGCTCTTAGGCGCGCGGTTGTAATACAGCTCAAAGATACGACCGTCCTCGGTGCGTACACAAAAGGTGAACCGCCCCACTCCCAGCGAACCGTGGGTGGCGGCCACGGTCAGGTGGCTCTCGCGCATGTTGCGCGCCATCCTGCCCCGCCGCCTAAAGTCGCACCATTCACCCAGCAACTCGGCGACGCGGTACGTCTCCCCGCGCCAGACGAACCCATCCGGGCAGCCTGGCGACTTGCTCCACACCGGTGGCTCGTCGAAAACGGCCTCTATGGGCTCTCCAATGAAGCAAAGAGGTTTACACTCCATATCCTCAGATGCGGATGGCGAACCGGCAGGCCTCGGCGCCCTGCGCAATCGAACTCAGAAACTCGACCTCGACGGGTCTCTCCAATACCGTCTCAGAAAGCATCTTGTACCAGCCACAGGAGCAGTAGCAATACGTGGACGGAATCGGTTCCGCGGCCTTGCTCACCAACCCGCAGTAGCAGCGCCCGTAGGAGCCATAGATGGTATCGCCTTCTCGCCGCAAATCCCCTCCGCCGATGTGTGCCTGGTTCAGCTTGTCCAGGAAATCATTGATGGTCTCGGCCTTCCGCCAGTGCTTTTGGGCCTTTTCCAACAAGCTGCGAGAAATGCACTGACGGCCGCAGCCCACCATGACCTCCCTGGCGACAGCTTCCCCTGCTTCTTCCTCCAACCGCTCCATCAGTCCCTTGATCCAACGCGCTTTCTTGACCGAGCTTTTGATCGCATCGTACACCTCGCAGCCTTCCATCAACCTTGCCCTAACGTCATCATCAACGCACGCAGCCAAGCTCTGCTCGAATCTCTGAACTTTGAACGGCATATTATCCTCCCTGGTCGACCATCCATTCAAGGCTCTTCTCGCCAGCCACCTTCTCTCCTAGACGCACTTGGCTGGCATCCAGATAGCGCGCAAACTCACCCAGGCAATCGGCCAACGCGGCCTGCATCGCATCATTGGGCCGGACGCTCTCCTCCCACCACCAGTTGGCGATGGTTAGCACACGCGTCTTTTTATCAAAGGTCGGTTCGAAACGGGCCACAAACCGATCGCCACAAAGCACCGGCAGCACGTAATACCCGTATTGACGCTGCGCCGCCGGCTTGTACACTTCCCAGGTATAGTCAAAGTCAAACACCCAACGCAGCATATCACGCTGCCAGGTCAGGTTATCCAGCGTGGCGATCACGGCCGCCTTCACCGGAGGAGACCCCGCCTGCAATGAGTCCAAGATCTGCAGATCGGAGGTACGGGCAAAGAAGGTGCGCTTTGACACACCCTCTATCGCTACGGCGACCACGGCACCCCGTTCCACCAGGCGCGTGAGCGCCTCTTGCCGTCCCTGGCCCTTGGCGCCCAAGACACCCTGCCAGAGTCCTATCGGCACAGGGCTGGCCAGCCCGAACGCGCCGACGCGGCGCAGCACGTGCCAGTCGAGGTATGCCTCGTCGGTCTTGTTCGGATCTGGGGCGGGTAGCACCTCTGCCGGGAGCAGACGCTCGCTCAGATCGAACACCCGGCGCGTGCCAATGCGGTGGTGGATGCCAATCTCGCCCGTGTCGTAGAGTACGTCCAGGGCAGCCCTGCCCAACCGCGCCTGGTGGCCCCAACTCCACGAGACGCTGTTGTCGTCCTCAAGGTCCTTCAGATCAAGTGAGGAAGTAGGCCCGCGCTGGCGAACCACTTGCAGAATATCCGACGCGGCCTCAAAGCCCGGCTTCGAGCACTTGGCCTCAGCGTGGTGACGCCGCATAGCGGCCCGGCGACGGGCAAAGTAGGGCCAGTCGGCGGTCAAATAGATCGAAGCCACCTTGTCCCACCCATCCCAGAGCAGGCGGTCTGAGTAGAGAAGCTCATCCAGCAGCTCAGGTCGATAGCCCGCCACGCGGGATTGGAGCACCAGGTCCGGGTTACAGCCGACGACGTTGATCGGGTCGAACTGGATGCAGCCCACGTGACGCACATAATCCATGATACCCGTCTTGCCCTCGAGCCGGTGTGGCGGCCAGAGCCGGTGGTGCGCCAGCAAAAACCGGCGCGCCTGGGCCTTGCTCAACGTCATCGTCGGAGTAGGGAGAATGATCCTGGCCATCTGGAACTCGCCCTCAAATGTGAATGGCGAACTGGCAAGAGTCCGCCCCCCGCGTCATACACCGCAAGAGCTTGACCCGCACGGGTTTTCCCAGGACGCCCTCCCAGAGTCGCCTGTACCACCCGGTGCTACAGTAGCACAACGTCGGCGAGATCTCTTCCAGGCGCTGCCTGGCGATGGGACAGTGACAGAGGTGCGTGAAGAAGAGGGCATGATACGCGACCCGCCAGAATGCGTTCCTGTACTCTCGGCCATCCCACAGAGAGTCAGGGCATTTGATGATTGCCTGCCTCAGCATTTCAAACGACGCGTGGTATTGAGACTTGACGATATCCTTGGTGTCCATTCGGTAGCCTCCAATTCTAACAGATTTTATGCCCATCCCATCCCCTCCAGCCATTGCGCGCACAGGTCTACCCAGGTAGCCACATGCGGATCATCCTTCGCGGGATCGTCCTTTGCCAGTCCTAGGCCGTGACGGCCCTTTTCGTAGACATGCAGCTCGAAGGGCACACCATTCTCGTAGAGCGCCCCGGCCATCAGCAGGCTGTGTTCGACCGGCACCCTGGTATCCTCGAAGGTGTGCCAGAGAAAAGCCGGCGGGGTTTCTGGAGAGACGTGGCGTTCAACAGAGACCCAGTTTGGAGTGTTTTGCCCCAATTTTTCGGAAAACAAGACGTCCTCTGGTTTGAGATACTTGGCACTCAGCCAGGCGTAGCAGAGAACCAAGGCATCAGGACGGTTACTCACGCGATCCACCGGATCGGACGCGCTCGAATCCCCAGCGTCGAAATGGACGCCAAGCAGTCCCGTCAGGTGACCGCCAGCGGAAAAGCCGCAAGCTGCGATGTGATTAGGCCTGACGCCCCACTCCGCCGCCCGGCTGCGGACGAGGCGCATACCTCGCGCCGCATCGAGAAACGCCGCCGAAGGTGAGTGGGGCGCGACGCGGTACTGCACCACAAAGGCGTGCATCCCCCGCTCGTTAAAGGCCCTCGCCACAGGCTCCCCCTCGTGCAGTGCCCGCTGTGTGTACCCCCCACCCGGTAGGACCACCACAGCGCCGCGCGGCGCCGAGGTATCGACCAGGTAGATATCGAGCCGGGGTCGGGAGTCATCTTCGACCTCCGACCCCGGCGGCTTTCCTGGCCACAGCCAGATCGATTGCTCAGGATGTTCCGACATACTTTCTCC
>CAZKDJ010000326.1:0-3420 GCA_964551295.1 uncultured Anaerolineales bacterium | reverse complement strand
CACTGTCCTCGATGACCTTGGTGACGAGCGCTTCGGCCGCATCGGGGATCTCGGCGAACGTGCCGCCGCAGAACGGACACACCTCCAGTGCCTGATCGGTGATATAGTCGCAGTTACGGCACCGGTAGCCCGGTTGGCGATAGTCGCGGGCGACCACCAACGTCTGGATGCGGCCCTCGTGGGCTGCGCCGAGCGTATCAGCCAGGCGGATAACGCCGCCGCGCCCCTTGGCTGCTGCCGTGAACACGGCTTCTACCAAGGACTCTTCTCGTTCCTGCTCTACCTGCTCCAGAATCTCGAGCGAGCGATCGCGTATCTCTACATCGGACGCATTCATATCGGCGTTGAACGTGCCGATCACCTTTTCCTGCAGATGCTTGGGCAACGCCTCACGGAACTGGATCACTGTCGGGTCGGCGCCGGCGAGGATCAGACGCTGGGACTTGAGCCGCTCCCAAAACACCTTGGTTTTATCGACCTCCTCGCGGATGTTGCGCTTTACCGTCTCTTCTTCATGCTGGCTCGAAACGAGCTCACCGCCACGACCGCCGTGTCCGCCCGACGAGCCACGGCCTCTCTTCAGCCTGCGCACCTCCTCTCCCATATGTCCATCGGTCGCCTGCAGCTCTCCCATCTCGAAGAATGAAAGCCGCACCCCTTGCCGATCCACCAATGCCACCAGGTAACTGCCGTAGGCATCCACCAGAGCCGCCAGCGGCCGGACGTACGGCTTGCGAGCCGTCGTCACTCTAGAGGTCACGGACACCGGCAGCGAATACGCGCGCCAAAATCCCTCGCTGCTGCAAGAGAAAACAGCCACCCCCCGACCAGACCAATCGTACTCGTGATCAAAAAACCGCTCCACGACTGCCAAGTCCTCGGGGGCAGCCGCTCCCTCGGCGCGCTTGAGCAATTGCCGCAGCGCCAATTTGTACTCATCCGTCGTGTGCTTTGTCGGGTCCACGTCCAGGTAGACGCTCAATATGGGTGTCTGTGCCTGGTACGCCGCCAGCTCGCGCAGGTCATCTTGTTTGAACATCACATCTGCCCCTTTCTTTTAGCATAGACCATCAGCACTGATAACCAACTACGGCCTTTCTCCCAACATCACCGATACGTCCAACACCTCCTCATCACGAATGATCGTCAACCCAACCTCTTGCCCCACCTCCGTCTCGCGCACCAGGTAAGCAATCAGGTCGTCAAAATCCTGTAGCTCGTACCCATCTATGGCGACGATGATGTCACCACCGGCCTGGAACGCCATGCCATAAACCTCGACCGCCTCGTCGCCGCTTCGCAGGCCGGCCTTGTCCGCGGCGGTTCCATCCACGACCTCGGAGATCAGCACACCGCGCGTCACCGGGAGTTCCAGCGACTCTTCCAGATCGGCCAGGGTGAGGCGGCGATCGGAGGTAATGCCCAGGTAGGGATAGTGGTAGATCCCCTCATCGATTAAGCCGGGCACGATGCGCTTGACGATGTCGATGGGCACGGCAAAGCCAACGCCAGAGCTGGTGCCGGTCAGCGACCGTATGGCGGTGTTGACGCCGACCACCTGGCCCTCGGAATTCAACAGCGGGCCGCCAGAGTTGCCGGGGTTGATGGCCGCGTCGGTTTGGATGATCTCGGGGATGCTGAACGTGCCCGCGCCGCTGGCCTGGGAAGCGAGGGTGCGCCCAACGGCGCTGACGATGCCGGTGGTCATCGTGCCCTCCAGGCCAAAGGGGTTGCCGATGGCGATCACCCGCTCGCCCACCTGGAGAGCGCTCGAATCCCCTAGCTCAAGCGGCGTCAGCCCCACCGGCAGCGCGTCCACCTCGATCACCGCCAGATCGGAATAGGGGTCGCGGCCCAGGATCTGCGCGTCGCTCACGCTGCCATCGGAGAAGGCAACCTTGACGACGTCAGCCTGCTCGACGACGTGGTTATTGGTTACGATGCGGCCCTCGGCATCGCTCACAAAGCCCGACCCGCTTCCGAGCAGCACGAAGATCCCCCCGTCTTCCACCAACACCCGGATGTACACCACCGCCGGGCTGGTCTGCTGATAGATATGGGTCAGCAGGGCGTCTTCCGCCTCCGCCTCGGCAACCGCCTCCTCCGAAAGTGGCGTGGGAGTGGCGACGACCACAACGGGGGACACGGTGGGTGCGAGAAAAAGCTCCTGGCCGCTGCACGTGCAGGCCAGCACGGCTAACAACAGAGGCAACAAAGATAACAGGTGTTTTCTGCGTAGCGCCACGTCTATTCCTTGTTGTTCAGGGCAGCCAGTTCCTCGAAAAGCTCCCGCTCGCGGGCGTTGAGCTTTTTGGGGACTTGGACCTGGACCGTGACCAGCAGGTTGCCGCGCTGCTCGGGCTGGCGCGGATCGGGCATGCCCTTGCCGCGCAGGCGGAAGGTCTTGCCGCTATCTGTGCCCGGGGGGACCTTTAACGAGACGTTGCCGTTGAGCGTGGGCGCCTGCACCTGGCCGCCCAGCACGGCGGTACACAGATCGACGGAGACGTCGCAGCGCAGGTTGTTTTCGCTGCGCCGAAAGACCGGGTGCGGCTTGACCCGGATAACGAGGTAGAGGTCACCCGACGCGCTGCCCCCGTAGCCGAGGCCGCCCTTGCCGGCGACGCGTATCTTTGAACCCGTGCGCGCGCCCGGCGGGATCTTGACCCGCACTTGGCGCCCGTCGTCCCGCTCCAGCGTACGCGTGGTGCCTCGCAGCGCCTCCTCCAGGGTGATCTCCACGTGGGCTTCCAGGTCCTGGCCGCGCATCGCGCGCTGTCCGGTCGCCCCGCCAAAAGGGCTCCCGCCGGCGCCGGCCCCTCCTGCGCCTCTCATCCCGCCGAATATGGCGCTGAAAAAGTCCGAGAACCCGCCGCCGCCAAAGAGATCGCCTATGTCGCCGCTCCACTCGACGCGCACGCCGCCCGGGGCGCCGCCTCCTGGAGCGCCGCTGGCGAACCACTGCGACCAATCAAAGTTGTTGGGATCGCCCCCCCGGTGCTGCCACTGTTGCCAGTTAGCGCCCAGTTGGTCATACTTGGCTCGCTTGTCGGGATCGCTCAGTACCTCGTGGGCCTCGTTGATCTGTTTGAACTTTTCCTCGGCTGCCTTGTCGCCTGGATTGACGTCGGGATGAAATTCGCGGGCCAACTTACGGTAGGCCCGCTTGATCTCTTTCTCGGTGGCGTTTCGATCCACGCCTAGGATTTTGTAATAGTCTCTGTATTCCATTCAACAACCCCAAAACAAGCAATGTCCTTCTTGCAATCATTCTATACCCTAAGCTTCTCTGTGTCAAGATGACGGAGGTGTATCTTCTCAATAAGTAGGGGAAGACGGGGGGTGGGGGGGGGGGGGGGGCGGCCCCCCCCCCCCCCCCCCCCCCCCACAAAAAAGATTAAAAAAGGCGGGGTAGATGGT
>CAZKDJ010000325.1:0-3423 GCA_964551295.1 uncultured Anaerolineales bacterium | reverse complement strand
TGGGTACCATCCCCGTCGTCATCCTCGTCCATCCCAAACACAAAGCTGCCGTTGATCATCACCCCCAGGTCGTGCAAACGGCGAGTGGCAGCGTTGTAGTCGCGATGGAGATTGTGCACCTTGTGCTGCGCCGCCAGGTTGGTCGGATCAAGCGTCTCGAAACCGGTGAAAAGGCTGCGCAGGCCGCAGGCGACTGCTTTTTCCAAGAGCCTGGGGCGCAACACCGCCTGCACAGTGCCCGCGGCCTGCCATAGCCGCCCCATCCCCCGCATACCGTCGAACAGTGCCTCGGCAAAGCGCACGTCGCCAAAGAGGTTATCGTCCAAAAAGAACAGGTGTCGTCCCGGCAACCGCTCGATCTCGGCCAGCGCCGCATCCACCGTCTGCGTGTAGAACGACCTGCCGCCCCGAAAGAAGGCGTCCTTGTAGCAAAAGTCACAGTGGTGCGGGCAGCCGCGCGAGACGACGATCGAGTTCGGCACCAAGTAGAGGTGGCGTTTGATCAGGTCGCGGCGCGGGCGGGGCATTCCCTCCAACGTGCGCACGCAGGAGCGATATACCCGACCGGGGTAGCCGGCGCGAAAATCGGACAGAAAAACGGGCCAGGTATCCTCACCGGGTCCGAGGAAGATCGTATCGGCGTGGCGAGCGGCCTCCTTCAGTAGCGCGGTCACATGCAGGCCCCCCAACGCCACGTGTGCGCCCTTGGCCCGATAGTGGTCGGCCAGCTCGTAGGCTCGGCGGGCAGAGGTGACGTACACCTCGATCGCCACCAAATCCGGCTCGTCGTCCAGATCGAGCGTCTCGACGTGTTCGTCCTGGATCACGACCTCGTCATCTTTGTCAAGGTAGCCTGCCAACGTCGCCAGCCCCAGCGGCGGAAAGAGCGAGTACTTGATCGGCCGCCAATAGGGGCTCTTGGCCTCGGTCAGCGCAGGGAGGATCATTTTGACTTTCATCATCGCGCTCCTGCACAGTTTTCCTTTGCCAGCCAGCCTTGCAACCGACGAATCTTTAGCCGTTGCCAAACCACGATGGCGATCAGCGCCAGCGTCAACACCGGCCAGATGATCACGAAAATCCACACGTTGATGGCCTTGTAAGTCATCCCCAATAGGTCGGCCAGAAAGAGCAACAACAGAACACACCCATCGAATACCGCATCAGTCATCGTAGCCTCCTAACCGCGCCTAGGCCCCAGCACCACAGACGCTAAATCCAGCAGAGACACCACCCCCGCGCCGAGTATGAGAACGGGCGCTATGAGAAAAAAGATGGTGTGCGTCTTGGCATAGACCAATCCCCAGAAAACGGGCGCCCCTGCTGCCGGACACGCGCCGTTCAAAACACCCGTGAGCTCACGAAATCCCGCAATGTGGCTCATCAAAAGCGCTAACGCGAGCGCCCCCACGGATACGACCAGTCCCTTTTTCATCACCCTCACCCACTTTTTCATGCCCATTCTATCGCGGACGCTCCCGCCATTCACGTCTCAGCGTCCAAGGGCCAGGTTCAAGAAGAAAAGCACCCCTGCCCCAATGACCAGGATCGGTGCCAAAATCACGAGCGCCATGTTGACAACCACGTAAAGCAGCCCACACGTCACAACCCCTGCTCCAGTATATGTGCCGCTCAAGACGCTCGTGGATTCGCGGAACCCCGCAGCATGGCACACCAGAAAAATCAACGCGATCAAACCCGCACATACGAAAAGCTCTTTCATCATGCTTCTCCTCAACTTTCTACCTCTGCCCAGACCGGTCCCAACACCATCGCATACAGCATTGCCGCGTCTCCAACTTGGTTGCTGGCGGTGTATCGCAGTTGCCCATCCTTCTCGATAGGAAATCCGCCAAAATTGAGCGAGGTCAGCAGCGCAGAAAGGTACGCCCTATCGCCAAACGCGCTGGCGCCGATGAGAGCCATACCGCTCGAGCCGGCACTGATCTCCAGAACGGGCACGATGGGGCCAGAATCGACGTCCATCGGGCCGACCCACGTCTCCGGCCACTCACGGGCGTAACCAAAACCCAGGATATTGGCCGACAACGCGTCCTTGGCTCGCCGGTACTGATCCTGGGCGAACACCTGGTCTATGAGCAGCAGGTTGTGAGCCACCATCCAGATGGACGACCCCTCCGGCCCATCCTTCGGCCTGCCGTCGAAAGTAAAGCTGGAGATCAATAGGCCTGTCTCAGGGTCGACCAGGTCGCGCCTCGCCACCTCAAGCCAACGGTCGATAAAATCAGAATGATCGCTACCATCCAGCACGTCGGCGATACGGATCGCAGCCAGCGCCGTCGTGTTGCAGAACATCCAGGCCTCGTTCGGATAACTCTCCCCCGAAAGCACCGGGCTCTCCTGCATAGTTGCCACCATCGCCTCGACCCGCTCGACCAGCAACGATCTGTATTCCACCTTTTCCTCCACCAGCCGCCGCACCGCCAGCATCAGGGCGACCTCGCTATCCACGAATAGGCTCCTGCCATCCCTGGAACGAAAGTGCCCATACTTGGCATACGCCATCAAGAAGTAGTCGTCGCCGTTCTCCTGCTCCAGACGGACGGTCTCATCGATAATGGTGTCCATGATCTCCAGGTATTGATCCTTCGCCTCCGGGTCCCTGAGCGCCATGTTCCCCAGCGCCAAGACAAAGAAGGTGCGGGCCATAAAATCCCATTCTGCATTGTTTTGCCGCATCTTTGCGATCTCTCCTGCCCGCAGATCGGGGTCCGACCATAGGGCCAAGTGCCGCGCCGCCAGCGCCCGGGCCTTGGGAGAGATCCCCGCGTCGGAGAGATAATTGTCCATGTGCGGCTTGAATAAAAGATGCATCGAAGGCAACCACACACCCGTCGCGATGACGAGGGCAATCAGCGTCAGGAAAAGCTTTTTACCACAAGACAATTTACCATTCATCTCAACAACCCCCCTCTGTAATTTGCGATCGTGCTCATTCTATCGCAGATGCCCCTCCCGCGTCCACGCCTCGGCACCACAAATCACCACACTCAAGCACTCGCCACTTGCACTCGTGTGCTTGACACATCCCGGCAAATCCGCTACATTGGATGGCACGGAGGCATTGATGCTCAAAACCCTGTTGGTCGAAGACAACGACGCGCTGCGTAGGGCGATGAAGACCGGGCTGGAGGCAACCGGCCAGGTGCAGGTGATCGGCGAAGCCGACAGCGGCGAGGGCGCGGTGGAGTTGTGCGCCAAGACCTCCGAGGTTTCGGAAAACCTCGGAGGTCTACCCGACGCAATCCTGATGGACGTGCAATTAGCTGGGGAGATGAACGGCATCCAGGCCGCGGCTGCCATCCGCCGCGAACTGCCCCGCCTGCCGGTGGTCTTTTACTCCATCCAGGACGACGACGCCTACTACCGCGACTTTTTGCGCTCCGGCATCCTGAGCCACTA
>CAZKDJ010000324.1:0-3447 GCA_964551295.1 uncultured Anaerolineales bacterium | reverse complement strand
CGTTCGCCATCAAGCGTGCCCCGCTTTTTGGGGCACAGCGCCGAGGGCGAACGGCCAGCGTGAGCCGCCCCCACCCGCCCCCGCGAGCAAAACACGCTTGCCTGACTGATACCACTGCTGGTAGACCGACCTCGTTAAAGGGCAAGGGTGGGGGTCGGCTCCACGCAGTGTTGGGCGGCTGCCTGCGGAACAAGTGCTTTGCCTGCCAACCTCACCCCGACTCCACAAAGCATCAGTCGCGCGGACATCCGTTTATTCGTTGCCCTATTCGTTGACCGCCTTTATCCGGCTGCACGCCCTGTTGGGCGCATTGTTCATTCCCATGGTAATGAATAATAACATTGACTACCCTCAACAATACTATTGTATAACGCAAGCGTTTCTTCCGGGTTTGCTTCACCATACGCGGAATCTGCCATTATCGTCAATTTCAGGGTTGTTCCTTTTTCGTGATTTTCGAAGATCAAGTTAATAGTGAATATCACATCTGGCGAAATAGTATCATAATAGAGTTGATCGATTGTCTCCCCTGATGAGAAATTTCCCGTAATACTTTCTATTCCTCTAAAATGAATGAAAGCTGGATCCATTGTGTTTTCAGTAGAAATGGTTTGGAATAAACCAATTTGGGTTGCACGATCAAGAGCATTCAATGGTGAAGCAAAAACATAGCCAAATGCAATTTTCAAGCCACTTACAAGAACTTTTGCCGTCGCTTCGAGTGGAAACATTGCCGGAATCTGCTGAGGAGAAATGGTCTCCACCCAACAACGGATATTGTATGTTTTTGGGGTGCCTTCCAGATTTAATAATGCCGCATCAAGAGCGTCATAAGAACTTCCTGAAAGAAAATGTGGAATAGCAGCCTTTATTGCATTCACAGTGCGTTTACCGCCAAATTTTACCAGGGCATTGAGAGATGCCAATTGTTCAACTTTCAGCGATGTCTCTAAACCTTTTATATCAGAGATAAGAATAGTCAGAAGTGGTTCTTCTGCCCGCTTGTCGCCAAGGGTTCCTAACGCTTCGATGGCGGCTTCGCGGATTCCACTGTCGGGACTATTAAGAAGTTCAAGGAGAATATCTGCTGCCCGCGCCCCACCGATCTTCCCAAGCGTTCTCACGAAACCCGCTGTTGCATATTCATCCATTTCTTTTATTGCTGAAGCAATTGGTTCAACGGCGCGGGAATCTCCAATCCTCCCCAATGCCTCAGCTACCACATCACCGGTAATAAAAAATGATGTTTTTCCTATTTGGCCAATAAGCGGCTCAACGGCGCGGGCATCACCTATTTGACCCAGCGCACTCACCGCTGCCTTGTACACATCGGTAACGCCATCTTTCAGCAAAGCAATAAGCGGCTCGACAGCGCGGGAATCACCAATGTTCCCCAATCCAGCCGCTGCCGATTTGCGGACATGGTAGGAACTGTCTGAGAGTGCAGCAATAAGCGGTTCGACAGCTCGGGAATCACCAATTTGCCGCAACGTCTTAGCGGCAACCTCCCGTACAAAATCGTTTTCATCACCCAGCGCAACGATAAGCGGCTCAACTGCAGGTGTGCCGAGCTGTACTAACGCGCCAATTGCCTGTTCGTGGAATTTATAGTCATTATCCTTGATGCCGGCGATGAGCGGTTCAATGGCGCGGGCATCGCCGATTTTTCCCAAAGCATCTGCGGCCTCTGCGCGTACCCCTTTGTCATAATCCGACAATGCTTTTATGAGCGGCTCAACGGCGCGGGTATCACCCAAAACGCCAAGTGCCGTGGCGACTGAACTGCGCCCATAAAAAACTCTTTCCGACTTCAGCGTATCAATGAGTGGATCCACAGCTGAAGACCCCATTTGCCCCAATGCATCTGTGGCTTTGATTATGAGGTCTAATTCACCTACATGCAACGCATGGATAAGCGGCTCAACTGCTCGTGAGTCATCCAAGGCTATGACAGCCTGGGGATTGCCCGAAAGCGCGTTAACAACAGCCTGCGCCAATGGTTTTTCACCAAATTTGCTCAGTGCATCTGCTGTGGTGTTGCGGACATATTCATCTTTGTCGCCTAGTAGACGAATGAGTGGCTGTACAGCCCGGGCGTCTCCTAATTGGCCTAAAGCCACTGTAGCACTTGTGCGTACAGCATAATATTCATCCTCCAAGCTGCCGATCAAAGGTTCCACTGCAGCCACATCTCCTCTGTTGCCCAATATCCGAGCGGCTTCTGCGCGTGTATGGTCATATTTCAATGTCAATGCACGAATGAAGGGGGCGATTGGGCACGCTGCGCCGAACTGTTCCAAGGCGCACAGGATATCTCCTTGCGCTAAATCGCGGCTGGGCACGCGGCTTTCTTCCAATGCTTGGATCAGCGGCTCCAATGAACGGGCGACACCAAACGTACCCAATAAACGAGCGGCGGTACCGCAAACGATCCAACCGGAAAAATCATTGTCTTTCAAAAAGGGTATTAGCATATCCACTATTTGAGATCCCATTTGTTCCAGTATTTTTTCCGCACGCAATTTCGCTTCCTGATCTGCCGTTTCTTTAATAAAGGTCATTAAGGGCGAAACAGCCGCAACGCCGATCGGGGCGCAATTGTCGAGATTGTTCCTTGTTATCCAATACCATGCACCCGTTTCATCCAATCCGGGATGCCAGCCAAGCAAATCTAATGCATCCGCAGCAATCTGGCGGTTTTTTCTTTGGTTATCATCTCGGAGGAAGGCAACCAGCGGATCCACCGCCTTCGCATCGCCGCTTTCCCCCAACAATTTCGCAGCTGTTTGGCGAACATCTTGATCTTTATCCCGGAGAGCAGCAATAAGTTGTTCCACCGCTTTGGCTCCACCGATTCTTCCCAACGCCTCTGCAATTACCAGGCGAAAAAATTTATCTTTGTCCTGGAAAGCGGTTACCAGCGGATCCACCGCCTTCGCATCGCCGCTTTCCCCCAACAATTTCGCAGCTGTCCGGCGAACATCCTGATCTTCATCCCGCAGAGCGGTAATGAGTGGTTCCACCGTTTTGCCATCACCGATTCTCCCCAACGCCTCTGCAATAACCAGGCGAAAATACTTATCTTTATCCTGGAGAGCGGTTGCCAGCGAATTCACCGCTTGGGCATCACCTAGATCCCCTAATGCTCTTCCTGCGGCCATCCGAACCTTCGGATCCCTATGAGTCAATGCTTTGCATAATCCATTTACGTTGCGGTTTGCTTTCAACTTTTCGATATCGGGCGATCCAAACAGAGACATTTTATTCTCCTTTTATATGTGGCCGAAAACGACAATTTGCGAGCTTTTTGCCCATATTTGGTGGTTGAGCCATAATACTCCTGAGTAGCTTGACATTGTCAAAATAGTTCACGCGCCCAACGGCTGGCATGAGCCGCCGCGCCGACTTTGCAAAACCACGATCCTGAAAAAGTCTACCAGCAAACCC
>CAZKDJ010000323.1:0-3452 GCA_964551295.1 uncultured Anaerolineales bacterium | reverse complement strand
ACGCACCAGGCGATCTGTCAGCAAAGCCTAAGCGGGTTATCTCCGCGCCGTTAGCGGCGGCCAAACACACTGAAATATGTCAGGTGAACAAAGCCATCATTACGAGACACAACAACGGTAAAGGAGCAAACATTGTCTTCACAAAACATACCAGCATACAAACGCCTCACCGCATGTGCGTTGGCGGCCCTGTTTTTGCTCGTTTTGACCCTACTGTTGATCCGTGTTCCTGCCAGTGCAGGCCCACCATCACCGGCTGACTCCACTGATTCTACCCTCGTCGCAACAGCGCCCTTCAGTACTGGCAATAGGTCTGCCGTGTCTACCACGATTCGTCCTGTGCATGGAGGCAAGTTAAACGGACCCGGTGAAAGTGTGCGCGTAACTTTTCTGTCAGACGCCGTGAGCAGTCCCCAGGTGGTGACATTGACTCTCGGCACTGCATCAGCGTTTCCTCAGCGATTGACATCCATTGGGCCAGCCTTCCATCTGGAAGTCGGGCAGTCTGGGATGACTGAGACAATGCAACCATTTACCATCACTATGCAATATACCGATACGCACAAGGCAGGTGAAGTAGTCATCGCCTGGTGGGATCCCCCACGGCAAGTGGCTCCCGTTACCGACACAGGTCAACACGGCCACGCAGACCGCCACTGCTCTGGGAACCCGTCTCACAGTGTATGCCGTCGGCCTGCTGTCTCCGGCATACGTATTACCACGGCGAGCTATTGTGGTGGACGATATGAGCGTCGGATTCGTTACTGGTGGCACACCTGAATACTGGTACGTCGCTCCACCTGCCGATGGTATCTATTACGCAGGGCAGACTCACTGGACGCGCAATTCCGAGTTCACCCAATACAACTGGGCAACTTGGACACCCCCTGCGTCGCTCAATGGTGACTACCTGGTGTGTGTTTTTGTGCCTTCCAACTATGCCGACACCCAACACGCTGCATACGAGATTCATCACAACAACAAAGTGACCACGATAGAGATTGATCAATCCCAGTACCTGGGAGACTGGGTATGTCCAGCGGGGCAACTCTTCGATTTCACGGCAGGGACGAGCAGTTACGTATTGCTGGACGATGTGACAGGGGAACAAGATGACAGCAAATATATCGCGTTCGATGCAGTTGCTTTCATCCCTGCTGCTGTTGATCCGCCGCCTGGAGCCATCGTAGTGGATGACGTGGACAGTGGATTCGTGACCCACGGGACGGTCGGCAACTGGCACACCGCGCCGCCCGAAGTAGGCATCTATTACGCGGGGCAGACCCATTGGACGCGCAACGTCGTGTCCGCACAGGACAATTGGGCAACCTGGACACCGTCCACGCCGCTTGATGGTCCATATCAAGTGTACGCTTTTGTTCCCTCCAACTATGCGGATACGGAGCAGGCAATGTATCGCATCTATCACGGCGGTCACGCGAGCGATGTGGGAATCAATCAATCGCTCTACTTGGGCGATTGGGTCAGCCTGGGTGTGTTCGATTTCACCGCTTCCACGGACGGTTACGTGTTCCTGAGCGACGTGACCTGGGAAGCAGACAATACCCACTACATCGCCTTTGATGCTGTGGCATTCGTGCCGAACAACATCTACCTGCCGTTGGTGATCAAGAACTACCCACCGCCGCCGCCGATGAAGCAGCGGACGGGCATACACCTGGGCAGCCGGACGGATGTCTGGCCAGACAGTACACTTGAAAAGATAAACGGCAATTTGACCAACGGTGTTTGGCCGCGGGCGGTGGTCGTGCAGAGCGACCAGTTGTATTTTCTGGACCGCCGTCCGTCAGATCAAAACCCACTATGCCCCATTGCCCAGGCGAGGGTTCGTCTCGGTGATCTGCACAACTACCTGACCGAAGCTCAACGCAATGGGGTGATCGTTATCATTCGTATCACGCCCTCGCCTGGCAATTTTGCAGATTGGGATGACACAGGGCTCGTACACATTCTGGACGCCAGCACAACCCCGGCAGGTGGTAACTATTGCGACGGCAAGTTCGGCAAATTCCGGGCGATAGATGACATAGCGACTGAGATGCACGAGATCTACAAGCTAAATACCAACCAGAATCATCAGTGGAACCCGGCTAACTTTTTCTTCGAGCCGGTCAATGAGCCGAACAACGAATGGTATTCATACTGGGAAGATAAAGAAGCACAAGATCGGATACAAACTTCGATTGCTTGGACAGAGATGGATACTTATTTCTCAGCACTATACGACAGTGTCAAGTCCCTGGACCCAAATATTCAGTTGTTGACTCCACCAATGGCTCAAGGTAACTTTGCTGAGACAGAACGCCTCATTTCGTGCAGACCGATGACAGTTTCGGTAAGTGGACAGAGTGGATACGATTTTATGCCAAATACCTTTACCACTAAGAACGATGGCTACAGTTGGCATAACTACTGGCGACAGGGACAAGAGAACTGGGTGCATACAGGCGATCCCTGCCCCGTAAGTCACCATGTGTTCCAATATTTTCCACAGTGGTTACAGACGTTTATCGTGGCTAGCAGCAAACCGGCTTTCATCACCGAGGCTGACCTCTTTTCCCCATGCCAGGACAACGGAAACCCGGTCAAAGACAAGAGCACACAAGTTATACAGACCCGGGAGTCACTGTGGCAGTTTGTGGCCGAAGAACACGGCGCAGATTACGTCATCGCATGGCTTCTCACCGAGTTTCCCTACTCTACAGTAGCGCAATGCCCTGCTGACCCCAATCTCACAAACTATGAGGAAATCAGGTGGCATCAAGCCTACGAAGACGATGTGGAACGGGGGTGGTTTGCCTCGTGGTGGTCAGGGGCCGAGTAACGAGTTATAATACCAGGAGGGAGGTTTGGTATGGATAAAAAGTTCAACTTGGGTTTTGTGATATGTATGATAATAGGCAGCATAATATTGGCTGGTTGCGCATCGGCGAGATCAATAGCACAAGATGTGCATCTCATTCCAACGCCCGAAGGTGCAATTTCTGTACCCCCGTGCGATGAGCCGACCTGGGTGGTTGGTGAGCAAGAAGTATGTCGGTTTCTGGTCACTCCTTTGCCTGATGAAAAAGCACATACACATACAGGAACAATTACTGAATTTGTTCCGTTGGAGCGAGGTCAGAGGCAGTCCCACTATACTATCGTAGAGGACACTCCTAATCAACTTCTCGAACCAGGGCAGAGCGTCCGCGACATCCCCGTGAGAAAGCTTTATGTACAAGACACTGTAACAGGGCAACAGATTCGCTTAGGCGATGATGCTGGGGACGCGTTTTTTCAAGTAATGACGGACCAATATGTAATCTGGAGGTATCAATGGAATGGTTGGGCCGAGACAACCAGAAAAACGGGGCTTTACGTACATGTGTTGGAGACTAGTAAAGAAGTCATCATCGCTCAAGAGCCTGACCAGCCTGCTTATCCAGAGA
>CAZKDJ010000322.1:0-3455 GCA_964551295.1 uncultured Anaerolineales bacterium | reverse complement strand
TGGGCAGGGTGTCTGGATGGGGATTGTGGCGCAGTGCCTGGAGTGGCTCGGGCAGGTAATAGGCATAGCGGCCCGGCAGCGCGCGGATGACGAGCAGGCCGGCCAGGAGACCCAGCCCTAGCAGCACCAGAGCGACGATCGAGAGGGAGATGTATTGTTGTTTCGACATGCGTCCATCATACCAGGGGTTTCGATATGTGCAAGACGGGCGCCGTACGAAACACCTACACTTTCCTGTCGATTGGCATACTGCTCCGAAAAAGTCTCACGCAAAGCCGCCAAGAACGCCAAGGGTTTGTTTCTTTGCGACTTTGCGCCTTGGCGTGAGATTTCCATCATTGAGGGTGCCCAATCGGGCATGACGACTGCTCTACAAAACGGTGTCGTCCAGCGGCATCCCCAGTAGTTCGTACAGCTTCCTGCGATCGACCTTGTCGTTGGCCAGCTCCCGGTGGGCGTATTTGGCCACGTCGAAGGCGATCTTGCGCGGGACGACGATCACACCGTCGCCATCGGCCACGACCACATCGCCGGGGTAGACGACCACGCCGCCGACGGCCACCGGCACGTCCTGGGCGTCGAACTGGATGCGTCCCTGGTCCATCTTCTGCGAGCTGAACTTGCACCAGAACGGCACCTTTTGCAGGACGATCTCGTCCGTGTCGCGTCCGCTGCCGTTGGTCACGTAACCGCGCACGCCTCTATGCACGCCTCCCAGGCTATTGCTGGAGCCCATCAGGCCTGCGTCCACGCTGCTCTGGTCGATGACGACAAAGTCGCCCGCTTCGACGTCGTCCATCCACGGGTACGTGCACACCTCTTGATAGTACCAGGCGGACCACTGTGTGTACTCGTCGGGCGTCATCTTGGGGACCGGCCCCTGGAAGGGCAGATAACGAGCGGTTCGCGCGATGCCGCACGTACGAGTGCGGAACAGGGGCCGGATGTCGGGTGACATGGAGCCGTAATGGTGCATCATCAGCCAGTCCATCCCGTCGCGCACGTCGGCCACGCGCAGGTCCGCGTACAGTTCAAGCAATTGCTGCCGTTGCGTCCGAGAGGTGTCCATATTTGAACCGTACTCCTTTGCCGGACTTGATTACATATGCCGGCTGGATTGCAGACGGTCAGTCGGGGTTTAAACTGTCTTGTTATGCCAGCCCAATTGTCTTTTGATCTCGACAGCGCAAAAGATGAGCCATCTGGTGCTCGGGTTGTACTTGTCCTTATAGTTCTTGTCGTAGAATGTCTTCATCGTGTCGTAGAAGGCGTTGTAGGCTTTTTCCCGCGCCGCCGCGTCCGCCGCCGACAGCTCCTGGCTGTGCTTTTTTAGGCCGGTCGTCACGCCGTGGTAGTGCAGGGCTGAGGCCTGAGGATAGAACATGATCGCGTGGCCGCGCTTTTTGATCTGGTAGCACAGGTCGATGTCCTCGCCGAACATGAAATAATCCTCGTCCCAGCCTCCCGCTTGCTCGAACACCTCCCGTCGCACGAAGAAAAAACCGCCGCGGATGACGTCTACTTCGTGCTCCTCCTGCAGATCGCGGTCCAGCAGGTGGTACCGGCCGAAAATCTTGGACAGCTGTTTTGACTTTAGGACCTGTGAGAGCCTGGTAAAGTAAGTGAACGCCGCCCAGGGGGTGGGAAAGCCACGGTGAGCGCCCCAGTCGATGTCCCCGGTAGCGACCAGCTTTAGGAAGGGGGTACAGACGCCGACGTGAGGATGCTGCTCCATCAGTTCGATGAGGGTGGGCAGTGTTTGGCTGTTCACCTCGATGTCGGGGTTCGAGAAGAGGATGTAACGCCCCGTGCTCGACGCAAAGCCTACGTTGTTGCCCGCCGAAAACCCGTCGTTCTGTTGGAGCCGGACGAGGTGCATGCTTGGAAAGTGCTCCTCGACTGCATCGGCGACGCCATCTTGAGAGGCGTTATCCACGACGATGATCTCGTAGCGATGGGCCGGGTCGGTAGCGATGGCCTCTCTGTAGCAGGCGAGCGTCTCTAGGGTGATGGCGCGTCCGTTGTAGGTGACGATGATGATCGAGAGATCGACTTGCATGGGTTCTCTGGGGTGTGCGTTCGCGGTTTTCAACATGAGAGCTCTTGTGCCAACCGGAGTATTTCCTTGCCACAGGCCTGAAAGTCTTCTGCGCGTACGCTGTTCAGTTTCATCCACCTGGGCTTTTCTGCCTCCGCATCGTCCACTTGATCGTCGTCCACCATCTCCAGCGTCTTGGGCCTGCAGACGAAGAAGAAGGAAAAGGCGTGGAACGCAGTGTCCGCTGGATCGTAATAGAAGAAACCCTCTCTGAAAAAGGCGAATCGTTGTATCTCGATTTCGAGACCTGTCTCTTCTCTCACCTCTCGCCTGAGTGCGTCTTTGAGCGTTTCGCCTATCTCGACGCCACCGCCAGGTGGAAAGTGTTTGCCCGAACTCTGATTGGTCACGAGCGCGATCTTTTCATCGTGGACGATGATGGCATAGACGGAAGGGCGGAAAAAGAGCTTTTCCTTGGGGATTAGTTTACGATCGCCATAGATGGATTCGCATTCTATCATGGTCATCCTCTACCACCCTGCGGCATAGAAAGACAGGTACTCGCCCACGTTCGCTGCCCACAATCCGTCCGAGTGGCCGCCGGTGTGTGTGATGAATTGGTTAGAGATGCCTTTCGCGTTCAGCGCCTCGTGCAGCGCCTGGGTGCCTGCCAACGCCCAATCGGTGTCTCCGGCGTCCAAGTAGATGCGCAGCTCTGTAACGTGGGGCTGATCCAGCAGATTGAACGGGTTATAGACGTCTGGTGCCTGGTTGTATTTCAGCGCCGGGCTGTGTCCGCCGATGGCCACGAACATGTCGGCGTGGCGGAGCCCGATCTCAAGCGACCAGACCGCGCCCCGCGATATGCCGCCCACGGCCCGTCCCTCTCGCGTGGTCAATGTGCGGTAGGTGGCGTCGATGTGGGGGATCAGGTCGACGACCACCTGCCCATCGAAGGAGTACTCGCCGCCGGCGGTGTTGACAAAGATGCCGTCGGGATCGGCGCCGGGAAGGACGATGATAAAGGGCGGCAGCGTCCCAGCCTGGATGGCGGCGTCGGCGGTCTCGTCGACGCCCAGGTTATCCCAGTGGGATTCGTCATAGGGCCAACCGTGGAACAGGTAGAGCGCCGGATACTGTCGTCCACTCGTGTCATAGTCCGGCGGCAGGTAGATGCGGTAGGGCTCCTCTTGGCCCGTGATCCGGCTAAAGTAGACGTGCTGCTCGACCCGTCCGGCGAGCTCGACGCCGGGGCGTACGACGGGCGCCTCTATGATCTCGGTGGTGGGGACCGCGGTCGGTCCTTCGAGGGTGGCCGTTAGCGTGGGCGTGGGCGCCTGGGTGGGAGTTGGCGTGAAGGTGGATGTGGCAGTGGGAGCAGGTGTGGGTGTGTTGGTCGGTTGGCTAGTTGGCTGGT
>CAZKDJ010000321.1:2642-3467 GCA_964551295.1 uncultured Anaerolineales bacterium | reverse complement strand
AACACCACACTCACAATCAACCATCGCCTGACACTTGCCACTTGTCGCTTGCCGCTTGCCGCTTGAGATTCGAGATCTGAGATCTGCCCCAGGCCCCACGCGGCTAGCAGACTCAGCGGCACCTGCACACCTTCGACGAGCCGTCGCTGAAGGTTGAACGGCAGGTAGACCAAAAACGGCACCACGCCCACCCAGGCCAGCGCCAGCCACGCCGGCTTTTCGCTGCGCCAGGCATCGCGCACGGCAAAGGCCGCCAGCAGCAGAGGTACGCCGTAGGCCGCCAGGTAATGCAGTGGATGCGGCGACAGGATCAGGTTCTGCGCCGACCAGACCGCGTACACCGGGTCACTGCTAAACACCCCCAGGCTGTAGACTACGACCGGCGCGGAGATGAACGCCGGAATGCCTGCCAACCACGCCTCCTGCCACATCACGCGCCGGTGGCGCACGCACAGCACCAACCACGCTGCCCCCATCACCGCCCAGGCCACGGGCACGTAGAAGGGAACGATGAGGCCCATCAGGAGCCAAGAGAGGCCGGTGAATGCGGCCCACTTTACTCTTGAGATTGGAGATTGGAGATCGGAGATTTTGAGTTCCGCACCCCAAGCCTTGAGTAAGAACAAAATCCCCCACAGCAGCAGCGTCCGCCCCAGCGCGATGTGTGGAAACGCATACAGCACCAGGAACGTGAATCCCTCCGGAAGGATGAAATCCAGTGGCATAAAGCCCAGCCAGTCCGACTTTCCCAGCGCGACGATCAGCCAGCCCAATCCACCGCAAAAGGTCTGAATATGGTAGTGTAGGGTAAGATTGTTTACGGGT
>CAZKDJ010000321.1:0-2632 GCA_964551295.1 uncultured Anaerolineales bacterium | reverse complement strand
ATCCACCGCAAAAGGTCACCATCAGCCAGGCCACCCGCCGCACGGTCACCCGCTCGGTGAACGCCGCCAGGAAGCGGTACACCGTCACAAGCAAACCCAACCCGAAAACCCACCGCGCCACGTGATAGACCCATACCATCTTTGCCGTCAGGCCTGTGGCAAGCGTGGTCGAGCCATCACCGCCCGGCAGCAGCGCCGCGATCTTGCCCAACAGCAAGTGGAAGGGAAAGAACAGTGTGCCTGCGTGCGGCTCGGGCGTGTAGGCGATATGGAATAGCCATGCCCCCTCTGCCCCCTGCCGCATCTTGGCCAGATATGAGTAGCAATCCTGCAGCGCGTAGACGAATCCTCCAAAGACACGCTCCTCCGTCGCCAGCGCCGCGCCGAATACATAGGGAATCGAAGTGGCCGCCAGAGCGAGGACGCCGACGAGCAACACGAAGCGATACTCGCGGCTAGAGATTAGAGATTGGAGACTACCACTAGTCCGATCTGACATCGTACACTCTCACGCCGTCCGCCTCAAACGCCAATCTCCAATCTCCAATCTCCAATCTCTGGTCTCCCGTCTCAGTTCCAACCAGAATATACCCCACTCTATTGTCCTGCAGAAACGCTTCCTGCTCCTTAGAGCCCATCTCTCCAGCCCAAAATGCCTCCACCTGCGCTTTGCGCTCCTCGGCGTTCACCGTCTCGAAGGGATGGCCATAAACCACCGGCTGCCCGGCCCACGCGGGGACGTAAAGTCCCATCCTCGTCGAGCTGAGCACCACTTGGTCAGGTGCGCCCTCATCGCGCAGCCACCTCAGCGCTGCCCACTCGCCATCGCTGAGATAGGCATCCGATGCCACCGCCAGGTGCCCCAAAACCAAAAAGGTCGGCGTCAGCGCGCAAAAAGCCACAGCCAATCCTTGCATCAAGCCACGCCTGCGGGCCCTGATCCGTGGCCCCACAGCTCGCCACCATCCCACTCCAGCCAAGAGGCCCAACGGCATGCCCAACCCCAGGCTCAACCGGCGCTGGAGCGGAAGCGGCAGGTACATCCCGATCAGCGTCACCCCCACCCATCCCAGCAGCAGCCAGTCGGCGTCGGAGCCGCGCCGCGCGGCAGAGATAGCCCCCGGCACAGCCAGCGCCAGCACCACCCCGTAACTCAACGCCCAATCCCACAGCGGCGGCGAATCGGTCACGTTCTGCGCGCTCCACACCGAGAGCACCGGATCGGAACGGATCGCCCACAGCATGTATAACGGATAGGGCAAGGCCACCACGCCCGCGATCGCCACCCAAATTGCCGCCCGCCAGGGAATGGCCCGCTCTCGCGCAGCCTGTGCGACGAGCATCACTCCCAACCCACCAAACACCGCTACCAACCCGAATGGCTGAACGGCTCCCAGCACTGCCGCCGCCATAATCATCCCCGGCCCACGCCATTCCCCCTTCTTGCCTCCTGCCTCTTGCCTCCTGCTTCCTGCCTCCTGCCTCTTACTCCCTGCAATCGCCAACCCGCAATCTGCAATCAACACCATCAGCCCCATCGCCAGCGGAAAGTGCGCATTCGCCAGCAGCGCGTACACCGGGAACGCCTCCGGCACCCACAGATCGGCGGACTGGTAGCCAAAGAACACCACCAGCCACCCCAGTCCCGAACCCAGCGCCGCCAGCAGGAACA
Source organism: uncultured Anaerolineales bacterium (assembly GCA_964551295.1). Lineage (GTDB taxonomy): Bacteria > Chloroflexota > Anaerolineae > B4-G1 > B4-G1 > JAFGED01. Next base: position 960 of record CAZKDJ010000321.1, on the reverse strand, counting down.
TCGCGCGGCGCTCGCCGAGATCGTCGCTGACGTGCGCTGCCAACACGTAGATTGCCACCAGCATCGCCGCACCACCGATCATCCGCGTCGCGTGATAGAGGGCGATGAGGGGCAAACACGTCCAGCGCGCCACGTGGCCCAGGAACAGATAGAACAGGTACACCGGCGCGCCATCCTGCCGCCCTGGGGTGTAGGGAAGCCGGAACATCCAGGAACCCTCCAGCCCCTGGCGCATCTTGGCGATGTAGGAGTTGCCGTCTTGGGGATTAAAGATCAGCCCGGTGAAATGTTGGCCCTCCGGCACCGCCATCCAGGCAATCACGTAGGGCAGACTGCTGGCAAGCACCAACACCAACACGACGATGGCCACCCAAAACCACTCCTCGTTCCCTTGCATACCCTGGATTGTAGCACAAATTCCCCTGCCCTCCAACTTTTCTAACACAAATCCAATGCGAAAATAGTTGACTTTTTTACTCCATATATAGTATAATAGAACCAGCTACCAGAAGGAGGTGCCAAGATGGCTACCAAGACATTTAACGTGCCCAACATCAGTTGCGGGCATTGCGTGACGACGATCAAGCGCGAGTTGAGCGAGCTGGCGGGCGTCACCAGCGTGGAGGCCGACGCCGAGACCAAGGACGTCACCGTGACCTGGGACGCACCAGCTACCGAGGACGGCGTCAGATCTTTGCTGGCGGAGATCAACTATCCGGCGGCGTAACACGTAAATCGTAAAACGTAAACCTTACGCATTACGCTTTACGATTTACGTTCGCGCGCCTCTAAGCGAGCGAGGTGTCAAGACGATGACCGAGAACCACTCCACCCTATCCATCACCGGCATGCACTGCGCCAACTGCGCCTTCACCGTCGAGCGCAGTCTGAAGAAGGCACAGGGTGTGACCGACGCAGCGGTGAACTTTGCCACCGAGCAGGCCTCGGTGACGTTCGACC
>CAZKDJ010000320.1:0-3481 GCA_964551295.1 uncultured Anaerolineales bacterium | reverse complement strand
TCGGCGACCTGACGCCCAACCTGTGGTTCGACTACCTGGACGCCCGCCTGGCCGACAAGATCAAGCCCACCACGCTCAACTGCGAGTTGAGCACCCTGCACGGCCTGCTCTTTTTCCTGGCCGAGCAGGACCGCCCGGTGTGCCAGCGCATGCTGCGCGTGCAATCGCTGAGCCAGGGCTCCCGCCTGCCCCGCGACGTGCCCGTCGACCAGATCCAGGCCTTGACGTGCGAGATCGAAAAGGACGCCGCGTCCGACCACGCCGGGATTCGCCGGATGGGCGTGATGGACCGGGCTTGGTTTCTGTTGATGCTCCACAGCGGCCTCAGGACGCGCGAGATCCGCTTCATGCTGCGCTGTGACCTCGACACTTCGGCTTCGCTCAGTGCAAGCCTGGAGGGCCGCCGCGTGCGTATCGAGCAGTCCAAGGGGCTCAAGGACCGCATCGTGTGCCTGAGTGGGGCCGCGGTGGAGGCCCTGCGCGCCTACCTGGACGTGCGTGGACCTGCGCCCTCCGATCACGTGTTCACGTTTCGGCATCTGCCGTTGACCGTCAGCTATTGCTACAAGCGGCTGTGCACCTACGGCAAGCGCTGCGGCCTGCACGTGACGCCGCACTTGTTGCGACACACGGCCGCGACGCTGCTTTTGAACGCCGGAGCGCCTATTCTGACGGTGCAGATGACCTTGGGCCACAAGCACATCGACACCACGCTGGGCTACGCCCGGCTGTACGACGGCACTGTAGCCTCTGATTATTATCGCGCTATGGGCCAGATCGAGGCCCGGATGGAACTGGCTCAGGGCACAAACGACGGGCCACCCACCGGCGGGCAACTCCTGGCCCTGGTAGACACGCTGCACGACGGCACGCTGAACGAGGAGCAGCGCGAGACGGTACACGCTCTGCGTCTCGGTATCCTGGCTCTGGCTGAACAGGATATCGAGGCTGATTAGCGAGCGCGTTCCCTAAAAATCGGCGAAAAAGCATCAAAAGTGGGGCAAAACCTCCGAAAAATGGCGCTTTTTGCCTTGAAAGTGGGGAATGATTCCAAGGGAAGCGGGAGGGACAACCGGGCGATGGATCGACGTGTGTGCATCCCACGGTTGTTCCCTTCGGCTTCTCCCGCTTTCTGTTGACGACAGCTCGTTTCGGGCCGCTGCCTGCCTGCTTGCTTGCTTGCTGACAACTACCTCATGGGCTTTCCGATCAAGGCGTTGGCCGACGGGTAGCAAGCCAAAGGCGCTTGCGCTCAGCATGTCCAAACCTCTCGCCATCAACGGCCTACAGACTCGCTTGGCTTGTCAAAGAGCTAACGAACGCAACGAACTTAACGAACAGCGCCTCAAAGGATGCCTGCTGGGACTGGTGGATGCCCTACACGACGGCACGCTGAACGAAACTCCGCGCGAGACTGTGTGCACCCTACACCTCGGCGCTCACGAAACCTACCGACGCGCATTGTGGGGGATAGAGATCGTTCTCTGTTTTCGGAACGCGCGCACGAAGTTGACGCCCGGCCCACGCCGCACACGAGAGACCGACCGCGACGCCTGTAGAGGTTTGTCAATCATCTTCTGAATTCACCCGGCGTCGCAGGCACTTGCGCAGCGAATCATAAAGCACCACGCTCACGACGCAGTTGCGCCTCACGGATTCGCCGCGCAAGTGCTCTGTGCTGTGGTGGTGCTTTTCTCAACCCAACTCTGGATGCCCACTCGCTGCGTCGCGCAGTCAAACGAGAGAGTAGGCCGGGCGTGGGCACGGTGCTCCTATGCCGTCAGCAACCCAGAGGAGACGGAGGAGGAGCAGCCACCCAATTACCTTTTCATTTTCTGAGGGCTGGCACAAACTTCAAAGCTCAGATCAAGCGTTGGGTGACGGGTGATAGCGAGACGAACGGCGTTATGCCTGACACGCTCCAAACTCACGCGTCGCCCAACCTACGGACTGAGGAAGACAAGAAGCACCCAGAAAACGATCGCAACTGGTGACAAGATCGCTAGATAGAATAATGGAAAAGCAGCTGTAGGGCCTTCATATTCTTTCGCTTTTAGAGCTTGTCTCAAATCGGATACTAGTATATCGTAGTTATGAATGTGCCGTTTACCTCTAAATCTTATCCCGGCTCTGCCAAGAGATCCAAACGTTGCTTTGATAGAACTTGTCAATTCTGGCAAGATAACCACAATATGAGATAGCTGATAGAACCGAATAATGCGACTTTGCGTCCGATCCAGTGAATGCTTGATGCCATGCTTTTTCAGCACTTCACCCATGGTTTCAATCAGTATAGTATCCGTGACATTGAGCAACCAGATGCTCCTAGTAAACAAGGACACCAACAGGCTACAGAAAGCTACAAGAAACAAAATCACCAGCGCTGAAACAGCCAAAGATGTCACAACAGAGTCGGAGTTCAAGCTATCTGTAACGAGCCTGAAGGTACTTACTATCAGTATAGGAGAGAGAGCAAGATACACCCCTCTCCTTAGAGTTTTTGGTAGAATCACTATGGGCTTGCGTTTCCTGATCTCAAGCCCTAGAACCAAACTAAATAATCCTACGAGAAGCATCGAAACGCCTATCCCAAACAAACGTTCGTAGTCTGTCATAGCAACTTCCTCTTTTTGGTTTCCGGTAACTAATTTTTCAGATATTCGCACAAGTAATGAGATGCGCTCGAAAATTGTGCCAGCTTGCCGTGTGCTGAGCTGCAATCTCTCGACCACGTTGATTTCAGACCTGCATTATTCAAATGCCCATTCACCAAGCTGTGATGTTTCCTCTCCATTTTCGGCAGGATGATAGTCAAGCATGACAATGTGAAGTACACCATCATCATCTTGATAAATGCCTATAGCGCCCTCTGTAGGAATTGCATTTATCAACCGACCACCATCATAGATAGCAGAAAGACCACTGGTTATCCAATCTACCACCTCGCTACTTGCGATCCCTTCAGGCCCAAGAAGCGAGCCCACAGTGTCTGCTACCACGCCAATCCCCAGTTCTCCGGCTGTGAGCACCATATCCTGGCTCAAAACAAACATTGGAGGCAAATCTGGATGTGGCCTTCCATAATAAGCCTCTCCTTGAAAAGTGCTGGCAAAGGTTGTCAGTACCACGTCACCTGCGCTAACAGCTTCATCTACCCAAGGAATCGTTAACACTTCGGCTATGTCGGCTCCTGCACCACAGACTCCAAAAACAAAGCCCATAATATCTACTTCTGTACCTACTATTCCCCATTCTCCAGTATCTATCACGCCACTCGTGCCTGGCGAATAGCTCACGCAATCAACTACCAAGTTATCACGCAAATAAAAGCTTCGAATCGTGATTGGTGACACACCGTCCGGTGGCTCTCCGTCGTGCCCGGTTAGATCCACATACTTCAGCGGGTTGTCGTAAACGTACGAGTAACGATTGAAACTTTGCGGATTTGCAGGATCGGGTACAATAGTATCGGCGCTCAGCC
>CAZKDJ010000319.1:0-3486 GCA_964551295.1 uncultured Anaerolineales bacterium | reverse complement strand
TGATTTTCATCAACACGCACATGTGCACACCAAGAATTTGGATCTACTGAGACTAGCTGGCTTCGCTTTCCACGAATGGACTAAAATGAAGCAGTTTATCAAAGAACAACTAAGTGCGATATTGAACGTCGGCTTTGCTTCTCGCGACGATACAGCAGGCTTCAAGAATGTTAAGCATGATCCATACATCGAAGCATTGCGAGACTGGCTGCATGGCTATGGCTCAAACTGGATAGAGCAACCGACCATTCCCATCCTTCAGAGTTTGGGGGATCGTGGCGTAGACTTAAAAGTTGAGTTCACGACTGCCGGACTCAATGTCGGGTTTCAAATCAAGAGCCATGGCGATATCAATAATGATGACTTCTCAACAAAGATATGGCAACAAATCGGACAATTTCGTTCGTACGCTATTGATCACTTCTACATCGTTCTCTGCGGTGACATGACAAACCCTAGTCATTATCAGAAGGCAAGAAGGTTTCAGTGTGATCTGAAACAAGGCGACTACCCGGAGATCTCTGTAATACTTCCTGAGCAAGCATGGCAACTATATCAGTCGTTTGGTTGCCCGATTGATGCTGAAGAAGTTCAAAAGCGCCTAACTGATATTGCCAGGTTCTTGGAGGCGATAGACAGGCCGCAAGAGTTGAGTAGCCCGTATTCGGTATATCTGAACATCGAACAACTCTATGTTCCCCCTAAGCAGTATCCCGAGGTGCAGCAGGTTCTCGAAGCAAATGACATTGTGATCATCGTTGGCCCTCCACACGTCGGCAAGACTTTCACAGCAGTAAACTTGTTGTACGATTACTATCTTCAGGGTTATCGACCCTACTGGGTGCTGGGTAGAACTGCTCGTGAGGAGACTTGTCAGCCAACTTTGCAGGATCTCTACCATCGCCACGGTATTCGCGATGGATTCAGCGTTGAGTCTAGGTTGCAGCCCGGTTGCATCGTATACTTCGAAGATCCCTACGGTCGCACCAAACAGGAGGAGCTAGAGTTCGTAGAGAGCGAAAGCCGGTTCGAAATTGGTGATTTGTTTCATATACTCGAACGCCGCGCGAATGCCGAGAAGAAGCCGAAAGTGATTATTACCTCAAGGGAGGGCATCTTTCGGTATGCAGTGCAAAGGCAACCCGAACTGTCACGTTATGCCATTTGGCTCAAGGTTGGCAGGGGATATTCCGAGGACGACGAAGAACACACAGAAGACGAAGGGGTTTCGTATAATTTCAGCTTGAGAGCGAAAATGGCAGAGAAATACTTACATCTGTATCAACCTCTTTGGTCTCAGCCCGCAGAAAAGCCCGCTGATAATGCAGCGAAGGAGAGCCTCGAAGAAGTCCTGTCTTGGGCTGTTTCTCTCCTCTGGACCCCACACAGCATACGGCGATTTTTCGAAAACTCACAGGACATGGTTCTGGATGATGTCGAAGCTCTTAAGAAGACTATACTCGAGTCCTTAAATATATCTGAATCTTTTGCCAGCGAGATTGCTTTGTTGCCCGACTTACAAAGACTTGTCTTCATCGTCACATACCTGGCAAGCCACCGCAAAACTAGGGCAACTGGTTGGGGTAACTTTTCAACCGTTCGTAGTAAGTACCTAGCAGTTGCACAGGTTCTGGGCTTCGCTGTGGATGAGGGGCAACTTGCTTGGAGCCAGGTTCTCAAAGACTATACAACCATCATTGAAGAGCTAGGAAGTGCTGGAGGTAGTCGATATGAGCAAGGAGACACTCGTTTTGCTCATCCAGCCTACGATGATGCCGTTGCTCAGTTCTTGTCTGACAATCCGAGTATCTTGGAGAGCGTTTTCAGTCATATTCGATTACTGGTCACATCTGAGCCAGGAACTCATTTAGCTCAAGATATGATCTGGCTTCTTCACCATTGGCATCGAGACAGACCCTCAAGAGAAACAGAGATTCTAGAAGATTACCTCACATCGCACGACATAGGCCTTTTGATGGATCTTGCGGAAATGTACGCTTCTGTTTATGCTTATGTCACTGACCAGAGTTTGAAGGATGCCATTCATAAGCTGCTTGCACATCCCGCAGACACCAACAACACCTTTAGGGAAGTCTTTCTCAGAGCTGCACATACAGCATCATATCTACCAATGGAGAAACGTTGCGAAACCCTGTTAGTGGCACTTGACGATGACCCCCTTGCAGTGGTGAAGAAGTTCGACTACCGGCCATACGATCTTGTCTGCCGCTACTACAGTGAAGTCACGGACCAGGCACGGAACCATCTACAGAGCTATCTTGATGAAGAAGGTAGCATTGCTTGGCGAGTAGCAGGCCGTTCGTTCGGTCACTACTACGACTGTCTACCTCAGCACCTCCAAAAAGTCACCGGCGAGTTAATTGCTCAAGTCGCTTCTAGCTCTTTCCCTCTTAGACAGGAAATCATCAAGGGGTTTGTCCTTGGCTTCGGACAGTTTAACAAAGACGCTCACCCTCTAATGGTGACTGTGTTGAACAGTGATGATCATCGAACTCGTGCGTATTCAGCGGGCGCTCTAGTGCCAATTTACGAGCAACTGGACCAAGAATTACGGGACATGTGGCATCATCTGGTAGAACAAGACTGTGATCACTGTACTGTTGCCGCAGCAGAGAGGATTCTCGACCTCTCTGAAGAACGGGCATTTGCAGAATTCTTCAAAGGTAATGGGTTGCTTGATTTTGCAGTTGGCTGTGCACAGTCAGATTCGCCAGCGGTCCGCGCTCAGATGGTTGGCCTTTTGCCAGCAAATCTAGGAGCAATTCCCTTTGAAGGTATTGAGGAAGTGTTCACTAACTTGATCTATGACGATGAGCCGATTGTACGAGGAGCCCTCCTTTTTCGGATGCTTAACAGCTCTGATCTGCAAACTGAGTTCTCCGAGAGATTCCGAATCCTAGCAAAGGACACCTCAGAATACGCTAGGCTGAGCAAGCTGGTTTTTTCCACCAACCCGTCCACAGAACCTCGCAATCTGTCTGCAGGAGAAGTATCAGAACTCAAGCGCAGTAAGTCGCAATTCCTCTATAATGCACTTTTGTTTCACATTTCGACCCAGTTACCATTTCTCCCTTCTCATTGGAGCGACTGGCTTGAAGAAGAAATGGAAAAGGGGGATGCGGAGCTAGAACGTTTAGTGAGAATAGGTAGGCGGCAGCGCAGTGATGATGGCAGGACTCGTCCAATCTTTCAGCCTGACTGGTTGCTGGATTACACAGACCCGGATCAATTAATCGGATATGCTCCCAAAATGCGTTACCTCTATCTGGAGCACCCATTGCATGAGCACACATACGTGATAATCCGAAACCTTGATGAGCTAACGATGATTTTCCTGTTGAAACGCGAGCTACCTGATCATCTAGTATGTTGAGTTTGAATGCCCGGGTCTTGTGCTGAGATGCCTTGTAACATAGAAAGAAACCAGCTAACCTCCGCTGCACCTGACCCGCGCCTTCGGCGCTC
>CAZKDJ010000318.1:0-3488 GCA_964551295.1 uncultured Anaerolineales bacterium | reverse complement strand
AGCAGCAGCCCAACCAACGCCAGAAACACGAGCAAAAAAGCATTCTCTCGTATATTTGTACACACATCGCACCTCCTTGACTTTAGGGAGTTTCCCTCCACCATCGAGTGAACCAATTGTAGTAAGCATGCGTAGCGTCGTTGTACGCTTCGTGCCAATCGTACTCTGTCTTGCCCGCCTCGTCGTTCCTCAACAACCATAATGCAATCCCATCAGCGCCTCCCATGCTGGACTCGGATGCGAAAAAGTGCCTCAGCGATGCACTCGTGGCCTCCGGGTCATCCTCTTTCCCGTGGATCGGATTGTTATTGTAACATTGCCCCTTCCCGTCACTGGACCAGGAGCACAGGTCTGTCTCGGTGACGAAGGCCGGACGGTTATTGATAACGATCTCGCGGGCCATGAATTCTGGAAAGTGAAAGGACACGTGAAACCCTTGGTACTCACACGGGCTGTAACCCTCCCAGCCCTGGATGTAGTAGTTGTGCCAGCTATAACCATGGTAGCCGTCTATGCGCCATCCGTACGTCTTTGGCATCAGATCGTACCCCTTCCATTTGCTCTCAACCAACTGCTTTGGACAAGGATCGTCGTCCGGATACCCCCTGAGCCAATCGACTCCTTCGGCGTACTGACCCTGGCTCATCGACGGGGTGAGAATGTGCAGCGCCGGATAGTTGGTCCTGGCGTAGGCGATCAGGGCAGCGAAGTAGTCATCCATCGCTTGCCAGGCCAAAGCTTCATCTCTAGCAGGATCGGTCTCCTCTCCTACTCCATACCATTCAAGATTCGGCTCGTTGGCCGGTTCAAAATAGCAACAGTCTGCCGGCCAGTTGTTGATCTGATTGCGGGTGTGGATGGCGTCCATCTCCTTTGCAACGTCATCAATAGCGCGGAAGTGCTCCCACTTGGCATCGCAGTAATCACCGCCAGCAGGGATAGTCGTGGCAATTAATCTATGCACTCCTGTCCCATCCCAATCCTCAAAATTTCCCGGCGAAGGCGTAATGCGGATGATGATCGTCACGCCGTTCTGCGCCGCCCGCGTGAGATAATCGTAGACGTTCCTTCGATCCGTCCCCGGATCATTCCACACGTCTGCACCCATCACCTGGCAGGGCGACTCGGGCGGCCGCCACACGTTCCACACCTGCTTGCTCTGCACGACGATGACGTGCGGCCAGACTCCCCCCGCATCTCCGTCGACCAGGGCCAGCTCGTCGTCTGTCCAATCGCCGCCCTCGTGATTGCCCAGGTGAATGCCGCTGTAGACCTTGGGCGTCGGCGGCGGCCAGTTGCGCAACACCAGCGGCAGATACACCGCGGTCTCGACCTCCGCGTGCAAATACGTCTTCTCGTAACTCGGCTGCCCATCAGAGTCGCAGTACAGTTGACTCGCCCGTAACCAGTACTCATCCGAGTGCGTCGCCAGCGTTGGGTCGCTTCCTGTTTCCACCACCAACCCTACCCAACAGGGATCGTCGAGCGGCCCCACGATCGCTACGTCCCCTACCTCTGCCTGGGACGCCGCGACGCCCGTCCATCCATCGCTCTGCAGCCAGTCCCGCAGGTCGGCTACGCGCACGCCTTCCAGGGCCGGTTGGTTGGGAATGGGCCGCCCTCCGGCGTGCACGGCCCGGTTCACAAAGTGCGCGCCATCCACGCCCCAGTCTCCATCGTGATACGTGCAATCCAGCGTACTCCCATTGTACCACAGATAGCAGCCGTCGTCGTTGGTCGGGCTGCTCCCATCCCAGTAGGTCTCGGCGTAGTCGTAAGCCGCGCTGCGGTCGTAGGGGACGCTGGCAAGCGTTGAGATCGCATTCGTCTCATTCACTGCCCCCACGCCGGATAGGGCCTGCGGCGATTCTGCCGCTCGGCTCCAGTCCACTGCTGTCGCTTCCAGCGTGGAGAGCATCTGCTGCAAGACACGCTCGCTTTCTTCCCTCGCCTCGGCCCGACAGCGCAGTCGGAAACGATACACCCGTTCACCCTGGGCTACCCATACCAGGCTGGTCACATTGGTGCTTGCGGTATCATCCGTGGTTCCGCTACGCACCCACCAGGCAGGGCGACCTTGCATCGAGACCTGTTCCAGACGATAGCCACGTCCGGGGCCGTGCCGCCGCCAATAGGCAAGCTCCGTCGCCATTGCCTCTGCGCCGGTGTCGGAGTTCACGATCTCCAACACGTCGATCCGCGCCACGACGCCGTGTTCGTTCGCCCGGACGAACTCGTAGGTTGCGCCGTCGCGGACGCTGCCTTGCGCTCGATAGGGTCGACCTCGCCAATCGGGTGGGTAATGCAACACCGATCCCACGCCGATGAAGGTGTGCCAATCTTCCGTCTTCGGGATGGGCAGGGTGAATTCGGGGGATATGGCAACCGCCGAGCCGGAGGACTGCCAGCTGGGAATGACGGCCAAGGCCATTGCTATGGGCAAGACGATACAGACCGAGAGCGCGCGCCTATCGCGCCCAACTGTTGGGTTCTTTTTCATGACGCCTCCTGTTACAGGGCTTTGTCCGCCCAACGGTGTGCATAACCCGCCGGGCCGACCCATGCAAAACCTGCTCCGCTACAGAGCTGCCTCAATTGCAAAAGCGCCGATGCTACGCGGGCCGATAGGCCCGGTCGGGTTCATGCGGTGTTGGGCGGCCCTTCTATGAAACCATTGCAACTACTCGGCTTCCTCCAGAGCAGATGTCATATGCTCATCAATCGCTTGAAACACTGGAAGCAAATCGGTGTACGTGAATACATCTGTGTCGTAGAGGCTACTGTGAAAAGCAACGGTGTACACCTCATACTGAGCCACGTAGGAACACTGGACTTGTGAGAAAATCGTAGAGCACGCATAGCGGTATCTATCAGCAGATGAGCTTTCAAAAGACGATAACGATTCGGGTATAATCCAGGACGTCTGGTTCTCTTCATCTCGCACTCGAAATGTGACGTCTACCTCATGTTCATACTCGTTAACGGCTTGTCTGATGCGCCCGAAACGTTGAATTGTTATTCCTGCAACGCCACTTGGGTTTTCGGAAGGATCATAGAATGCTCTGGAGACGTACGCAACCTCGTCTCTGCCACTGGTCCAAGGAGCAAGAGGGGGGAAATCTGTGTTGGGTTCTGTAGCGATCCACCCATCAGGGAAAGGAGACTCATCAATTACCACTTGGTCAATCGGGAGATGTTCCCGACGATCAAGTGCTTGGTTGGACTTGTATAGAACATTGCCTAGCAAGCAAGAACCGCCTACCAGATAGCAGCCTATACCTACCACAGAAACAAATAGAACGCCGACTAGAATGCGCACAATCGGATCGTCTGTCAATTTGTGCTTATGAGTAACAACCAGTACTTCATTTTGCTTCATAAACATCAATTCGTTTTTCGAGAATCTGACTTGCTTCAAAGTATCGGGCCGCCCAACGGAAAAGCTCCGGCGCGCCGCGACTTGCGCATCGAGCCTCGCTTGAAGAGAC
>CAZKDJ010000317.1:0-3576 GCA_964551295.1 uncultured Anaerolineales bacterium | reverse complement strand
CACACGCGGTCGCATCGGCTTGCATCTCTGGACCCAAGCCAATCACAAACGAGACCGATTTGCGCGGCAGCATCAGGCAGCTTTCAGTCAACCGGACGCCGATCTCCTGAGCGGGGAGCAGGTCAAATAGCACCAATTGCTGTTCGAGTGGCCATCCCTCTTGGCCAGGGCTAACGCGCATACCGACCCTCAGCCCGCGCGCCCCGGCCTCGGCACATATCCGCTCGCCCACCGCTTGGGAGATTTGACCCAGCGCGGCGATGCCGGCCCCATCCAGCGCCAACGCGCGCAGGGGATTGCCTGCGACAAAGAGTGCGCTCACGCGCGTCTCCAGCGCCGATCCGATGGTGCACACGACTGGAGCGATCTCGGTTGCGCCGGCCAACGCCCGCGCCACAAGCTCGCCCGCAAAGGACGCCTCATCCTGTAGGATTACCGTGTGATGGCGAAATTCGCGCACGGGCACAGTATCATACAGCGCCACAGGAGCAAGCAGTGCTTGTATCTCGCCCAGCGCCTCCTGCGCCGCCGCAACGATCTCTGGGCGCGCGCGCGCCGGGTCGAGGCCCTGTCCCTGGAGAACGTGTGCTGCGTCGAGTGTTAGAGGAAAGTCGGTAATAATGGGCATTGGCATCAGGATTCTTGGATTGGCAGGCGACGTGGTAGAAAAGATTCAGCGCAGATTTTACCAAGCCGTTGCATCTAGCCCGAGGGCGGCCCGGTAAGTGGCTGCAGAGCCGCCTCAATCTCGCCGAGCAAATCACCGATGGAAAAGGGTTTGGGGAGAAAGGCTGCCGCTCCCAAGGCGAGAAGACGCTTCCGCTCCCGTTCCGTATCGGCCACGTGGGCCGAGATGGCGATGATGGGAATCGTCTGGGTGACCGCATCCCGCTTCAAGTGGGTCAACGCCTCGAACCCATCCATCCCCGGCAGGCGCAGATCCAGGAGGATCAGATCGGGGCGGTGGCGGCGCGTCATGGTCAGCGCTTCGTAGCCGTCGGCAGCCACCAGGGGCGTAAAGCCGATTTGACGCATCGCCGACTCGAGCATGCCCACCGTGTCCAGATCATCCTCGACGATCAGCACGCGTCCCTGCCAGGTCAAAGCCTGCTCCACGCTCTGCAGCAGATCATCGCGCTTGACCGGCTTGGTGAGATAGTCCACGGCGCCCAAATCCCAGGTGGTGCCATCGTCTGGAACGATGGACTGCACGACGACGGGTATATCGGCTGCGACGTCGCTCTTCTTCAGAGCGCGCAGCACGTCCAACCCACTTACGTCGGGCAGGATCAGATCCAGCAGGATCAGGTCGGGCTTGTTCTCTTCGGCCCAATCCTCCGCAGCGCGCCCGCGCCCCACGACGACGACCTTATACCCGCTGTTCTCCAGGTGCCGCTTGGTGACGTCGGCCGCGTCCCGGTCGTCGTCCACCACCAGGATCGACCGCACGTGGGCGGTCAGGTGCCCCACAGCGGGCCGCCGAGCCCCCTCTTCCTCGGGGACGGGTATAGGGAGAATGAAGGTGAAGGTACTCCCGCGATCTGGTTCGCTCTCGACCCAGATTCGCCCGCCGTGCATCTCGACGAACATCTTGACGATCGAAAGGCCCAGGCCTGTTCCGCGGGTCTCTTGAACCAGGGGGTGATCGGCGCGGTAGAAGCGCTCAAAGATGTGGCCCATATCCTCGGGAGCGATGCCGATGCCAGAGTCTCTTACGTCGACCCGTATAGCCCTTTCGACCGGGTAGGCTCTCACGTCAATCTCTCCGCCCTCAGGGGTATAGCGGATCGCGTTACCCACCAGGTTGGTCAGTACCTGGTTTAAGCGGTCCTGATCTCCCATGATATCAGGCAAGCCGGCGGACACCTCGTAGGTCAGGCGCTGCTGCTTTTCCTCGGCCGGGCCGGCCAGCACGTTGACCACGTCGGCGATCACCTCACCGATCTGCAAGGGGCGCGGCTCGAAACGCACCCGCCCCATCTCCATCCGCGAGATGTCGAGCAGATCGTTGATCAAAGCAGTCAGGCGATCGGTGTTGCTCTTGATCGTGGTCAGGAAGCGCTTCTGCTCGGCGTTGATGGGACCGGCCGCGCCTGCGTGGAGGAGATCGGTGTAGCCCTTGATGGCCGTCATCGGCGTGCGCAACTCGTGTGATACGGTTGACACGAACTCGCTCTTGGCCCGGTCTGCCTCGACCTCCTTGGTGATATCCCGAAAGATGGTCACCACGCCCATAAAGTCGCCCCGCTGCGAAAGGACGGGGGACAGGAGCGCGTGAATGACCCGATTATCGGCCTCTAGGTTGATCTTGTAGTTCTTGGCCGCCTCCGGCACGGAGGTGTCCAAAAGCGTCTGCATAGCAGCGGTTGCCTCTTCTTCACCTTGAGAATTAAAGACGGAGAACAAGTCCTCATAGTTCTGTCTGAGCAGCTCTTTCTCCGGCACATCCAGAATGCGCTCCGCCGCCGGGTTGGCCAGGATGATGTGGCCCTTCACATCGTTCACGACGACGCCATCGGCGATAGAGGTCAGGATGGCCTCACGTTCGGTGGCCTGTTCCTGCTGCTGGCGGAACATCAGCCCCAGTTCCTGGGCTTGCTGGCTGATGAGGCGGTAGACCTCGGCGTTGCCGATGGCCGTGGCGACCTGATTGAGGACGTTGCGGAACAGCTGCTCGTGAGAGGCGTCAAAGGCGCGCTCCCGGGAGCTGGCAAGCGCCATCATGCCTCGGAATTGTCCGTTGGCGATCAGCGGCCCCACCATCATGGCGGCTACGTCCACGTCGGCCAAATCCTTTACCCACGCCTCCGCTTCCTGGGCCAAGTTGCCTACCCTCACCACAGGCTCGTCACGTCCCATCTGCCACGACGAGGGAAGCACGTCCACGGGGGTTTCCTTCTGGTGCCAGTTGACGCGCCTGTTGGGCACGACCTTTTCCACAACGTCATCGGTCATATAGATCGCGCCCTTCTCCGAACCGCTCGTCGCCACGATCTCTACCAGGGCTTTTTGAAGCACGCGGGGCAAATCCAGACTGGAGGTCAGTTCGCGCGCGATGTCGTACAGGGTCTCTAACTGCACCTTCTCGATGGCCAGCCGGTCGGCCTCATTTGCCGCGTATTCGGCCAGCGCCAAAGTCAGCGCGTCGATATGCCCGTCGACCGAATCGGCGTCGGCTTCTGCCGGCACCGAGTCTTGAATGGCTTGAGACAAAGCATTTGTGAGGGAGAGAATCTCTGATAGTGAAGCGCCTCGGGTGTCCATCTCCAGCGCGATCCACGCCCGCAGAGCCTGGGTATCAATGGACACCCCGTCGTCTAACGACGACGGGGTGTCTGATGCCACGGCTTCGACGAGTGGATGCCAGAAGGCGAGCCGCTCCGTGTCGGAGTAGGCGCGGTAGGCGGGCAGATCGCCGACCACCGCCAGCCAGCGCGCTTCGATCTTCTCCGTGTGCTGTTGTAGCCACGAGCCAAAGTCCCAACTCATCCCTATCACCTGTCAATCGTATCATCTCGATAATCCAAGGGGGCGGGGGTGTGTGGGGGGGGACGCCCCCCCCCCACCCCCCCCAAC
>CAZKDJ010000316.1:0-3616 GCA_964551295.1 uncultured Anaerolineales bacterium | reverse complement strand
CACATTCTCAGCCGATCTCTCCATGACCGGCCGGTTTCACTTATCCAAAGTCCAATATAGTATCTCCTCAATCAGCGGATTGAGCATCTCTGGTTTGAAGGCTCTGACTGATGTGGAGTAGGCGTGCATTGCGCGCAGAATCTGCATCTCTCTAGGTAATTCACGCATCTCGAATGGAAACGGTTCTGGCCGCGAGTCGCGCCTACCAGATAGAGCATTGTGACTGGCAAACAGAGCTTTCCACTGTCCATACAAATCATCCGGGTCTGCAGCCACAAGGAGTAGATTGAATCCACGCCCGCTTGGCGCCTTGATGTATCCCCAGGCTTTTATTGGCTGCCCCTCAAGCTCGTGCTCGCCGTATACAGTTGTTACCTCTGCCTTAATGGGTGAGTCTCTTCCTTCGACATAGACCAAGAACGAGAGGGAAGCGTTCTCGTATAGACTGAGCTTCACAAATTCAGAAGCATCGTTGAAAGCATCTACGATCTCGCGTGTAGCCGCAACGATTTCTTTGAAGCAATAGACAACAGATTCCTCATACTCTCTTCTTTTATTGGCTTCCTCCTGAGCTCGAAGGCGTGCATCTTCTGCCTGTTTGTGTCTTTCCAGTGCCCGCTCGACGAGTGAGCCAACGTTCCGTGTACTTTGCGAGGAACTTCGAGGAGATTGTAGTCGTTGGATGACTTGGCCCCATGAAGAGTACCTTTGATCTGGACGCTTTGAAAGCATCTTCAAGATTGTCTGGGCTAGCGCAATGCCCAAGCCAGGGTTATGGGATCGCGGATCAGTTGGCGGTTCGAACAGATGCACGTTCTTGAATGATTCAATAATGTCCCCCTTTTGTTTTGCCGGATAGGGGTATTCTAAAGTAGCAACCTCGTAGAACACAATGCCCATTGAATAAACATCCATAGCTGGCGCGTTTTCTTCAAGTCGCCATGCTTCTGGGGCGCAGTATTTTATGTGGTTGATACCCTTAAAGGTACGACTCCTTGTGGCGGCACCCACGATCTTTGATAGACCAAAATCAGAGATCTTGAGGACGTCATGTGCAAGCAGTATATTGTCGGGTTTGATGTCACGGTGCACCAGTTTCTCGTTTATCGCTTTCATACCCGATGCTAACTGCAAAAGCAACGCTCGGAGTTCATTAGCTTCGAAATACTCGTTGTGCGATTTGTGCTCCCCCAGCAAATCTTCAAGCGTGCCGCCGTCTGCGTATTCCATCAGAATGTAGGGGGGAAATTGAGGATATTGTCGCCCGTCGTGAAAGAAGAAATATCGCACAACATTCTCGTGCTGAATCTCGGTCGCCAACCGGCCCTCATTGATGAAGCTCTGAAGTGTGGTCGTATCAGCGCTGGCTGTGATAATGGTTTTCAAAGCTAGAGATATTCCATTGCTATCCTGTGCTTCATAGACAACACCGAATTGCCCGCTTCCCAATATGCGAATAATAGTGTACTCGTCGTTCTCAGTTTCTCCGAATACAGTGTCACTTGGTCTAAGATCCATATGCACCTCTGTTACAATCGGTTAATGCACATCTAACTGAATTGAGGTTTCTTACTCTCCACCGATCACCACGTCCCGGATGCGGATGTGGGGCGCGCCGGTGCTCACTGGAAGTCCGCCCTGGCCCTTGCCGCAGGAGCCCAGTTCCTCGAACGCCAGGTCGTCGCCCACGGCGTCGATGGACGCCAGCGTGGTGAACAGGTTCCCCGCCAGGATCACGTCGCGCACCATCTCGGCGATTTGCCCGTCGCGAATCATGTGCGCGTAGGCGGAGCTGAAGGAGAAATTCTCCAGCGCCGTCTGCCCGCCAAAGGCGTCGCAGGCGTAGATGCCCAGATCGATGTCGCCGATCATGTCCGCAAAGCTGGTCTCCCCCGCCTCGATGAAGGTGTTGGTCATACGCACGATGGGCGGGTAGCGGTAGCCCGTGGCGCGGGCGTTGCCCGTGACCTCTTCACCCATCTTGGCCGCCGTCTCACGCGAGTGCAGCCGCCCCACCAGCACGCCGTCCTTGACCAACTCGGTGCGCCGGGTGGGGGTGCCCTCGTCGTCGTACCTGTGTGAGCCGCGCATGCCGGGCAGCGAGCCGTCGTCCACGATGGTCAGGATGTCCTGCCCAAAGCGCCGCCCCAGCACCATCATCTCCTGGGCCTGCGGGTTGGCGTAGACGAAATCGGCCTCGGACAGGTGGCCGAACGCCTCGTGGGCGAACGTCCCCGCCAGGCGCGGGTTGCAGACCACGGTGTAGCGCCCGCCCGTGACCCGGGGCGCCGAGAGGAGATCGACCGCGCGCTTGGCCACCGCCTCGGCCAGCCCCTGGTGGCCCACGACGACCTCGTACCCCGCCACCTTCGACACGCCGTCGAACGCCTGCTGCACGTTGCCGTCCTGCCGGGCGACGGCCATCACAAAGACGGTGATGTTGGGGCGCTCTTCCTCGATCAGCGCGCCCTCGGAGTTGGCAAAGGTGATGCGGCGGAAGGTGTCGACGTACGTGGTGCGGGTGTCCACGATGCGCGGGTCGAACGCGAGCAGGATGTCGTTGTACGCCTCCGCCAGCGCCCGCTTCTCCGTCATCGAGACGCCGCGAAAGTCCCGCTCCAACGAGATGGTGATGGCATCCTCGGAGACGGGCGTGGAGGCCAGCTCGACCGGCTCTCCCTGGATGGCGCGGCCACCCTCGCAGGCCTGCTGCACGCGGTGGGGCAGGTCGCTCAGGTCGTTGAAGGTGGCGACGCCCCAGCCGCCGTCCTTGACCAGGCAGCGGACGATACCGCCGCGGTCGATCACGGCGCTGGCGGTCTCCAAATCCTGGCCGCGGTACACGACGCGCGTACTCTCGCGTTCCTCCAGTCGAATCTCGGTATAGTCCGCCTTGCTGGCGCGGAGTGCTGCTTGGATTTTCTCTTTCATAGTAGACTTCCTCTATTGGTTATTGTAGGGCAGGTATGTTACCTGCCGCCCAAGAGGCGGGTATGCTACCCGCCCTACTATTCCTTGGCTTCCAACCGCCAGGTGGCGCTCTGAAAGTCGCCCAGCAGGTAGGGGGCGTTCAGGCCAACCTCCATCAGCTCGTCGCCGCCAAAGGTCTGGCCGGTCTTGACCAGGCTGTAGTCGAGCTTCGGATCGAGCCCCTTCAGGCGCAGCCTGCCCATCGGCGGGTTGGCCTCGGCCAGCACCCGAAAGTAGCTGACAAAGGCAGCGGTCCTGTCCTCCGAGACGAACATCCACGCTGTTTCGTTGCCCTCGAACGGGCTGAGCAGCCGGTAGAAATCTCCAAACTGGACCAAGTGCCGGATCTCTTTGTAGGTGGCTACCTGCTTTTTGACGGTCCTCTTCTCCGGCTCGGTCAGTTTGGTCAGGTCAAGCTCGTAGCCCAGGTTGCCCGCCATGGCGACGTGGTTGCGGATCTCGATCGGCGTGCTACGCTGGTTCTGGTGGTTGGGCACGGCCGAGACGTGAGCACCCATCGTGATCGATGGGTAGACCAGGCTGGTGGCGTACTGAATCTTGAGCCGGGCGATGGCGTCGGTGTTGTCGCTGGTCCAGGTCTGCGGCATATAGTACAGCATCCCCGGATCAAAGCGCCCGCCGCCGC
>CAZKDJ010000315.1:0-3631 GCA_964551295.1 uncultured Anaerolineales bacterium | reverse complement strand
ACCTCGTATTCCTGACATGGACATAGAGAAATTGGAAGCGGCCGGGCACCGGTTAGTGGAAATGGGGCTATTAGATTTCAAGGCTAAACTTGAGGCACCAGATGATCTTCGTCCAGGTCTGCGCCCCACAGTAACTGATCCTGCCGCGTTGTTGAAGGCGATCCGTTCAGATCGGATCCTCAAAGCGGCAATCGACAAAACGTTTGATAAGGTGTGGCGTGATCGCGATATGTGGCTTAAGTGCTTTAAGCACCGCTCAGAGGTGCTGAGCCGAGAATATCGAGGTGGGGTTACTTTATGCCAATCGCTTGACCAAACCGATACGGTGGCAGCTTTGAGGGAACGCGAAGCAGAAATCCAGCGGGAGGCCGACGCCGTGATAATAGGCACATTTGCGGGAAAAGCAATCGAAATTCTGCGCCGAGATCCTGCTGTCAAGAGTGCTCTCGATCGCCTTTAGAATAGCGGGGGTAACCCTTGGAATAGCAGATGATAGGCAGTCTCCCAACATATGACTGTCATGGCCGAATAATGCGTCCGTTCGAACGCCGATAACCAAAACGCGTGGCATATGCCCCGGAGCCCAGTCCGGGGCAACGGATGGGGGCAGAGCTTGGCTCCATACGCATCAAGCTAAGACCTCCTCCGGCTGAGAAACGAGCAGGGTAAAGTCGAGGTAAGTGGCGACTAAGTCCAAGGCATGACAGACGTTGGGGTTTTTCTCCCGTTTCTGCTTGAAGCCAAAGCGCGCGATGTGTAACAAGGTTTTCTCCAGCACGTTGACAAGCGCATCCAAGCTGGTCAATGCCTGGTTCGTCTGGCAGGCGAAGCGGCGCAATATCTGATGTACCTGTACCGGGCTGATCTCGCGGTTGACCCCGGCACCTTCTGGCATACGTAAGGGAGCGATCAAGAAGTGGGTCAAGACGATGCCAATCATCTTGGCATACAACTCAGTCAACACGCGTTCCCTACGTACGCCCGCGATGCGCCCCAGGCCGCAGTAGCCCTTCCACAACTTGAACACCAACTCGATCTGCCACCGCACGCGGTAGAAAAGTACTACCTGCACCACAGCTAGCATTGCGGATGGCACATTGGTGATGAAGATAGTCCAGTCCATCAGAGCGAGATACGCCTTGCTAGGTGTGCGTCCTCTACATTGGGCGCTCTTGATGGCCTTCTGGCGGCGACGGTTAGCCACTTCCTGAGGTGCCCGGACAGCAATCAAACGGCAACGAAGTCGTTGCTTGGTGCTCAAGTGCACATCCAGGTCGATGCTGTTTGCAGTCGTGGACTGTAAGGTAGAGAGGAGATCGATTTTCTCTCCATCGAGCGTGTACACCCTGGTGTCATACAAGTAGCGACTCAGGAAGCAGGCTTCCTGGTCTGCAATGTTCCCAAATGCATTCACTGAGAAGTACCCCAGGTCTACGATGGTCAAGGACCCCGCCTCAATAAGCTGCAGATAGTCTCTGTACGCTTGGTCTGGTGTGCGCCCAGGCTGGAGAACGATTTCTTTCAGATTGCCGCACAGGAACTCGAACATCAATTGCACTTTCACACTCGCTTGGGGGCCGTCCCCACCACAACCAGGATACTCCTCCACCATATTGTCCGGCAAAGTCTTCACGCTGCTGTCCAGGATATTGATCGCCCTGAACTGTTGTAGCACCTCCAATGGTAGCGGCTGGTCGTTCTTGAACGTTTCCATGGCTTGGTTGAACATCTCCTTG
The DNA here is from genome assembly GCA_964551295.1 of uncultured Anaerolineales bacterium. Taxonomy (GTDB): domain Bacteria; phylum Chloroflexota; class Anaerolineae; order B4-G1; family B4-G1; genus JAFGED01. The sequence continues at coordinate 1,895 of CAZKDJ010000315.1, read as the reverse complement.
AGGAAAATCACACTGTGCTCGTTTATTCGTTCGTCAATGCCTTGTGGTGTGATTTCCAGCCCCAGGTCGAGGCTGACCTGCGCCAGATGATTCAGACTCCCCTTTGGATTCTCGATGAAACCAAAGACCACGATTTACAGGAACTTGAGACCATCCAGCTTGGATTGACGCTGTACAAACTGTGTCTGCCCCGCAATCTGGTTGACGGTATCACCGAAGAAAGCCCTGATCTTTTCAGCAGTGGATTGCAAGTCAAGTTTCATTGCTGTGCCTCCTCCATCCTAATTGGCACCATGAAACTCAACTCGGCGGTCTTGTCAAATCAGCATTGCTCTCTTGTGTCCGGCGCACCCCTTAGCTTGATGCGTATGGAGCCAATCTCTGCCCCTTTTTTGCACGGCTCACGCAACGAGGATTGGCAATTCACTTGCGTTAGCACGTATTCCGTGTTATCATGTTAGCGTGATACAGTCATTCAAGAATACAGGCACCGAAGATATCTTCAATGGCAAGAATACTAAGGCTGGTCGTAGGACTTGCCCACAATCATTGTGGCGGATGGCGGCCCGCAAGCTCGACCTGCTCGATTCCGCCATCTCACTTGACGAACTGCGAGTACCTCCAGGGAATCGATTGGAAGCACTTTCTGGAGATCGCAAGGGACAGCATAGCATTCGCATCAACGACCAGTATCGCATCTGCTTTGTGTGGACTGATACGGGACCAGATGAGGTCGAGATAACAGACTATCACTGAAGCAGAATACCACAAACAGAAAGAGGAGACACTATGGTTCGAATACCAACACACCGGACTCCAACACATCCGGGCGAGATGCTGCTGGAGGAATTTCTTAATCCAATGGCACTTACACAGCGGGAGTTGGCGCAAGCAATTCGCGTCCCATATCAAAGAGTTAACGAGTTGATTAACGGACGCAGGGGGGTGACACCAAGCACAGCTCTGCGCTTGGCAAAGTACTTTGGGGTTTCGGCAGATTTTTGGATGAATCTGCAGATGCGTTGGGACTTGTATCACGCGCAGCGGAAGGAATCCAAGTATCTGGAGAAAATCCAACCCTACACCATCTCCGTTAGTTCCGTTGGATAAGGCCCGGCTAGTATTACAACAAGACTTTGACCCAGCAAGCATCCTGATCCCTTCGTAGAGCGCGAGTTTCGCAAAGCTGCCATCCTTCTATAGGCTCAAGATGGCTATCGTGGTTTGTGAAACAGAGCTTTCCAGCCAGTCTATGCCCGAGACCTTGTTGTAGTACTAGCGTCAACAACCAAAATGCGTGGCGTATGCCCTGGAGCCCAGTCCGGGGCAACGAGACAAACACAGGAGCAGGTTGATCCCTGCTCCTGTTGTGTTTCAAGTCACAAGTCTAGAGTCCTGCTGTGCATTCATTCGAGACGATCTGCAAAGGTCACCGAAAGCTCCGCGTCGACGTGATGCCGATCCATTTTTATGGAGCACTACCGATTGTTGGATTCAGCACACTAACGCACCTCCACTGTCGCCAACAGCAGTCGATCGTCGATGACGCGACCAGTGTCTGCTATCCAACATTCCCCTGTACTCTTCCAGCAAACAGAGATTTGCAGTCCGTATGTTCCCGCTGCAGCAGACCCTGGGACAGACAGCTTGTGCCGCTGTACAAACACGTCACCCGGCTGCCAGACCTCAATGGGTATTCCCAGGCCGTCGCTGGTCGCCAACTCGCGTCCGTCCGGTGACAAGAGATAAGCGACTAGAGTCATGACCACCGGCAAAGCCGGTGGCTTGAAATGTGAACCGCTCAAAGCGGTTATTGTGAGCCGCCTTCGGCGGCAACTATTCCCAAAGGCTCAGTTGATCAACACGACGGTCTTCATCCTCTTGCTGACGAATGT
>CAZKDJ010000314.1:0-3670 GCA_964551295.1 uncultured Anaerolineales bacterium | reverse complement strand
ACAAAGATGCCCGCGCCGAGCATCGTGCCCAGGCCAATCGCCAGTCCTTCCTTTATGCCAAGTTCACGGAGCAGTGCTCCTTTTTTTTCTTCTTCCATAGAAAGTGCCATGGCTCTTCTTTTTAGGAGCAGGGGAACGGCATTCCCGTTTCGTTCCGTGCTCGATCTGGTCGTGTCGCCCCCTCACTTCGAGAAGTCACGTCATAAGTCTACTCTGAGCGGATGACCAGGAGCGTGATTACCTCCAGTTGTACCGGATGGCCTAATCGCTCACTCACCGCTTGGGCCAGGTTACCTACCCTCTCCTCGTCAAGAAGATGGGGTGATCGTATGGTTGCTACGATCAACGGAGCCGTTGCCTCCTCTGTGATTTCCAATGCGACCAATTGCTGGCCCTCTTCAGTGGCTAGGTTCTCGATCAAAGCTGTCTCGATGATTCTCTCCTGAGTGGCCTCTCGGACGATGCCGACCATGATAATCCCCAGTGGAACGGCGATCGCCAAGAGCACGACCAAGAAAACCGCCAGCCATCTCCAGAGTTGCCGCCGAGACTCTGGCCCCCAAATCTGAGGACGGATGCCTAGCAGGAAGAAGACAACCCCTGCAGCCAGGCTGATGGCGGCGATGTTGGCGGCAAAAAGCAGCAAAGCTCCGCCTGCTACCCAGGCGTTCCCCAGCGAGAGGCCTAACCCTACCGTGGCCAAGGGGGGCATGAGCGCAGCGGCGATGGCGACACCAGGAAGGGCGGCGCTGACTTCTTTGCGGGCCACCGCGTATGCCCCGGCCATGCCTGACACCAAGGCTACGATCAGATCCAACAGGGTGGGCTGGGCGCGGCCGTGCATTTCTCCTGTGATCGTTTTTAGCGGAGAGAGCAGTCCAATGAAAGCGGCGATAATCACTGCCAGCGCAACACCTTTCAGAATCGCTTCGATGGAGAAACGGATCGTGCGCAGGTCGCCCACCACCAGGCCCAGCGATAGGGCCATTATGGGCGACATCAGCGGTGCGACGAGCATTGCCCCGATGACCACGGCCGGGCTATTCAGCAGCAGCCCTAGGGCAGCGATTAGGCAGGAGAGGACGGTCAGCACGAAGAAATTGATGCCGGGCTGCGCGCCGCGTTTCAACTCTTGCTGCACCTCTCGCTGCTCCTCTGCGCTCAGAACGGGCAGGATTCGTCGCAGGGCACGGAGGAGGCGCCGCGTCCAGATTCTAGTCACTCCTTGGCATCCTTGAACCAGGGCCGTTTGGGGGACACGCGCGGCTACCTGGAGTGGGATACTGCCAAAGATAAGCTGATCCAGCAAGGTCTCGCCGGAGAGGCCTAGTAACACGAGGTCGTGCTCTTTGGCTTCTTGGATGATGCCTTCCGCTACGCTTTTAGCTATCACCACTTTCTCTTTTGGCAGCGTTTGCTCCAGTGGACCCTCCAGAATCTTGGCGATCCTACGCTGGTTTTCCTCCATCTGCTTAGTGGTAGCTGGCTCCGATTGGACATACAGGAGCGTCATTTCGGCCTGTAAGGCTTTCGTCAGCAGAGAGGCCAACCGAGCGGCTGCTTGTGCGTTTGGACCGCCGGCCGTCGGTACCAGAATCTTTTCTATTCGGTTGACATGCTCTCCGCGCACGACCAAGACGTCACAGGGAGCATCCTGCAGAACAGCGTCCACGACTTGTCCCAGGGATGCGCGCCGCGAGCGGTTTGGGCCTTCCCATCCCAGTACGATCAGGCTTGCGCTCTCCTCAATAGCGGTATCCAAGATGCCCCTGGTTGTACTGCGAGCTACTCGTGTCATTGTTTGGATTGGCAGCGTCTCCTCGTGGGCGATTTTCAGGGCTCTCTCTAGTATTGCCCGCTCGACCTCTGCTTGGCGGCCTCCCGCTTCTAGCGGCACTGGCTCGGGGACTGTCACGACCTGCAGGGCTAGCACGCTCCCGCCTTGGAATTGCGCCAAGCGTCCAGCCATGCGTAATAGCGTGGACGCGGTGTTGGGGTTGGCGATGGGTACGAGAACGCGGAACTGGTCCGTCGCCTCCTCCTCTACTGGAGGGCGGAAGATGGTGACGCCCTCTTGGGCCTCGATGCGGCGGCTTCGTCCGTAGAGCAGGTAGACCATCGCGCCCGCGATTAGGCAGCCGAGTGTACAACCGGCGGGCAGCAGACCCCACAATGGAATCACCAGCGCGTCCACCGCCAGGGTTAGTGCGGGCACCCAGGGATGAAAAGGGAGCGCGAAGGAGGAAGTCTTGGCTTGGCGCGGGCGTCGGGCGAGCGTCAGGTTGATTGCCATCAGTACCAGGAGATACAGCAGCCCGCTCACCGAAGCCAGGAGGCTGGGGGGAACCCAAGCAAATGGCAAAGTCAATATCCCCGTCAACAAGATGATGCGGATGGGGCCGTTCACTTTGGGGTGGGTTTGGCGCAGCCCCGCGGGCCAAAAACCGTCCTGGCTCATCACGTACAGGTAACGGGCTTCCATTCTCAGCACTCGGCCCAGGGAGAGCATCAGCACAATACTCCCCCCGGCCAACACGGTCGCGCGACCTGGTAGCCCGGCGATGGCTTCTCCCAGCGGTGCCAGCGGAGCGGCGGCTACCTTCACTGCGTGAGGCCCGGCTGCAGCGGCCACTCCTATCCCGATCGCTGCTGCCAATGCCGGGGTGAGCAGGAGGGCGCGGGGTAGGTTGGCGGCTCGGTGCCGCAGCTCTCGCTGGTGATTGGCAACCCGCTCTAGTCCGATAAATGCGACCATGAGCAGCGCCACCGCAGGCCCTGGCTGAGAATACACGCTCGCATAGTCGGCTGCTGCTAGGTGGGGCCTTGCCAATAAGGCCAGTGCTGCCAGCAGAATCACCAGAGGGAGGGTAAATGGCAATCGTCGGCTGCTCCGTCCACCCAAGCCACTTTCTAGCACGGCCAAGGCCAGCAGGCCCATTGCCAGGAGATGGGTGGGCACGGTCAGGTCGAGAAAATGGGATAGGAGCAGGCTCAAGTGACTGGCAGCCCCTTGAGCTAGCAGGCTGCACGCCCCCAGGCCTGAGAGCACCAGTGCCCAGCCGGTGAGGAAAGCTAAGCTGGCGACTCCTGTGCTGTCATGAACCAGCGTGTAGGCTCCGCCTGGGCGGGGGGCGCTCGCGGCTAGCTCGGCGTAGCCCAAGCTATTCAGCAGCACGAGCAATGCGGTTAAGAGAATAGACAACGGGGCCAGAGAGCCGACCAGGTCTACGACATCGCCTAGAAGGATGAAGGCGATGCCTGCGACGATCACCCCGAGGCCGCGAGCAATCGCCTGCCATAGATTCAAGCTCGAGGTGAAGCGGATTTGGGCAAGAAAGTCTCGTTTATCACTGTTTGACATTTGTGTGGGGCCTATCCTTGGTTCACTGGGGCCTGCCCGTGAATTCTAGCACAAGCCGCTGTGGGGGCAAATCTGTGGTGCTTCACTGTCGCTTTATTTGAAATGGGTGTGTTTCAAACAAGATGGTAGTCACGATTTCGTCCGTGCTTTGCTCGCCTCGTGCGATTCGGAAATCGCGGCTACTTCCAACTCGGGTGATGCACCCATTTGAAATTGGCAGCGGAAACCTAAGGTTAGTCCAGGTGTATCATCTCAATAAGTAGGGGAAGACGGGGGGTGGGGGGGGGGGGGTGGCGCCCACCCCACCCC
>CAZKDJ010000313.1:0-3682 GCA_964551295.1 uncultured Anaerolineales bacterium | reverse complement strand
CGCCCCCACCCCCCACCCCTTCTACCACCACATACCGGGGGGGGGGGGGGGGTGGGGGCCCGCCTCCCCCCCCAACCCACCCCCCCGTCTTCCCCTACTTATTGAGCAGATACCTCCCAAGCGTGCTTGAGATTCCTCGCTTCGCTCGGAATGACGCGCGGCGAGAATGCCGAGATGTGTTCAAAGTGTCGTTGCCTAGTACTACAACGAGACTTTGGCAATTGATGTCATTCCGAGGAGCGCAGCGACGAGGAATCTCATCGCTTTGAAGCACGTTAACTGGCCAAAATTGAGATTCTTTGCTCCCTTCGGTCGCTCAGAATGACGCGGACGAGTAAAATCTCGTTGTAGTACTAGCACAGAAAATAAAAAAGATATTCCTCTGCGTCCTCCGCGTCTCTGCGGTGCAAAAAAGCTTGCCAAGACACCACTCGCATAGTTGTGGGTAATCACCAAGTTAGGAGTACTTGCGCCGAGAGATCGTCACCAATCTCGGCTCTATTAACAAATTGCATCTAGTGTGGTACAATGCACCTGGAGGTGGTGGACGTATGCCAGGCGGAGGCTGGGGAAGAGGGCGAGGACGTAGGCGCACGGTGCGCATGCTTGAGCCGGCGTTGCTTCTGTTGCTGCACCAGGGCAAGGCGCACGGCTATACGCTCCTGGAGCAGTTGGACGATTTCGGCCTGGGCGGGGTTAATCCCAGCGTCGTCTACCGTGTGCTGCGGGATATGGAGGAGCGGGGTTGGGTGGGTTCCACCTGGGACGAGGAGGACACGCAGGGGCCGCCCCGGCGGGTGTACGACATCACGGCTGAGGGGGACGAGGCGCTGAGGCTGTGGGCGCAGGAGTTGGGCGAGGCGCGAACGCGGATCGATCATTTGCTGAACCTCTACAATCGACACATGGTGGAGGGCGAGGGTGCGTATCACTGACGCGCTCCTGGAGAGCGTCTCCACCGAGGCACCGGCAGCGCGCGTGCTGGTGGGCGCCTTTTGGACGGCTGTGGTGCTGGATACCGATCCCCCGCGCTGCGGCCTGGCCTCCACGATGCACGGCGGGCATCGCGAGCATCACCTCTCTGGCCCGCCACTGCCCGAGGCAGGGGACTTGGTGGCGCGCAGCGGGTGCGAGTTGGCCGGATGGCTGCGCTCCGAGAGCACGCTGGAGGCCAGCGTTGGGATGGCGGCGTTCAACGCGCTGCTGGCGGCGCAGACGGAGCAAGTCGAAAGGTGTGATATCTCCGAGGTCAACGCCGAAGATGTGATCCTTGAGCGCGGGCGTGGGCGAAGGGTAGCGATTGTGGGCCACTTTCCCTTCGTCGAGCGGGTGCGCCAGGCGACGGACGCGTGCTGGGTGCTGGAGCTGAACCCCCGGCCCGGCGATGTGCCTGCCGAGCGCGCCTCCGAGCTGCTGCCCCAGGCGGACGTGGTTGCGCTGACCGGCACCTCGTTGATCAACCACACCTTCGATGACTTGATCGCGCTGTGCCGTCCCGACGCCTTTGTCCTGCTCTTGGGAGCGAGCGCGCCGCTCACGCCGGTGCTGTTCGATGCAGGCGTCAGCGCCGTCAGCGGCACGCGCGTCGTCGATCCGCAGGCAGTGCTCCGGCTGGTGGGACAAGGGGCGACGTTCCGTCAGATCAAGCGCGGGGGCGGGGTGCGGCTCTTGACGATGATGCGCGCCCGGTAGCTTTTTCTTGAGGAGGGATTCGCATGCCTGAAGGTAAAGAACAAACGATCATCATTGTCGTCGTGGCTTGTGCTGCGGCGCTGCTGGCGTGTATCGTGGTCGCTGCGGCTTTTTTGTTATTCTTCTTTAGTATGGTGCCCGTTTAGGAGAGAGGAGGGATGCTGGGGGTCGTCGGCATCGTCGGATACAAGGACAGCGGCAAGACCACGCTGGCCCGCGCGCTGGCCCAGGAGTTGACGGCACGCGGGCACCGGGTGGCCGCGGTCAAGCACACGTCTCACCAGATCGACCTGGTGGGGAAAGACACGGCGCTGCTGCTGGAGGCCGCCGGGCAGGTGGCCATCGTCTCGGCAGAGGCGACGGGTGTCTTTTGGCAAGGGCCAATGCGCTTGGACGATGTACTCCCCTACCTGGACGCCGACATCGTGCTCGTCGAGGGCTTTAAGGCGCAGAGGGAGTATCCCAAGGTCGCCTGCCTGCGCGGCCTGCCGGATGACGGTGACTTGATCGACAGTCTGACCATCGCCGCTGTTGGGCCGATGGATCGGGTTGGGGAGTTGGATGTTCCCGTGTTCAATCGGGACGACGCGGGATCTATTGCTGATTTGTTGGAGGCATATGGCTGAGGATGAGCTTGATCGTTTCGTGGAGGATCTGCAGCGCCAGGTGGACGAGCAGGCGCGGGCGGTCTTTTCGGCCCAGATGATCGAGGAGGCGAGCCATCCCGATTACATCGGGCGTATGGAGCAGCCCGACGCCTATGGCCAATCGATGGGCTGGTGCGGCGATATGATGGAGTTCTACCTGCGGCTGGACGGCGCGCGGATCGAAGCGGTCAAGTTCATGACCAGCGGCTGTGGCCCGACGATCGCCTGCGGCAACGTGCTCGCTCGCATGATCGAGGGCTTGACGTTCGATGAGGCGGAGGCCATCCTGTCCGAGCAGATTGTCGAGGCGCTGGGGGGCCTGCCGGAGGAGCATGTGCACTGTGCCGAGTTGGCGGTGAGCACGTTTCAGAATGCGATGTTCAATTGGCGCTTCGAGCAGCAGGCGGAGGGCGATTGAGGTGGGCATGAGCGCCTATATGGTCCGGTTGCGAGCGGGCGTGGGACACGACCTGCTGCTGGTCCCGGCCGCGGGGGCGTGCGTTCGGGATGAGGAGGGGCGCATCCTGCTTCTGCGGCGCAGCGATGGGGAGAACCTGTGGGGTTTTCCCGGTGGAGCGATCGAACCGGACGAGCGGGCGGCCGATGCTGTCGTGCGCGAGGTGCGCGAGGAGATCGGCCTGCAGGTCGAGCCTGTGGAGCTGATCGGCGTCTACTCTGCCCCAGAGTTTGCCTTTGCCTATCCCAACGGCGACCGGGTGCAGCCGTTGACTGTTTTCTTCGAGTGTCGCGTCGTCGGCGGCGACCTGCAGCCCGACCAGGAGGAAGTTCTGGATGCACGCTATTTTGGGCCTCAAGATGCGCTGCCTCCTATGCGTCCCTGCTGCGTCGCCAAGGCGCGGGATGCGTTCGCATATCGCGGACAGGCGTTCTTTCGATAGGGAGAATGATGTGGGATGTGGGGCGGAATGCGGCGCAGGATGCGCTGGAGAGCGGCCGGGCTGGCGGCGAGCGTAGGTTTGCTGGTTCTGGGATGCGTGTCGAGCACGGCACCGACCAGCTCCGAGAAGGCCGTGACGGTTACGCCAGCGCCCGGGGATACCGAGGTGCCTGTACCGATGCCCGTGCATACCGAGGTGCCTGCTCCGGCGGTCGAGCCTACGCGGACTGCTAGGGCTGCCGCTCCAGTGGAGGTGATCGAACCGGTGACGTTTACGATTGTCTACGATAACGTTGTCTCCGGCAATAGTGCCTCCGGTAATAGCGCTCATAACCCAGCTCTGCAGACGGACTGGGGTTTTGCCTGCCTGGTCGAGACTGGCGAGGCGACGGTGCTGTTCGACACCGGCGGCAAGGGGACGATCCTGCTGGACAATATGGGGGAA
>CAZKDJ010000312.1:0-3733 GCA_964551295.1 uncultured Anaerolineales bacterium | reverse complement strand
GGGGGGGGGGGGGCGCCCCCCCCCACACACCCCCCGCCCCCCAGATTATTGAGATTGATACAGGTTAACCCTATATAGGATTGTGATTCAGGCGCATTTATGGATAGATATCGTGTCCCAAATTCGGATACGAGTGTCTCTACGCTCGTCGATTTGCTGCGCCTGCGGGCGGAGCAGCCCGACCAACGGGGCTACACTTTTTTGGTTGACGGCGAGACGGAGACGGCCAGCCTCTCCTTCCACGCCCTGGATCGGCTGGCCAGGGGGATCGGTGCCCGGTTACAGCAGCTCGGCCTAAGGGAGGAACGAGCCGTTTTACTCTACCCCGATGGGTTGGAGTTCGTCGCCGCTTTCTTCGGCTGCCTGTACGCCGGCGTGGTGGCTGTGCCGGCCTATCCGCCCCGGTTCAACAAGCCCACACCGCGCCTGGAGGCCATCGTGGCCGATGCCCAGGTGACGGCGGTGCTGACGGTGCAGGCCATCCTGGACAAGCGGGAGCGACTGCTGGACCACGTCCCCTACTTGGAGAAGCTCCGCTGGTTGGCCATCGACGCGCTGGCCGACGACCTGGTGGAAGCATGGCGCGCACCGGCGATCGATGGGGACACGCTGGCCTTTCTCCAGTACACGTCGGGCTCGACGGCCACGCCCAAGGGCGTGATGGTCAGTCACGCCAATATCCTGCACAATCAGCAGATGATCGGGGTGGCCTTCGGCCATACAGAGCAGACCATCGTGCTCGGCTGGTTGCCTATGTTCCACGACATGGGGCTGATCGGGAATATGCTCCACCCCCTGTATATGGACGTACCGTGTGTGTTGATGTCGCCGCTGCACTTCCTTCAGAGGCCGGTTCGCTGGTTGGAGGCTGTCTCTCGCTACGGTGCCACGACCAGCGGGGGGCCGAACTTTGCCTACGACCTGTGCGCCCAGCGGGTGACCGACGAGCAGCGGGCGAGGTTGGATCTGAGCCGCTGGACTGTTGCTTTCAACGGGGCAGAGCCGGTGCGGCACAATACCATCCGCCGGTTTTGTGAAGCCTTTACCCCCTGTGGTTTTCGGCCGGAGACGATCTATCCCTGCTATGGATTGGCCGAGGCGACCTTGTTCGTCACTGGTAGCCAGAAGGACCTGCCCCCCGTCGCGCGGTCCTTCGATCAGCAGGCGCTGGGAGAGGGGCGGGCCAAGGCGCTGCTGGCTGACCAACCGGGCGCCAACACCTTGGTCAGCAGTGGCCGGGTGGCGGATGGATTGGAGGTCGTGATTGTCGACCCTGACACGGGAGTTCGATGCCCGGCTGACCAGATCGGTGAGATCTGGGTCCGTGCTCCCAGCGTGGCCCAGGGATACTGGAACCGCCCGGAGGAGACGGCCCACACGTTCCGGGCCCATCTGAAGGACACGGGCGAAGGGCCGTTCATGAGAACCGGCGATTTGGGCTTCCTACTGGATGGGGAGCTGTTCGTCACTGGCCGGCTGAAGGATTTGATTATCATCCGGGGGCGCAATTACTACCCTCAGGATGTCGAGTTGGCCGCCGGATCCAGCCATGCAGGGCTGCAGGTGGGCTGTGGGGCGGCCTTCGGGGTCGATGTCGATGGCGAAGAGCGGTTGGTCGTGGTCCAAGAGGTGAAACGGCAGCATCGGAACGGCGACACCGCCGAGATGCTGGACGCCATCCGCCAGGCCGTGTTCCACCACCAGCAGTTGCGGCCGTACGCGGTTGCGTTGATTCGTCCGGCGACGATTCCCAAGACTTCGAGCGGTAAGATTCGGCGGCACCTGGCGCGAGACCGATTTCTAAGTGGTTCATTGTTGATCGTTGATCAATGGAGACAGGATCAAAGGAATGGTGAGGCCGACGAGGCCAAAGGAGCATAAAAGTGGCCGGACTGGCTCGAGAGACGCTGCGTATGATTCTATCAACGCTGCGAAAATATGCCAACGACAATCTGACGCCTGAATATTTGCTGGAGTTGGATGCCGGTGGGGAGTTTCCCCACGAGGTTCTGAAAGAATTGTACGATCCCACGCGCCTCGGTTTGCCTCTGCTGTTCATTCCCAAGGAGTACGGCGGTCTCGGGGGAAGCACCTACGATGCCTATCGGGTTCTAGAGGTCTTGGCATCCATTGATCTAGGGATTGCCACTAGTGCCTTGGCCACCTTTCTGGGTATTGATCCGATCAAGGTGGGAGGCACGGCTGAACAAAAGGCGTATTGGATGCCCCGCTTGGCTAGTGGGGCGTTTTTGATGGCTTACGCCGCCACTGAGCCTCAAGCGGGGAGCGATCTGACGGCACTGTCTACCAAGGCGGAACCTGTATACGAGAACAACCGCCTGACGGGCTACAAGCTCAATGGACGTAAGCAGTGGGTCAGTAATGGAGGAGTGGCTGATTTCTACACCATTCTGGCCAATGCACCGGGCGGTATTTCCTGGTTCATTGTAGAACGTGGCGCGGAGGGCTTTGATAGTGGCAAGCCGGAAGACAAACATGGGATTCGGGCCGGCAATACCACGGCCCTGGTCCTCGAGGATGTCTATGTTCCTGCAGACCAGTTGGTTGGACGGGAAGAAGGACAAGGCCTGATCCAGGCGCAGGTAGTATTTGGCTACACCCGTCTACTGGTGGCTGCTTTGGGATTGGGAGCTGGTTGGGAAGCGCTGCGCCGGGCGATTGCCTACTCGAAGGAGCGTGTTCAGGCTGGCGGCCCGCTTAGTCAGAAGCCAGCCTATACCCACAAGCTCATTGTGCCTAACGCGGTTGCCCTGGAAGCCGGGCGAGCGTACATCGAGTGGGTCGCAGGACGGCTCGACGGCGGTGAATCAGGCCTGGGCACCGAAGGGGCGATCGCCAAATACGTGACGACCGAGGCCGGCAACCAGGCGGCCGAGGATGCGATCCAGGCTCACGGCGGTTATGGATACGCCAGAGAATACATGGTGGAGAAGATCAAGCGCGACGTGCGCATCACCACGATCTATGAGGGTACCTCAGAGATCATGGAACGGACGATTGCCCGCGCTCGCTGGCGGTCTCACCTGCGGACCCACGGTGCCTACTATACCGATTGGGCAGCCAGGTTGGAGCAGGTACACCAGGTTGAACCAGACAATGGTGCTGATGTGGCTGCGCTGACTATGCGGGCCTTGGCTGTTTTCTTGGAGCGCTGTTGGCTTGACCGTTTGACGCGCAACCAACATATCCTCTTTCGCTTGGGAGAGCTAATCGCCTATGCCGAAACTGCCGCTGTTTTCTCTGAGCACGTCTTGCGAAAGCCTACGCATGCTAATGCCTTGGACATGGCTACCCGGCAAGCAATTGCCCGTATCTATGCCCGCCAAGTTGCCCTGAAGGTGGCTGGTGACGGGTTGCGTTGGATGATGGGATTGGATCAGGTGGGCTCAGGCTTGATCGATTCCCTCAGCCTGCCAGCCATCTACGAAGCTCAGGAGGGGCTGGTTGAAGACATGAGCTTTGTGGCCAGAAGCTTGGTATCTGTGTGATACATAGCAAGGAGGCAATGTGACGAGGAGAATAGTCATTGTAGGAATCATCCTTTTCGTGGCGTTTTTCCCTGCCTGCGGGCCGGGTGCCGAGGTGACCCCCACGGTCGATTGGTCGGCGGATTACGTGCCCGTGGTCTCCGTCACCGGCGAGGTGGTGCCGGCGGTATGGGCCGACGTCAGCGCGCAGGGAGGCGGCACAGTGATGGAGGTGCCGGTGGTGT
>CAZKDJ010000311.1:0-3735 GCA_964551295.1 uncultured Anaerolineales bacterium | reverse complement strand
GCCCGGAATCGGCCCCGCGACTCTGGCAGCAGTGAAAAAGTGGCTGAACCCTTCTGCACAGGTCGATTATACAAAAGCCGAGGTGGAGGAGCAGCCGCAGGCTGTTCTCGCCACCGACGAAGAGCTGTCCGACGTGGAGCAAGATGAAACAGTCGCCACCATCGCAACACCGGGCGAGGCGCCCCCTGTCGTCACCAGCCTACCCACGCCCAGAGCGGTCTCCGATGCGGCACTCGTCGTAAGCGCCGTCTGCGAGGATACCCAACCAGCGTACCAGCCCCAACCGCAGATCCCCGACCCCACCATCACCGTGGAGGGAGACGGCGTGGGCGGTCAGCGCCTGGCCAAATAGCAGGGTGTGGCCCGCGTGGGACTGACGCCAGTGGCGCAGCGGCTGGGCCTCGAAGAGGTGCAGGTGCTGGTGCACGAGGATGGCGAAGCATCCACCCTCGTGGCCTATTGGCCCGGCGGCGAGACCACCCTCTCCTGCCCGGTCAATGGCAGGGCTGAACAGATGCGCGCTGTTCGCGAACTGGTGCAGCAAATCCAGGCGGCAGCTTGACACACCCACTCGATTCTTTCTGCCGCCGACTGTATCTCGCACGCGACCGGCGCAGTACGTGAGCACCTGTGCTGCGCCGGTCGGTCATACATTCCGCATACAAACTATATGGAGGAAAACTAATGAGAACACACGCAAACCGTGGCCGCTTCTTCGAGGAGTACCTGCAGCACCTGCACACCCGCTACCGCGAGCAGGGCCGCGTCCGCATCGACTTTGTCCCCACGCCGACCCGGCCCCACAATGGCCGGAACGGGGTGGCGTGGGTGCCGGTGCGCAAGGACATCGTGGATTTCGTGGGCGTGCTGGCCGGAGGCCGCTTCGTGGCCTTCGATGCCAAGAGCACGCGCAACACCCACTCGTGGCGGGTCAAGACCAGCCGCCGCTCGCCGTGCAACGATACTTCCCATCAGTGGGAGTACCTTTCCGAGGTACACGCGCTGGGCGGGCTGGCCTTCTATCTGATCTATGCCGAGAGGCTGGATCGGGTGTTTGTCGCATTGATGCCATTCCCGGTCGAGGAGGTGCAGTGCTTCGACGAGATGCGCGAGGTGGTGAAGGATGAAAATGGGTGGTGGGATTGGCTGAACGCGTTGGAGCAAGCCGGGACGCTGAAAATCTGAAAATGCCGATTGCTCCTCAAGTCGCTCCCTGCAACCAACGGTGCTATAATAGCAGCAGAGGTGAACACATGCCCACGCTACACGTGCGGAACTTCCCCGAAGAGCTGCATACCCGCCTCAAGCAACGAGCACAGATGCATCGACGTTCGTTGAGTGCGGAAGTCATTGCGTTGCTCAAATGGGCCGTTGAGGAAGCAGAACACTCATCGGCGGCGATTCCTATCGAGTCAATCCGCCGTCGTCGTTTCTTCGATCCCGCGTCTGCCGGCGCGCCTGATAGCACGAGTCTACTGCACGCAGATCGAGAGCGTTGACGAAGGCTCCCACCAACCTGCCAAACATGGTATAATGATTGCGTAGACCTTGCGTTACGGAGTGTGCAAGATGGCCACTGTTCAAGTATCTTCAACAAATACGGTCGCGCAGCGCCTGCGCGTGCTGGCCCAGCTCTACCAGCAGGGCCAGGCGAGCGAGCTGATGGACCGCACGCTCGACAAGCTTCTGACCCACGAGGCCGACCTGTGCCGGGAGCAGCTGGGCGAGCTTCAGCACGACCTGGCTGAACTGGAAACACAATACGGCCTCTCGTCCGACGAGTTCTATCGCCGCTACCAGGCCGGCCAAACCGACGACCGGATGGATTACGTCGAGTGGGCCTCGCTGGTACAGATGCGCGACAACCTCCATGAACGACTGCGCATCCTGACCAGCGAAGCGCAACCGGCATCGTGACCGCATCGATGGCCGTCATCGAATACCTCGATGCCGTCAAGGAACGGCTAACCACCGACCCATTGGTCGCCGGCTTTTCCATCATCCGTGAGCGTGTCATGCTGGTCGACGGTCATCTCCGCGCCCGGCTGACCATCTCCGACGGCAGCCTGCTGAAATTCTCCGAGTACGTCCAGCGTTCCCCCGACGACCAGATCGAGGTCGTCACCTATAGCTACCACTGGGCCGACGCGGACGGGAACCTGATCCGACGCTGGGACAACACGCCTCACTTCCCCGATCTGCCGGGTTTCCCGCACCACGTCCACGACGGCCGCGCTGACTCGATCCTCCCCGGCAAGCCGGTCAGCATATTCCTCGTCCTCGACGAGATTGCCCGGCTTCTCGCGTAGCGTTGACGTTCCCCTTGTAGGCCCTTTCAGGAAAACAGAATAACGTACATACAGATGGCCCGTGCCGGCCCTATACCGGCACGGGTTCGACCTGTTACTGGCGGCCTTGCGCCCGGTATCGCTCCTCTCGGGGAGAATAGCCGGGTGCAGGGCCTTTTTGGTAGAGCGCTCCGGCAAGCTGGTTCAGCAGCCGTTGCGCTCAACAGTGAATTTGGAGGTTACCATGCCTTGTGATGCTATCGCCGTAGCAAAGGGCCAGGTGTCCCTCGACCTGGCCCGCGAGCTCGACGGCCTCGGAACAGAGGCCGTGGCCCAGGCCCTGCCGGCGCAGGAGCGCCAGCAGGGCCTGGGCCAGCCGGAACTGACGCCGTTGTGGGGTGCCCATTCAGTCGCCAGGGCGTCAGGAGTCGGCGTGCGGATCGGGAACGTCCTGATCCGCATCTCCCCGGACTGGTGGGTAACCATCAACACGCGCCGCCGCGCCAGCGCCGGAGATGACCAGACCGTGCAGCAGGTGCGGGACGCCGTAACGGGCCTGCTCACCGGCCTGGCGGGACTGGCGATCCAGAAGCGCGTGGCCCAGGCCGTGCCGCAGGCAGGCTACCGCGTCACCGACCAGACTCGCGCTCCCAACGGGGCGCTGGTGCTGAGCGTGGAGCTGTAGGAGAACGGGAGGAACGAGAAACGATGAAAGCCAACGGATGTGCCATCCGCGTCGTCATCACGGCCGATGGCCAGGTGTCCATCTTCGTCGACGAGGGCACGCTGGAGACCGGCCGGGAGGCCATCGAGTGCTTCTTCGCTGCGATGGCCGCGCAGGACGTGGCCGTGGCGTAGAACGGCAAGGTGGAGCAGCACCGCCACGAGCGCGAGGCTGCTATGGCCCACGTCCACGCGCACGAACGTGTGCACACGCATTGATGGGAGACGCAAGATGAGCGAGTCCCGTTTCCCCACGCCCACATGGGCGCAGGAGGTGGCGGATAAACAACATCCGATGGAGAAGTACGGCTCCGGGGTGGCGCATGCCTTCATCCTGCACTTCGGTGTGCACGATTACGCCGTCCCCGGTGTGCCCTTCACCACCTACCTGACCCAGATGCTGGCTGGCCGCCAGGTGGTGGCCGTGTACTCCCGCGACCTCGGCGTCACCTTTCCCCTGGAGACGATGCGGGAGCGCTTCGTTGAGATCCTGGGACTGGCCTCCGAGCAACCCCAGCAGCCAGCCGACCCGGCCCTGGCCGCCCTGCAGAAGAACGGGCGGCTGCACTCCCGCTCGGTGGTGCATCTGCGCAACCTGGTCGAGCAGGTGGAGCGCCTCAACTTTGCCGGGGACGCCGACCTGGACGCCATGCTGGCCGGGGTGCGGACGCAGCTCGACCTGGCGGCGGAGGACCGCAGCGTGCGGGAGGTGGAGCGCGTGCTG
>CAZKDJ010000310.1:0-3739 GCA_964551295.1 uncultured Anaerolineales bacterium | reverse complement strand
ACGATGCCTTCTGGCTCGCCGTGGTCGAGATAGATGCCGCCCCACTCGTGGATATCGGTCCATACCTCGGGCGCTAGCCCGAGCGCTTCCCCGATTGGCTTAGCGGTCTGCAGCGCGCGCCACATTGGGCTGCAGTAGAGGTGGGTGATGCCGTAGCCGTGCTCCTGATACCCCCTGGTTCTGGGAGAAACGCGCTGTATCTCTGTAGCCAGGTGTCGGGCGAGGAGTTCCGCCTGGCGGCGGCCCAGGTCGGTCAGCGGTGGGTCGCAGCCGCGATCCTCGCGGTTGGTCAGCGCGTTGTTGGTCGATTGACCGTGACGGAGGATGTAGAGTTCCATAGGCGTCCTTTGGTAAGGCGTGATTGAAGCGTGAGACGTAATGCGTGATGCGTGATGCGTAAAACGTAAGGCTGACTTTAGGTCGGTTCTAGTGCAGCCGAGATGGCTTTGTTGATCGATCGGTAGGTCAGCACGTTGCGGGCGGCCATTGCCGCCGCCTTGGGACCGTCGGCGGGGGTGATGCCGTAGGGCTGCCAGGCGACGTTCAGCCCGGCAGTCTGTAATGCCTCGACGGCGCGTCTCACGGCGTCGGTGCCGCCTGGCGAGTCCTCAAAGACGTGCACTATACCTGGCTCAATGTCGGTCAGCGGCGGGAGCAGTTCGCCGTCCCGGTACAGGGCCAGCGCCGCTTGCAGCGCTGCGGTCTCCTGGCCCGACCACGCCGCGCCGATGGCGGCCAGGGCCTGCACAGGGGAGGGTTTGACCAGGTGCTCGGCTCTCTCGCCCGTTCTTTCGGCCAGCCAGCGTATTCGCCCCAGGCCAATGAGGGGATAGCGGTCCATCTCTGTCAGCGAGCGGGCTATCTCCGCCTCGGGCGAGTAGCCGTTTGCTGTGGCGTCGGCATCGGCAGGTGGGAGGCTGGGACGGGCGGTGTAGAGCGCGACGCGGACATTGCCTCGATCGACGCTTTCGCGTAGTCGTGCGCGAACGTCGGCGGCGAGGAGCGAGCGGTCGTATTCGTACAGATAGGCGGCGCTCTCAAAGTCGGGATCGACGCCGTAGGTCTGGCGCACGCCCTCGCTGCCGATGACCAGGTGCTGGAAGTAATGCGTCACCGGCGCCCGGTCAAAGTCGTAGGTGTGGCCCAGGAGCGTATTGAAAAGTGCGTCGATGGTGGGATAGTGCGGCTCCAGGTCGGGTATTGCTCTCACGTCTTTCCACAACACGGTGCGCGCAGCACTGGCGGCGCTCGGCTGATTCGCCATGCGTTCACCGACCTGCTGCGCCAAGGTAGCATAGTCGGGGTGGGGGAGCGGGAGTGGGTGAGCGGCCAGCGTAGCAAGGGCATTTGGCCAGTCGATGGGTAGTGCGATGGGCTCCTGCCGCAGCCGCTCTAGCAGTAGCTTGGCGATGCACGCTGGCGCCGAATCCCACTCGCTGGTCAGGCCGTGGGCCTCTAGGGCGCGCACCTCGGCCTCCGTCGGCGGGTGTGCGCCGACGCCCATCTGCCGGGAAAAGTGGGCGACGGTATCCTGCAGTGCCTTTAGGTAGCCGTTGGCTTCTACGAGGACGCTGTCGATATCGAAGAGAAACAGGTGCGTCACCGCCGCCTCCGCACCAACTCCGCCTCGACGTCAGCCAGGGTCAGGTCGCGGGCGGCCAGCAGCACCAGCAGGTGGTAGAACAGGTCGGCCACTTCACACACGAGACGCTCGTCTCCCTGCCCCTTGGCGGCCAGGATGACCTCCATCGCCTCCTCGCCTACCTTCTTCAGGATCTCGTCCTCGCCCGCTTCCAGCAGCTTGGCGGTGTAGGAGTCAGAGCGGGGGTTCGCCTGCCGGTCGAGGATGGTGGAAAAGAGATCGTCAAGGGTTGGGTTCATAAGTATGTTCCTTTATGAGTGTGCCTCGCTGATCGTCGCCTCACTCTCGCTCGTCCAGAATGTCGGCATCAGTGTTGTCATGGCAGTCGTTATCCCTCAATTCCGGATTGGCGGTTCCCGCCACGTAGATGCCGATCGGATTTTCATAGCACTCGTTTCCGTGAGCGATGCCAGTGGCATCGTCCAGGTAGACAATGCCACTGTCTATGTTGCCTGTACAGGTATTCGCTTCCAGGATTGGTTGAGCCTGCATTGCAATGTAGGTGCCTATTTTATTCTTTGAGCACTTGTTCTGGCGTGCTATGCCAGCGGCATTTTTCAAGTAGGCAATACCGGCGTCTTTATTGCTCGCACAGGTATTTTTGTCCAGTATTGGTTGGGCCCAGCCCTCGACATAGATCCCATGAATCTCATTCTCCGAGCACTCGTTCTGTCTGCCAATGCCGCCCGCGTCGTCATAGTAGGCAATACCATTTTCTCCATTGGCTTTACAGATATTCTCCTCTAGCGTTGGTTGAGCTCGCTCATCGGCACCAATCCCGTGCTCTCCATTTTCGAGGCACTCATTTTGTCGAGCAATACCGCCGCCGTCGCCGGAGTATCCGATGCCTGTTTCTCCATTCCCTGTGCAGATATTTTGCTCCAGGATTGGCTGAGCTTGCCCTTCGACGTAAATGCCGTGCTTTTCGTTATCTGAACACTCGTTCTTACGTGCTACGCCGCGGCCGTCGTCAGTATAGACGATGCCCGTGTCTCCGTTGCTTTTGCAGGCGTTTTCCTCCAGGGTGGGCTGAGCTTGTCCTTCGACATAGATCCCATGCATGACATTCTCCGAGCACTCGTTGTAGTGTGCCACACCGCTGCTGTCGTCGAGATAGGCGATGCCTGCGCGTTCATTGCTTTTGCATACGTTTTCCTCTAGTGTTGGATGGGCCTGTTCAGCTACGACGATGCCTATGTCGTTCTCTGTAGCTGTGCATCTCTGCACGATACCGGTGGCGTCCCCTTGTAATCCAAGGCCAACCCCCTTCGTTGAGCCAGTGAAGCGACAGCGGATAAATGCTACATCTCCTCTTTCCACGATGACCACGTTTGCCTGTAGATCGCCCTCGTGGCGGAAGGTGATGCCCTCGGCTCCGAAGGGGCCGTCGCCAACGAAGCGTATTATGTAACCTGGGGCGTCGGAAACGATCTCCGTCTCGTCCATTCCTGCTCCCACCAGGTGAAGTGGTTTGCG
Source organism: uncultured Anaerolineales bacterium (assembly GCA_964551295.1). Classification (GTDB taxonomy): domain Bacteria; phylum Chloroflexota; class Anaerolineae; order B4-G1; family B4-G1; genus JAFGED01. Next base: position 621 of record CAZKDJ010000310.1, on the reverse strand, counting down.
GATTTCCAGAGGTTCTTCCAGGCGGTAGGTGCCGGGATCAAGAACGAGTGTGGACCCCTCCGGGGCATCCCTGATCGCCTCTTCCAATGTCGCATATCCCTTGCTTTCGTCAACCTTCAGACGGATAGAGGCCAGTGTTGGGACCGGTGTGGATGTTGGTGTGGGAGTCAAAGTCTGTGGCGACGCGGTTGGGATTGGGCTGGGCGGACTTGTTTGGATGAGGGCACAGGCGAAAATGAGGGGCATTGTCAGGATGCCTGTTAACAGCAGATGGAATTTCTTCACGGTAGATTTTCATTTACAGTACTGTTGTGCTGCCCTTTAACGTGGGGGTTGGCTGATTGTCGCTGCCGCCGGTTCGCTCTCGCCTATTCTGACCGGGATGCCTCGCTCCGCCAGGTATTCCTTCACCTCGCGCACGCTGAGCACGCGATCGTGGAACAGAGAGGCGGCCAGGGTGGCTTCGGCCCTGCCCTCGGTGAGCGCCTGGGCAAAGTGCTCCAGCTTTCCGGCCCCGCCGCTGGCGATGACGGGCACCGAGACCGCCTTGGCCACGGCGCGGGTGAGGGGGATGTCGTACCCGGCCAGCGTGCCGTCGGCGTCGATGCTGGTCAGCAGGAT
>CAZKDJ010000309.1:0-3760 GCA_964551295.1 uncultured Anaerolineales bacterium | reverse complement strand
GCCGCCACCTGGCATCTTGTTAAAGAGCAGACCCAACTTGTGGGTAATAGATAGCTACGGGACAGGTTGCACCCAAGCCTCATCCATCACGGTTGCTGTGCTTCACCGCCAGGTACGCGTACAGCGTCACCCACTTGTTGGCCGTGTCCTTTCTGCCAGGGGTAAAGTACGACGGTGGGTACCAGTCCAGAATATACCGCCCGGACTCGTCCCTCTTCGCCGCCAACCGCTCCCACGCATCGTTCAACGCCTCGTGCCGCCCATACCCCATCACACTCAGCGCGTGCAGGGGCTCCAGCAGACTACCCTGGATGACAAACGGAAAGATGGCGCCGACCAACTCGTCCCGGATGATTTGGTCCGGCTCCGTCATGCGGTAATAGACGCGCCGCCTTAAAAAGTAAGAAACCAGCTTCTGGCATCGCTCCGAACCCCAAAGCTCCGGCAGGGCAGCGAAAGCAGCCAGCGCCTTGATGCTGCCCCGAATGCAGCTCTTGGTCTGGGTCGAAAAGCTGGAGCGCTCACACAGATAGCCGCCATCCCACCTATCGTCCGCGACGAGCACCTCCGCGCGTCGCTGCACCCTGGCGTCATCACCGTAGCCCAGCATGACAAAGGTGCGCAGATTGTAGGCGTACAAACAGGATTGATGTGTGCAAAAGTCCGGCGGATCGAGAGCCAGGTACCGCTCTACCGCCATAGAGACGCAGTCATCCTGCCGGTCCATCCCCAGCTCGGTCAAAAACGCCAGCACAAAGTGGGTCGAGGATGACATCGCATAATCCACGCCGGCACCCTTGCCACGATAAAGCCAATACCCATCGGGATGCATCTTGGAAAATATCCTGCGCACAGGCCTGCTGACAGGAATTTGCTCCCTAGCCTGCTGCACTTGAGGATCACCCGGCGGCCGATCAAGCAACTCGGTCAGCGCTCGATACTGCACTGAGGGATTCTCATCCTCCAGCAGCCAATCGATTACCCGGGGATCAATCTCCAGCATCGCCTCTCTCTCGGTGATTATGTTCTGCCTACTGACACAATTGTGGACAGTCTCTCAATCTTCCAACGCCCACGAGGGCAGCTTCCCCACACTGACCAGCACCTTGATCAGATTCGGCATACTGTCCGCAAACTGCCGCACGCAGAGGTCGTACTCCTCCTGCGTCACCGACGACAGCTTGTGATGCAAAAAAGTCAGCATCCCCTCACGGCTGCCAAGCAGATGGCGCACCTTGTCGCAGATAAAATCATCACAACAGGCGCAGCTCTCCACTCCTCTCTCGATCGCACACGGCCTGGCCTTGCACTCCTTGTCCGCCAGTCTGCCTCCACCCTTGCAACCGTCGCACCGCACATTCTCAGCGGTATAGTTCTCGTGGCCGAATATCTTGCGCCACCCATCGACCATCTTTTGCCTGACGGCAGGATTATCTGACCTCGCTGCACACCGATGGCAACTGTAACCGCAATAACCTATCATCTCGTCCATTTGCTCTCATCCTCCCATGTCGTATCGTTGCAACAAACTACCCGTTCATACCTTCTGGCCCCCGGCACTATCCCTCCTCACGAGCCTTAACACGCCAGCCTTTCGGGTGTCCCTCATCGGTGAATATCTTGACCACCTCACCAAGCAAGCCGAGTGTATTCGGGCCGTACTGTCGCCCATCCAGGGGATTGACCGTGCCACGCACGTTGTACATCAAGCCCATAGCCCGCATGCGTTCAGCGGGGTCTATTGTCATTGCAGATTCGTCCATCGCGACGTGCGAGACCCGGCCAACAAGGAGGTGCCACCGGCTACCCTCGTGCAACGGACGATGCCACTCCAGGCGGCACTCCAAATTGACGAAGCACTCGGCAATCCGGGGCGCCCGCACGGTTTTGGCGGACTCTAGGGTAAACCCGGCTTCGGTGATCTCGTCGTTTTCTGGCCCGTTGCGATAGATAGTCTCGAAACATTGCGGATAATGCTCGAACGAAGGGAAATTGACACACCACTCTCCCTCGCGCAAAACATTGGCGTAGGTATGGGTGTGATCGAGCAGGGCCAGCAACGACGAATAGTTTCCCCGTTCACCTGTCAACAGACCCCACGAATGCAGGTTGGCGTTAGGGGCGCCGTTGGCCTTGCGCGTGGTGATCAAAAAGACGGGATTGGGCACAGTGACGACGTACTCCAACCAGGAAAAGACCTCGTACTTGCCCGGCCAATCCTCGATCAGATACTCCGGCTGTACAATGCCAATCTCGCGTTTCACCGCTTTCACCTCGCTTATCACTGACACCGTAATCTGTCTACCTCATCCCCGGTATTGATTTCATCCAATACCGACCGCGGGTCTTGAAAGTCATCCGCCGGGACTTGGGCCGACTCGACGTAGTCAAAGACCACCTCTAGCTTTTCGCAGGCATAGTCCGGGCAGTGACCGCAGTTGGTCACGCTGCGCCTCATGGCACAGGTACGCACTGCGCAGTCAGCACAGTGGGCCCACAGCCGTCCATCGCGCGCCAGGCAGCCGTCGCAGGCAACGTCATCGGCGGCGATATCCGGCATCCCGAAAAGCTCGCGCCACTCGGCTGCCACCCGCTTCAACGCATCCCGCTCGCCCGACCGTGTGGCGACGTAGGCTGGGCAAACGGAGCACACGAGGCCGCAACAGGCGATGATCTCGTCCACGTTTACCTCCCTACAATTTACCACACGACTTTTCACGATCCACGAAACAAGTAAGGCAACTCACAACCTGAAATGAACCGCCCGGCCTCCGAGCACAGGAAAGCCACTCCCTCGGCAATGTCCTGAGGAGACGTCGTCCCACGCTCCAGCCGGGCCGTGGTCGCACTGCTCGATGGCCCAGGCCAGACTCTCGATCTCTGGCACGGGACCGGGCCCAACGATGTTGACCGTCACCCCGTTGCGCCACGCCTCATCCCGTGCCAGAAGCAGGGCGTGGGCACGCGCCGCTTTGGCCGCGTTGTAGGCGTACGCCGGCGAATTGTACGGCGGCAGCATCGCTATCCCGATCAATCGCCCCTACCCCCGCCTGACCATGCCCGGCAGCACCAGCGGCATCAGGTAGTAGAGGGGGGCCAGTTCGCGGCGAACGTCTTCCAGTGCCGCCTCAGGATCAAGTCGATCGAGTGGCTCCGGATGCCAACCGCCGCCGGGACCGATGACGCAGATATCGACCCGGCCGAACCGCGCCAGGGTCTCTTCGACCAGGCGCTGGCAGCCATCGGCCTCGAACACGCCCGCTTGAACAGCCATCGCATCGCCGCCGCGACTCTCGACGTGAGCGACGATAGCCTGAGCACTCTCCTCGCTCGTGCGGTAGTTGACGACGACGTTAGCCCCCTGGCACGCCAGCGTCAGCGCGATACTGCGCCCCATACCCTTTCCCGCCGCACCGGTGACAATCGCAACTCTGCCCTTACACATCGCTCTCTCCCCAATCGATTTGGCTCTCAGCGATGCCTACCGAGATCGCGTACGACTGCGCCTCTGCCCGTGCCTGCGCATCCCCCTTGACGTACCTGAAAACCTTGTCCTCGAACATCACGTACACGTGGGTCCCCGTGGAGAAATTGGCATACCATGCTGGCTTGATCGCCCGGCTTATCGCCTCTGCAACTTTATCAGCCCGATTGCTCTCCCCCTCGAAAGAGACCGCCGTCCACCGCTCAGGCTGCCAATCCACAGCATTCCCCACGTCCCAAACTTCGGTCTTGGTTACCTTCACCAAATCCAAGACAC
>CAZKDJ010000308.1:0-3761 GCA_964551295.1 uncultured Anaerolineales bacterium | reverse complement strand
AGAGCCCACAACTTTTTCGCCTTCATTTTTTCCTCCTCGTGATCAAATTTGCTAAATCAATTGGCATCGCTCGACAACACGTAATTGCTAATTGCATCACCTCCTTGAACAAGGTAAACTATCAGCGCCATTCTTGAGGTAACTGTGTAATTGATTCGCGCTTTACTGCCTCTAGTTGCTCGTACAGATCGGCTCGGGCAGGCATCTGTGCGACAGGGCCCATGGTGCTGATCTTGGCCGCAGCCACGATCTGTCCAAAGCAGGCGGCTTCGTCGGTGGGATAGCCATCGAGCAGAGCTACCAGCAGCCCGGCCCAAAAAGCATCGCCGGCTCCTGTCACGTCGGTTGCCACGGCATCGCCGGGCTTGATGCGGTAGAGGTCACCCTCGACTGTGGCCAGCAGAGCACCCTGCTTTCCCATGGTCAAAGCCACGATCTCGACTCCCCAGCGTAGAAAACGTTCAGCATAGGCGAGCGGCGAAAGATCGGGGCCAAAGAGACGGTGGCAATCGTCCAACGAGGGCTTGGTGACATCTACCCATTGAAAAGCCTCCATCAATGCACTTTGAACATCTGTCGCATCCGGCCAGATGAGCGGGTGGTAATTGGGGTCCAAAGTAACCATACAATCGCTCTGCTGAGCTACCTCCAGGTAATGTAGGATAGTGCTCCTGGCCGGCTCACGCGAAAGTGCAAAAGCCGACGTGTGCACCACCCGACTGGCCTTGATCGCTTCCAGGCACTTTTCTTGGGGAACGATGAGAGAATCGGCCCCCCGATGGATGATAAAATCTGGAGTAGCCGTCTGTCGCGCATTGATGGCGATGGAAGTAGGAGCCTCGGCACTGACGCACAGGCAATCGACCCCAACACCCATCAGGTCCAATTGCTGGTAAATGAAATCACCAAAGCCATCATCCCCCACACACCCAATCATTGCGGCCTGGCCTCCTAGCATACTCACATTCCAGGCCACGTTGGTCACCTGGCCTCCCAGGAAGCGGCGAAACCGTTTCGCATGGGCCAAGGAGGAAACGATTTCGTCAGAAATAAGGTCGACGAGCGCTTCACCGACAGCGATAAAATCATAACGCTTCAAAGTCATACATCCTCCTCACTTGAAAGCAATAGAGACTGTGGTAAGAAACGTATGCCGGTCAGGATGGAGGAGCCGTTGTGCGTCTGACTATTAACTCGATCGGAAGCGATATCTGCTGGGGGTTGGCAGGTGAAGAGTTTATGGTCTCGAGTAACAATTCCACTCCCCGCACGCCGGATTCAAAAAGAGGCTGGCGCACAGTGGTCAGATCAAGGTAACTAGCGATCTCGATGTCATCGAAACCGACCACGGATAGGTCGCCAGGCACGTCGAGTCTCCGTTCTCGTGCTGCCTCCAACACACCCATAGCCTGGGTGTCACTGGCAGCGAGGATGCCCGTGGGAGGGCTCTCAAGATCCAGTAGCTGATGGGTCATCTGTCGTGCTTGCTCGCGGCCATGCTCACCGGCCCGGTGGTACTGGGGGCGAAAGGGAATTTCATACTCGTCTAGCGCCTGGTGGTATCCTTGGTAGCGGAGGCGGCTGGACGAGAAATTGAACGGACCTTGTAAAGGATCGCTGATGTAGGCAACCCGACGGTGGCCTAGTTCGAGCAGATGTCGGGTGGCGATGTAGCCCCCCTCGACGTCGTCTATCATCACACGGCTCAAGGATGCAGGCGCGTCGTTGATCAGCACGGTCGGTAATTCGGCTGCGGCAAGGCGCGCCACATCTTCATCGCTGGGCGGAAAAGCGACGATCAACACGCCGTCAACACGCCGGCTTTTTGGAATTTCCTGGAGAGCGCGATCCCGTTTTTCTGGGGTCTCGACGTTGTAGACGAGCAGATCGTATTCTGTGTCGGCCAGGGCCATTTCCACTCCCCGGAGTCGTTCGACAAACGAGGGGCGCGTAAAGAAGGGCGCTACGGCTCCGATGGTGAATGTTTTGCCCAGGGAGAGGCGACGAGCGAGGGGGTTGGGCACATAGTCCAAGGCCGCCATTGCAGCCAGCACCTTCTGACGGGTGGCCTCGCTGACCCGCGGGCTGTTGTTCAACACTCGAGAGACTGTGCCGATTCCCACGCCGACTTTACGTGCTACGTCTGAAATGGTGGTCAATGGTTTCCTCTTTTCTCTGTATGGAACCGCTTCCATTTTACTATGGAAGCGGTTCCACGTCAAGTTGGCGGGATTGTCAGGGTGCCTTTCAGTTTGGGGGCGAGTTGTAGACTTCATCCCAAATGTCGCCGCAGACCTCACACGCAGCAAGGCAGAACTCGTGCTGGAAAACGCTTTCCTGCGTCAGCAACTCATCACCCTACAACGCCAAGTCAAACACCCGGCGCTGCCCCCACGAGACCGGGTGTTGCTTGTCCTCTTGGCCCGCAAGCTTCCCTCGTGGAAGCAGACGCTGACGATTGTACAACCCGACACGCTAGTAACTGAGAACAACCTCTAGGATTCCGACCCGGTTTCCCCGTCTACCGGACAGTTGCGCTTGCTCTAGGTGCAACCTGACCATCTCCCCCACCCTCTCAACACTCGATTTTCCGAAGCCCTTTTGGCCTCAAACCCCAAAAACGAGTACAATGGTTGACATCCAGCTGCGCTCGACCCAGGTTATTCATCGTCTTCGACAATACAACAACCTTGCCTGACGTGGATCCGGATTCGCTGTCGCCTCAGAATGGAACGGACGTATTATTCAGCCATGACACCCAGAAACGCCCCGGTTGGACAGCCTCCCGGCAGAGACGGCGGCCAAGGTACACGTGGATAGCGATAGCGGCACAATCGTTCTCACTGCGCCGATGGACGGCAAAGATATGACCGCACTCAAAGCGTGCTATGAAACTGCCGAGGGAAAGACGGCGGTTGAGAAAGCGGTCAAACAAGTAAGAGCACTATATCATACCCGCTCCCCAGCGGAACGCGGAGAAGTGTTCCGCATCCCGGCGTTGGCCTATCAACAGGGCGAACTCCCGCTAAAGCCGTTTGAGGAGACGCACTTCAAACGTATGCTGCCGCTATCCAAAAAGGACGCCGCCTTGACCGAGCAAGAATTTCCAACCGCGCCCCCTCAAGCACAACAAGCCAAGATAGACGTTCAGAAAGATCAACTCAAGATCGAGTTCATCACCGATCTGCACCAACAAATGCGCCTGCTGACCTCCGACCAGGGTTGGGATGAAAGCCGCTTGGTTTATTGGCTGGACCAGACAGTACATCGACTCACTGCCAGAAGTCGAGTTCTGGGTGCGCAACCCGGCGCGCGGTTCGCAGGCGTTTTGGCTGCAGACTGCTACCGACAAGTTCTACCCTGATTTTGTGTGCCGATTACAGGATGAGCGCCTTCTCGTTGTCGAATACAAAGGGGCGGTTCTATGGAGCAACGATGACTCGAAAGAGAAACGCGCCATCGGCAAGCTATGGGAGAACCGCAGTAAGGGCGCATGCTTGTTCACAATGCCCAAGAGCAAAGATTTTGACGCGATCAAGGCAAAGGCTGCCTAAAACCAGGGGCAAGCACAATTTCCAGGGTACGAAAAAGGGCCACCCCCACTTTTCCTACCTATTGAGAAGACACCTTGTTATCTTGTATTCACTCCACCGTCACACTCTTTGCCAAATTCCTCGGTTGGTCCACGTCACACCCCCGGCGCACCGCCAGTTGGTAGGCCAGCAATTGCAGCGGGATGATGTTGACCACCGGCGAGAGCA
>CAZKDJ010000307.1:0-3772 GCA_964551295.1 uncultured Anaerolineales bacterium | reverse complement strand
GACACCGGTCACCGCAAGCCCAAATGCCACCATCAGTGCCAAGGGATATAGACCCCCTGGAACAGCTATCCCATAGACCCGCTCAACTTGGCCCTGAAACTGCCCCAATTTCAGAAGCAGGTTCAGCCCTGCCTGTAAGGCGAAAAAGACAACCACGCCCAATATGAATTTCACACCCTGTTTTGTGTCTCCTAGCTGCAAGCCGGCTCGCTGGAGCTCCTCCCTGCTACTCTGACCTGCTACAAAGAGGACCAGCAGCGTCCACAGCGTCGTCAGCAGATTGCCCACCCCCTGGAAGACCCCTGACCGGCCCTGCACCAATATCCCAATGAGCGTGACAATCGCATAGATGATTGTAAGCAGCAGAAAGCCGTACAGAATCCAGCGCGGCTTTCCTTGATAGTGCTGGAAGTGGACAGGGCTATCCTTAAAGACAAAGAGCTGCAGGATTAAGGCCACGAACGCCGGAAAGAACATGCCTAGTGGCGACACACCCAGCTCAAGATAGGCTTCATGCCCGATGGTGACAGCAATCAGCAGATCGAAGCCCCAGGACAGAGCGAAGGTGAGAAGAAGGAACGTGCCGACCCGCCCGATTCGTAGCCCTCGCATGGTTTGATTTCTTTTCATGGTTGCACGAAACTCGCGCGCATCAACGAAAAGCTCCCTGCCACGCTGGTGCGGAGCAAGTAACCCCGCCCGACATTTGCCCCCAAGCGCGGATGCGCCCCCGCACTGCACGCCGCCAGGCGTGGCCAGGTGTAGCGGGTGTCGGGCGACCATTAGAGACAAGCATTTCGACTGTAGCTCGCAGCTTTCATCTCTGCTGGTTTATCAATCGGTCTCCATAAAACAAAGGCGTGCTCCCATGGGACGGGATGCATCTGCACAGTCTGTCATCTCTTCTGCATATCGCGCAAAACCCTGATAGATACGCTCCGGATGCGGCGTATCTACCGGAGAATGTTCGGCAACCCCTTCTCCTCTGCATCAATCAAATTCGGTCATTCCCGGACCATATCGCTCTACTTTATCTTATACGAGTTGTTCTCCCCCAGAAAAAACTTGCTCCACTTTCAGCGCGGCAGCAGCATGTCCCGCAAGCTTGGTTGGGTTCCATTGTTTCATATCCTCGTAAATCGCACCTTCGGTGTGATACTCGATACACCCTTTAACTTGATACGATTTGCCTTCCTTGGTGATAAAAAGCAGTGACCCCTTGCTACCTGACAGGATATTCGCACGTGTTTTTTTGAAAAAGTTGTCTGCCACAACCAGCGTACCCTCATTGAATTTTCGAACACAGGTTGCATAGATTGCATTTGGATTTCCTTCTGCATCAACAGTGGTCAAAACGATAGCATCTTTACGATTTTCCCAAGCCTTGCTCACTGCTTCTGGTAATACGGTCATTTTATTTCTCCTTTGATTGATTTTGAATTTTTATTGAATTACCGGCTGTCCTGCTGCCTAACGGGTGAAGCTGATCTGCCAGGCGGCTTTGCAGACTGACCCTGCTGGAAAGCAAGCCACGATAGCGAAATCAACCTCGCTTTGGCACTTGATAGCCTGGTCAGCTCGAGCGCATTGTTAGGCGTGATTGATCCGTTGTGTCAATTCCGCCCCTTGGAGCAGCTAGGTCTGTTTCCCTGGCAGAAGAACACCTCACAACTACCAGTTCTCCCCCTACGGGGACTGACGCAGGACAAGTGGCAGAAAGACCTGGAGCCGCTGGTAGGCGACCTGAAGGTCGCCATCGGAAGCGGTTATATTTCCATAGTATGCGATGGTAGACAGACCAGCGGAATTGACGGCCAGTGATACAAAATCACCCTGGCCGATCCCTATCCCAAAGCTGATCACATCACATTGCCAGGTGTAGAAAAGACTTGGGATAGGGCCACAGTTCCCAACAAGCAGACCCAGTGCAGCGGCCGGTCGCGCCACCTTGAGCGCCGTCCCCCCAGACTGGTAGGCGATGATCGGGTAGTCGGCCCCATCCACTGCCAGTGATATGCCCTTCGGGTCGGTGGTGGTTCCCACGGATTCGATCTCGTCGCATTGCCACAGGAATGTCGTGCTGCTGCTGTCAAACCCGCAGTTGCCTCCCGACCCCACGTACACGGCATAACCCAACTTGCCGTTGGTGGCGTCATAATGAGCGATGCGCGGGAGGTCTCCGTTGTCTACGTCCACGTACAGTGAAGCATATTGGCCCGAGTTGGTTGGAAGAATCTCGCGGATCGTCCAGCTCCCGCCATTTTGATATGCATACATGAGGGCATCGTTGCCCCCGTCGTAGTAGGCAATGCGCGGCCGGTCAAGGCTGTCCAGAGCCAGAGAGGCGTACTTGCCCACATGGTTGCCGCTATCAATGGAGTCACACTGATAGTCTTTGTCCGTGCAATTCCCCGTTCCCCCACCCACATATTCCGCATACCACAGGTTATCGTCCGTCATAACGTTGAAGAAATAGTAGGCGATGCGCGTCTTGCCCGTCGAGTCGAGCTTGAGCGAGGCATACGAGCCGGCGCTCCCTAGAAATGGGTCGTGAATGGTCTTGAAGATCCAGCCCACGCCCGACCCAATGGCCAACTTGAGGGCACCGTTGCTGGCGTCATAGTAGGCGATTATAGGGAGGTTGTCAGTCGGATCCACCGCGATAGAGCTGTACTTCCCGACATCGCCGGCACTATTATCCACCGTCTCACACGCCCAGTCGTTATTCGGGCCGCAATTGCCGCCAGAGCCGACGTATTTCGCCATCCGCAGGTTACCGTAGGTCGCGTCGTAGTAGCTGATGTAGGCGGTGCCGTTGGCCGGATCGAGCGCCACCGACACGTGCTGGCCGACGTCGTTGGGCGAGTCCACCGTGTTTCTGAACCACGGGGCCGAGGCGGGCGAGGTTGTGTTTGCACTGCTCACCGCCCGATCTTCATTGGTCTGTGAGCCCTGCGTCAGGCATGGTGTTGTCCCCAGGGCTACCAACGTCGCAGAGAGCACAAATCCGATACAGATTTGCCGTTTCATCACTTTCTCTCCTTTCATACGATCCACAAGTTGCGCACTAACTCTCAAATATGCGAAGCAATGCGCATTGTATGTGTTCTCGACGTGTGGTGCGAATCCGGCCTGGGAGAACCCTCTATCCCCTCACCTCCTCCATCACCCGGCTCATCGACTTGTATTTCTCCACCCACAGTCCCAGCAGCCCCAGTAGTCTGTAGGTTGGGTGGAGGCAGAACCGAAACCCAACGCCACTTGGATGTCGGGTTTCTCTACGCGCAACCTGATCTACTTGCTATTTGCTACGCCTGCTTTCTCTGGAATCTGTGCCGCTTGCAAGACGAGCCGCAGTGCCTTGTTGACGGCCTCATCGGAGGGGAATGCCTGCACCAAATCCGGTTCTAGTACGACGACATTGCTTCCGACGCGTCGTTCGGGGGCATACCGTCCCTTTGGCATGATCGGCAGTTGCGAGAGATCATATTCTTCTTGCAATTCGTAGTCATCATTTGGTTTCTTCATAGAATCGTCGCTAAAACTGACCTGATGTTTCTTGAGATTAGTTCTTGCTTTGACCGGGTCCCATTCTATGATTACTTTCATTATAGCACGCTTTCCTCTGTCGGTAAGACTTTCTTTTGCCGTGACCGGACTTGAGTTCAGTCTGTAGGTTGGGTTGAGGCGGGCCGGAGGCCCGAAGCGCAACCCAACGCTAGTGGGTCACTTGACATGAGGATCGCCACTCCTCGATCTTGGTACGGCGAGG
>CAZKDJ010000306.1:0-3779 GCA_964551295.1 uncultured Anaerolineales bacterium | reverse complement strand
TCATCACCTCGACGAACGAGGGGACGCAGACGATGTCGATCCCATCCAATTCCAGATAGCCGCGGGCGATGATTACCGCCTTTGTGGCTTGGTTGACTGCCCCAGCACCGATGGCTTGTACGTCAATCTGTTCCTTATCACGCATGACGCCTGCGATGGCACCCGCCACCGCCGTCGAGCGAGATGTAGCTGCGACCTTGATGATGTCCATTGCACTCCTCCTTGTGCCGCCTTGACCCCCTGAAACCGTCAAAACTTGCTGAACACGGGCATTTTCATCGGTGCGGTTCATATTCTCTTCACTACACCCTTTACTCGTTCGAGATGCTCAACGTTGAGGATGAAGGCCACTCCACCATTGCCTTCGCCCTCGCCTCGCCGGTTTTCTCTGCACGCACTGCACTGATCACGTAGCAGATCGACTGCCTCACCCACCTGCCACTCAGCAACCTCGATCAACAGTGTTACATTGCCCCGGCGCCAAAAGCCACCAGTAGAGGCGATTCTCGTCACACGGAACTCTTGCTCGCGCAGCGTAGCGAGGGTAGAATCCGCGCCTTGCTCCGGGATCACTGCCAGGATCACACTAGTGTCCACAACTCATTGTTCTCCCTGTTACCTTCGAAGCGATAGAACAAACACGTGAAGGAACTCATTGCTCAGACGGCAACATCACGATGTTCGAAGCTATGGACCCCACTGACGTTTACTCAATACTGGATTCCACCAATTCTCCATCTTCCAATTCGCGAACACCCTCAATATCTTGAAAGTCCTCAATCTGTACAAAGATGTCTGGATGCCCAAGACCGCGTTGGATGCGACCATACCGCTTCTGGTGGCCGAACCGCCTGACATACCCGCTCAATCTTTATGACATATCTAGGTGCGCACAGGTTGAGCGGAAGGGAACCCGCGCTTGTAGCGATACATAATTCGCCCTCGCATCAGGTCGTAGGGAGATATCTCGACTCTGACCTGATCGCCCAACAGAATCCGGATGTAGTATCTGCGCATCTTGCCTGAGAGATAGGCCAAAATCTCGTGACCATTCTCCAGCTCGACCTTGAACTGGGTGCCCGGAAACGCTTCGACCACCTTGCCCATCATCTCTATCTTTTGCTCTTTTTGTTTGACTTTTCCTGCCATGCGTCCTCCTGTAATAAGATCATTCCTCAACCAACATTTGCTCAGACATCGATTTATCCTCCAACACATCTTCCGTGTTATCAATGCCAATCGGTTATTCCATACCGGTCAAAACAGGCGCCGTCTCAACACTCGCCAGGGCCAGCGTATCAGGAATGCCCTTCAAGCTGAGAGCGATACGATGGCGCCAGCGGTCGATTTCCAGCACGCGCACTGCGAGTGGAGAACCGGGCTCTAACTCTTTACAGTTGCCCTCCTGCGGTATCTCTGAAGAGTGTATCAAACCCTCGACTCCCTCGCCCAAACTCACAAAGACACCAAACTCTGCTGCGTTGGTCACAGTTCCTTCGACTACCTGTCCAGTATGCAACTTATCGACCACGAGAGGCCAGGGATCTGGCAAAAGCCGTTTACGACTGAGGCCGATGCGTTCCCGCTCTCGATCCACATTCAGAACGTATACGTCGATCTCATCTCCCACGCCCAACACCTCGCTGGGATGGTCGACGTGCTTCCAATCCAACTCGGAAATATGGATCAAGCCATCGATGCCACCCAGATCCACAAAGGCTCCAAACTTAACCAGGTTGCTAACCTTGCCAGTTTTAACCTCACCTTCTACCAACTCGGCGAGCAATTCCTCTCGTCTGCGTGAATCTGCAGCGCGCTGTGATAGCACCAGACGCCGTCGTTGCTGTTCGACCTCGATCACAACCAGCCGGAGAGTACTTCCTACAAGATCGCGCTTCAGCCGATCCAGTCGTTCTTCACGCATGCTGGGCCGTACTGCATTCAACTGCGAGTTTGGTACGAAACCAGACAGCCGACCGAACTTGACGATGACGCCACCACGATTCGCGTCTACCACTTTAGCCTCACAAGTCTCTCTGCTTTCCACCATCTCCTGCGCCTGCAGCCAATCCTGCTGTGCTAAGCCCAGGTTCAGCGAGACAACGAGTTCTCCTTGCCGATTCGAGACGGACAACACGCTGACTGGAAACTCCTTCCCGACCTGCAAGCTGTTGCGATACGCATCGTCTAGCATCTCTAGGTCTGTGCGGGGTACGATACCGTCCCGCTTGCATCCCAGGTCAACGATCACTTCGTTCTCATCGATGGACAAAACCGTCGCGCTGCAGACCTGCCCACGTCGCGGACGGTCATAGTCGTATTCATTCTCGAGTAGCGCCAAGAATCTCTGTTGTGCGTTCCCTTGCTGTTGAGCCATTGTTTTCACCTTAGTACCGTCTTTGCTGTTCCCGTCTCAGGCGCTGCTGCTCCTTGCGCACGGCCTTGCGACGAGCGCGCCGGTGCTCTTCGCTCTTCTTCATAAAGAACCGCTTTTTCTTCACGTCGCTCAAGATACGCTCCCGCGTTACCTTTTTGCGAAAGCGCCTGAGCAAGCTGTCCTGTGATTCGCCAGGTTTCAGTATCACTTGCGTCAAATCTAAACTCACCTCCTCTATCAATCAGTTCTCAGAGTTGTTTCTCTATCTCCCACAATCCGTTCCTCTGGTAAACAAAATGGACCTGATAAGCCATACCCATCACCGGTCTCGGCATCTACCAGGCCCACAGTCAGTTTAAGACGTGCTGGAAAATCTAGATTTGAGATTTAGATATGATTCCCCAGGTGTGCACCTCAAGTAGTCAGAGTGACGAAACCACGTTTCTTATTCTCAGTAGCTTCTACAGGCAGTGCTGCTGGTTGGGATAACCGAGTCAGCGTGCTATCCAGCCAGGCCAACTCTGCAGCAGCTAAACTGAGCCCGTAGCCAAGCATCAGGCGCTCTCCTAAATCCGCGCCTTCATCCTCGGTCTCAATGGCTTGCTCCAAAGCCATCTTTTGGGCGGCGACTCGCGCACGCCGCTGCTCAAGATGGGCAAGCAAGCCAACCTGCGAAAGCTGATCGGCCAGCGCCAGGCGCATAACAAACTTTTTCAAGGAGGCATTTGACTCAGATGGCTGATTCAGCCACATCTGCAATGCCTCTTCACCTGCCCCTGTGATCGAGTAGACCTTCCGTGGTGGTCGATCTTGACTCGCAACCACTTCCACAGTCACCAAGCCATCTCTCAGCAGGGTGTGCAAGGAAGGGTAGAGGCTTCCAAGACTGGGTACATCAATCAACCAACCAACTCAGGCTTTTGAGAAAGCGCTTGATATCATAGCCTGACATCGGCTGCTGGGCCAACAGGCCCAAGATGAAATGCCGAATGCCCCTTGTACTGGCAATAGCACGTTCCGTTATAAAATGCTTTCGTTACTGGACTCTGGCGAATTCTAAAAAGTGGGGGGTATCGCTCAAAAAAGCAGCTTTCTGATGCCCCCAGTGGGGAATCGCCCGCAAAAACAGGGGCCTGGTGGGGCAAAAACAAGGCCAAATTGCCCAAAAACCGGTTTTCGCCAGACTCCAGTTTCGTTTATATCTACAATATATATAACGGTTTGGTATATTATATCATGGACTATTGGAATGGTCAACTACTTGATAGTATGAGAGTGCAGTTCACGTTTTCGGGCAAGGTTGCCGCTGGATGGTCAGAATGAGCCTTGCAAAGCCTCGGCTGGCTACCGTAGGGTGTAAAAACCTCATCCAGAGAAAATCCGTTCAAAAAGTCGCAATCTC
>CAZKDJ010000305.1:0-3805 GCA_964551295.1 uncultured Anaerolineales bacterium | reverse complement strand
CGCCACGGCTTGTCACGGGACGGCTGCGACAAGGTGATGTTTAGCCAGCCAGGGGCTGCGCCACAGGGAGACCCCCACCCCCACGGCGGTCAGCGCCCAGCAGATCACGGAAATCGCCACGCTCAGGAATCCATCGGGGATGTGCAAGGGGACAGGAGAAGGAAGGACGCCGCTTGGTAACATGATCACACCTCCTAAAAGATAGAGATTAGAGATTGGAGACTGCAAGTCGCATCTACCAATCAGTCTTTATCTGCATCCTGCGAGAGTCGATCTACATTCAATCAGTTAACCCCAATCGCTCAAACTGATCGGGCGGCGCGTCGTTCTCCTGCATCAATCGGACCATGTGGCGGATCATCATCTCCTCCACCGCCGGATCATCGAGAGGGTGCTCTTGCCCGGGATCGCTGGCCAGGTCGAAAAGCAGCGTGCCGAACTGATGGGCGTTCGTCCCCGGGCGAGCCTTAACCTTCATCGTCCGGCACCCCTTGGTGAAAGAGAAAGGCTCCGCCAGCGCGATATCCTGCAACTCGTCCACGCCAAAGAGGGAACGCATGTGCGTGGGCATCAGCGTGTACTCATAGAGCGGCTCGTTATCCGCGTTCACTGGCGCGCGCATGTACACGTAGCGCCCGTCGGTGCAGTTGACGTGCGCACCGTGTAGTCCAAACAGCCCCGCCTGCCGCACCGGCCTATCGGCAGCCACGGTCTCCCGCAGCGGTACGCCCTGCACATCGGGAGGGCGCTCGACGCCGAAATACTCCAGCAGGGTCGGCCCCAGGTCGATGGTCTGCACCAGGCTATGGCGGCGCTCGCCCGCCACCTCGCAGCGCGGGTCCCAGATGAAGAGCGGCGGGTGGGCGACCTCGCCGTAGAACGGCTGCACGCACTTGGCCCACCAGTCGTGCTCGCCCAGCAGAAAGCCGTGGTCGGTGTTGACAATGAGCAGCGTGTCCTCCCACATGTCCAGCCCATCCATCATATCCAGGACGCGGCCCAGATAACGATCGCACATGCTGATCAGGGCAGCGTACTGGTAGCGCACGTGTTCGACCTGCTCCAGGGTCTCCTGCACCCGCCGGTACTGCGGCCAGTCAAAGTGCGGGCCGCCATAGTCGTGGGGATAAAGGGCCTTGTACGCCTGCTGGATGAAAAACGGCTCGTGGGGATCAAAGGTCTCGATGTGCAGGAACCAGTCATCCTGCGCGTAGTTGGTCTCGATAAAGTCCAGACCCAGCGCAAACGTCATGGCCTGTGGCTGATCCTCCTCGCGGGTCATGTACGCGCGGTTGACCCAATCCTGCCGCCACCACCGATCCGATCTCTCGCCGACGTGGGATGGGATCTCTGGCTCCTGCACTTGCCCTTTCCAGAAATCGCCCTCCTGCCCGCGGACGCCCTCCCAACTGGTGTAACGGTTGTGATAGGTGGCGCCGCCATCCTCCCAGTAGTGGTAGTGATCGCTGACCAGGTGCGTGTAGACGCCGCCTTCGTGAAGCAGCGCGGGCATCGAATCGTCGAATGGCTCCAACGGTCCCCAACTGCGGTGGAGAAAGTTGTACCGCCCGGTGTGCAATTCGCGCCGCGCAGGCATGCACGGCATGCTACCCACGTAGCAATTGTCAAAGATCGCCGCCCGGCCGGCCAGCCGCTCAAAGTTCGAGGCGTGCACCCACTCGCACCCGTAAGGCGGCAGGAAATGCCGATTCAACGAGTCAAACATGACCATGATGGCTTTCATTCTATCCCCTCTGCTATTCGAAAAAACCTCTGCCTAACCTCCTCCACTACGGGGGGGGAGGGACGGGATGTCGCCACCTACACCCACGCCACCTTTGCCGGGTTTCTGCCTAACTCGAAGATACGCGGGGTAAATTGGCAATTTGCCCTACATCGCCCGGCAAGTTTTCGCCTCAAGGGTGTCCTAGTGGAACCTGGCGACTGCTACGTAAAGAGCGGTGTCACTCCATGCTCTCGCATCATCTCGCGCATCTTTTCATCGGAAGACGGCGCCTTGAAACGGGTCGCGGCATCCAGTACCTTGGGGAGCAGGTTGACGTCGCCGGCGGTGTTCAGGAAAACACCCGGCCAGCCTAGCACCCAGTGCACCGCCTTGTCAATCGCCACCTGATCTTCCAGCGGCTCGTACCAAACGGTGCGCGTGTGCGTCTTTTTGCCCCACTCCCCCTTGGCGATGGACTTGATCGTCTGCACGGCCACGTCTCGCTCACGACACACGTCCAACAGGGACTCGAAATCGGCGGCGTACTGCGCGTTCTGTATCATCGCATAGTTAAGCGGCAGCAGCACCGAGTCAAAGTCAAAGCGCTCCAAGCTGCGCATGTGCATCGCCGGAGCGACGACGCCGTGACCAGTCACGCCGATGAAGCGCGTCAGTCCCTGGTCGCGCGCCTCGATCACCGCCTTCAACGCACCGTCCGGCCCCATCGCCACCTCCCACTCCTCGGCGTCCACCAGGTTGTGCAGTTGCAGCAGATCCACCTGGTCTACCTGCAGCCGCTCCAGCGACAGGCGAATCTGCTCCCAGGCCTCTTGGTAGGTGCGCTTGTCGGTCTTGGTCGCCAGGAAGAATTCGTCCCGCTGCTGCGCCATCCACGGCCCGATGCGCAGCTCGGCGTCGCCGTAGCTGGCCGCCGTGTCGATGTGGTTGACACCATGGTACTTGAGCACGCCGAGGGTGCGATCCGCCTTGCTCTGCGAGAGCGCCCACAGCGCCGCCGAGCCAAAGATGGTGCGCGTGCTCATGTGGCCGGTACGTCCAAAGGGTTGTTTAGTTATCATTTCAGTCCTCCTACAACAGATTTCTACTCACGCCGTCCGTGACAGTGCTTGAACTTGCGCCCGCTGCCACATGGACAAGGATCATTGCGCCGGGCTTGGGCAAAGCTGCGCTCAAGCTCCGCCTCCTGCCGCACCAGGTGATGCATGATGTTGGCAGGCGGCCGCCTGGCCTTTAGCTCCGCCGCCATGAAACGCATCGGCTCGTCGACGTGCTGGAAGAACGCCTTGTAGCCCGCACACAAATAATTCAGCCCGGCCTCAAGGCGATTCTTGGGACAGCCGCCGTGGCACACAAAATACACCTCGCACGCCCGGCAGGCCTCGGGCAGCGCGTCCCGTTTAGCTAGACCGAACCGCCGCTGCTGCTCCGACCCCACCAGATCGACCATGGGCACATCCAGGATGTTGCCCAGCCGGTGCTGCGACTCGACAAAGTGATCGCAGGCGTACAGATCGCCATTGTGCTCCAGAACCAGCGCGTTGCCGCACGTCTCGTCAAAGACACACAGCCCTGGCCGCTCCCCGACCCAGGCCGCCAGCGCCACGTCGAAAATCTGCACAAAGACACGGCCCACGTCCCGCCGCACCCACTCGTCAAAGACACCGACGAGAAAGTCGCCGTACTGCCTCGCGGTGACAGACCGCGCGGTCACCGACCGCGCCGAGACTCCCTCGCCCTCGCGTTGAACGATGGGGATGAATTGAACGAACTGCGCGCCCACCTCATCCCGTAGGAAACGATAGACCTCCACGGGATAGGCGGCGTTGGAGTCCCTTACCCAAATTAACGTACGTTTTGCCCTTTTTGCTGGCCGACTACGCTCAGCTCTTCTGGCCTGAACACGCTCAGGCGTGCTCTCTATTGGAATGACCATTTCTCCATACACAGTTCGTCGGTAAAACCGCGCTGCGATGTTATCACAGTGCGGTTGTCACGTCTACCAGGGCCTATCTATTACCCATAAGTCTACACAAGATGGTTCAGGCGAGCGGATTCCTT
>CAZKDJ010000304.1:0-3862 GCA_964551295.1 uncultured Anaerolineales bacterium | reverse complement strand
GCCGGGCACGACCCGCGACCGGCTGCACGCACAGGCCGAATGGAACGGCGTCACGTTCACCGTGGTCGATACCGGCGGTATCGAGGTGCTGCCAGAAACGGTCAACACCGGAAAGCGACCCGGTCCCGTGCGAGTGCTGGCGCAGGACTCGGCCGCCTACCTGCCCCTCATCCGTGCCCAGGCCGAGCAGGCGATCCGGGGCGCGGACGCCGTCATATTTCTCACCGATGCCGCCAGCGGCCTGAACGCCGCCGACGAGGAGGTGGCCGACATCCTGCGGCGCGCCCGCTGCCCCGTCTTCTTGGCCGCCAACAAGGCCGATAACGAGCGGATGCGCCAGGAGGCGCTCGAGTTCTACGCCCTGGGCCTGGGGGAGGTCTTCCCGGTCTCGGCACTGCACGGCGTCGGCGTGGCCGATCTGCTGGACGATGTGGTCGAGGCGCTGCCCACAGCCGAGACCGAAGAGGAAGACGACGCGAATCAAGATTCGAGGATCAAGATCGCCATCGTCGGCCGGCCCAACGTAGGCAAATCGTCGCTGCTGAACAAGCTGCTGGGCGAGGAGCGGGCCATCGTCAGCCCCATAGCCGGCACCACGCGCGACGCCATCGACACCTACCTGGCCTGGGAGGGTACGCCCATCACGCTGATCGACACCGCCGGCATCCGGCGGCGGGGCAAGGTCGAGCGGGGGGTGGAGCGCTACAGCGTGCTGCGGGCACTCAAGGCGATCCAACGGGCCCACGTGGCGCTGCTGGTGATCGACGGCGTGGACGGCGTCACCGCCCAGGACGCCCACGTGGCCAGCTTTATCCTCGACGAGTGGGCCAGCGCGGTGGTGCTGGTCAACAAGTGGGACGCCGTGGAAAAGGACGCCTACACGATGATCGAGTACACCAAGTGGGTGCGCGAGGCGCTCAAGTTCCTTGACTATGTGCCCGTGCTCTACATCTCTGCGCTCACCGGCCAGCGGGTGCACAAGGTGATTCCGACGGCACTGGAGGTGCATGAGGCCCGCTTCCGGCGCGTGCCCACCGGTGAGCTCAATCGGTTGGTGCAGGAGGCACTGGCGCGCCACGCCCCGCCCAGCAAGCGCGGCAAGCGGCTCAAGGTGTATTACGCCAGCCAGCCGGGAGTCAATCCACCGACGTTCGTCTTTCACGTCAATGACACAAAGCTGGTGCACTTTGGCTACGAGCGCTACCTGGAGAACAAGCTGCGCGAGGCCTACGCCTTCACCGGCACGCCGCTAAAGCTGGTGTTCAAGCCGCGGGGGCGAAGGGATGCCCAGGGTCCATAAGGATGTAGCTTCTTGCATTGCTCGGGCTGGATTGCCAAATCCAGCCGTTCGGAAATTGTTCTTTTACCCTTGGCGTTTGACAGTCAGCCAGTAAGTCACCGCCAATCCCACCGCCAAACACGCCAACGCGGTGACCGCGAACATCGGCCGGATGCCCATCGCGTCGGCCAGCACACCGCTCAGGCCCGGCCCGGCGAACATGCCAACGCCGTACACCGCCTGGAAGAGCCCCATCGCCGTGGTGCGCCGGTCGTCCGGCACGTGCTCGATGCTCATCCCCATCATCACCGGATAGCCAAAGCTCTGCGATAGCCCGATGCCGATCTGCGCGGCGAACAGCCAGGGCAGCGTCGGGGCCAGCGCCGCTCCGCCGATCCCCGCCGCCAGCAGCACAAAGCTGAGGTATAACAGCCGCGGGGCGCCAAATCGGTTGGCGATGCTGGTGGTCAGCAGGTTGCCGGCGGTGATCACGCCGATGTTCAGGCTCAGCAAAAAGCTCAACGTGACGTCGGTGGCGCCCAGTTGCCCGGCCAGGATGGGCAGAAAACCAAAGGTAGTGGTCCAGTTGGCGTACTGGGCCACGGCGGCCAGCAGCGCGGGGAGCAGCACGTCGCGCCTCCTGGCGACCTCAAGGACGCTCCCAAGCGAAGGTGTCTGCGGCGCGCGCGGCGTCTCCCGGGCGGGCAGTACGGCGAGGGTCGCCAGGCCAGCGACGCCGGTGGCCGCAAAGTACGCCAGCGGATAGCCGCCCACGCCGTTGAGCCAGCCGGTGACGCCGGTGGCTATCATACGGCCCGCCGACCCGACGAAGGTGAGCAGGGCGCTGGCCCGCACCGCTTCACGCGGCGGGAACAGGCCGCTGAACGTCACCACCAGCGGCACCCACGTAGCCGCCGCCAGCCCGGTGATGGCCCGGCCCACGATCAGCCCCTCGATACCGCCGGCCAGCCCCATCACCAGCGCGCCCAGCCCGGCCAGCCCAAAGCCGACGACGATGAACGGCTTGCGCTGCCCGACCCAATCGGCGGCGGCGCCCACAGGCAGCCGGGCCAGCGCCTGCCACAGGCCGTACTGGGCCAGCACGACCCCCACCAAGGCCAGCGTGTCGCTCTTGCCCTCGGCGTAGGTGGGCAGCGTGGGCACGTACAGGTAGAGGGCTATCCAGTACAAAAAGACGGCCACGACGTAGCGGGCGATCAGCGAGCGGCGGGCGGTATCATCGAAAGCAGGTGTAGATCGCATGGGCATCAGTATAACATGGAATGTTTGGAGAGGCTGTTTTGAGCGGTTCATCTCCAATAAGTCGATTCCGCCTTTTGCCTGAGATTCGCGGTAAAATGCCGGGAAAACGCCCCAAAAACCGGAATCGACTTTTTCGGCGTGCTTTGGGCCTCTAAACATTACATGTATTAGTCATTATCCTGGCGGCCGTCTTGGCTTTTGGCTGCATCTCGACGCCGTCGCCTACTCCCAGCTCCACGGCTACGCCGGCGCCCCCCAGGCCGGTGGATACGTCCCGCGTTGGCGGCTTTGCCGATTATGTGCCGGTGGCAGTCGACGTGGTACCCAACGCTCCCGCCTACGTCCCCGACATGGACACCATCGCCAATCCCGATGCGGTGGCCTGGCTTAGCGATGTACAGAAAGCAGCGTTGGAGGAGAACGGATTCGTCGTCGTGCCGCGCGGCCGCGAACAGATCTACCAGATCTACCAACAGGCCGACGAGGCCAACATTCCCGCCTTTGTCACCGCCGACTCGGTGCTGCATGCCTACCACATTCTCTACGACTACTCGCTGCGCCTGGCGGAGATGGAGCATTCTATCGCCGACCTGGAGGCGCTCAACGCCGCGCTGCTGGCGGCGGCCAAGGCCGACTATGCCGCCACCGACGGCCCTGTGAAGGAAGCTGCGTGGCAGAACTTGCCTATTTCGCTGTCGCCAAGCTGTTGACGCCCAAGGCCGACGTGCCCGACCCCGTGCGTGACGTGGTGCAGGAGGAGCTAAAGCTGATCGACGCGCACGAGGGTTTTGCCGTTTCCCCCATCTTTGACCACTACCGCTCGGAGGATCTGCCCGGAGGCTGCAAGCACCGTTTCTGTGAGGATTATAGCCAGTACGTGCCGCGCGGCCACTATACGCGCAACGAGGATTTCGAGCGCTACTTCCGGGCCATGATGTGGTACGGACGGATGTCGTTCCACCTGTTCAATCCCTACGATCCCGGTGTGGGACCCCGCGAGACGCGGTCCGCACTGCTCGTCGTGCGCGCGCTCCATACTGTCGAAGCCGGGGACGAGCCGGCGCTCGACGTGTGGGATCGCATCTACGAGCCGACGGCCTGACGGTGTATGACTATGCAGCCGTCGCCAACGAGGTCTATGGCGGCCTGCCCGACGTGCACGCCCTGGCCGACGAGGCCAAGCTGGAGGCGTTCGTCGAGGTTGCCAAGGAGCTGCGCCCGCCGGCTATCGTCGGCGGGTTCGTCACCGATACGCAGGATGCGGAGGAGATGACGATGGGCTTTCGCTTCATGGGCCAGCGCTTTATCCCCGATAGCTAC
>CAZKDJ010000303.1:0-3899 GCA_964551295.1 uncultured Anaerolineales bacterium | reverse complement strand
GTTAGTAAATGCTGCCATAATCCACCTCTGCTCACTCAAATCGCCGGCTTGACCGCCCGCGTGGCGATATAGATCGGCATATAGCGTGCTAACGCCTCGCTGGGGTCGGCGTCCTCGTAAAAACCCGCGATCAGGAACCCGACCTCGATCTGCCCACCAATCTGCTCCTCCAGGGTGTGGCTGAACTCGATGAACTCGCCCTTTTCGAGATGCTGCCGCCTCTCCTCCTCTGAAAAGCCATCCACGCTAGAACGAGGAATGGCATGCTTGACTCGCAACGCGCCATCCGAGTCAAACGTCTCGTCAAAAGCATGCAGCACCGGGTTATCGAACCCGGACAGCAGCGCGCCGCCGGGCCGCAGCACGCGGAACGCCTCCCGCCACACAGGTCGCACGTCGGGCACAAAGACGTTGGAGACGGGGTGCACGATCAGGTCAAAACTTCTGTCGTCAAATATCGACAGGTCGCGCATATCTCCCTCGACCGTCGTGATCTCTAGCCCATCTCGCTCGGCAAGCATCCGATCTTGCCCCAACTGGCGCGGCGAGTTATCGAACACGGTCACGCGCGCGCCGGCCGCCGCAAGAATCGGCCCCTGCTGCCCGCCGCCGGAAGCCAGGCACAGCAGATCGCAGGGAAAGGGCGGGAACCACGCACGCGGCACGGGCTTTGTGGGCGTCAGGTAGATGCCCCACTCGCCATGCCGGGCAGCGGCGACCTGCTCTGGGCTGACCGGAATCGTCCACGGGTTTTCGCCCCAGTCGACGTTTTGATCCCACACGATGCGATTATGCTCTCGAATGTCCATTTGTTCTTCTCTCGCCATGATTCTTGCTCAACTCCCCCAGGTGGACTATATGTAAAGACCCAGCATCACCTCTTCGCTGATCGTTTCATACCCCATCGACCGGTAGAGCGAGATGGCCGGCTCGTTGCTCTGCACCACATCCAGGCGCACTTCCTCCACGCCCCGCTCGCGCAAGTACCGTATCCCTTCACCGACCAGTCGCTTTGCGATGCCGCGCCTGCGCCATTCCGGCAGCACGAACACGTCATCCACAATCCCCCAGCCCGCCTCCTCATTCGGATAAGCCACGACGCTCCCCACAAGTTGGCCCTGTGGGCCGAACGCGGCTACCGCCGTCCCGGCGGCCCACACTGGAGAGTTGAGGGAAAAACGCAACGCTTCGAGCGTCTTGGGGAGCTCGAAAAAACAGCTGTTGTATGCCCGAATATACGCTTTCTGTTCTTCCTCGGTGGCCATCTTCCATAGCCTCACCGTGATCTCCTGCGGAATAGAGACATCCGGGCCTGGATCCGTCGCCATTCTGTTCATCACGTACATCCCCTCGTAACGCTCTAACCCGTTCTCCAAAAGATGCTGTATATCGGGGCGCTGGCTTGCCATCATATCGGCAGCCAACTTGACCCGGCGGGGCGTGAACGTCGCCTTGATGGCGCTTGCCCGCTCGATGACGCGATCCAGCAACAGCGTCCGAGCCTGCCCCGCACCGGACGCTCCGGGGTCGGCCACGACGATCGTCCAGATGTGATGAGGCTCCTTCGGTCCGCTCTCTTCGGTGGCGGGCGCCGGGAAAACGGGCGCAAAACCCACGATGCGTTCCTGGTGATCGAGGGCACAAAACACGTTCCGCCCTCCCTCGAGTGTCGGGTGATACGTGTAGTATTCGGGCGGCGCCAACTTGGCATCCGGGAATGCCACCCGGTACCGCTCAAAGAATCGCGCCAGTTTCTCGATATCACTCACCTGATAGTTCCTGACGATTGCATCGCCCATAGGATAAATACTCCTCTAGCTCTTTGACAAACTCTGCCTGATCCCATCCAACACGACCTTGGTCTCGGCCGAGTGCTCAAAACACACGACCAGCTTCTCGCAGCCATAGTCAGCGCAGTGAGCACAGTTCTCCAGGCCGCGCGCAATGGCGCAGGCGCGCACCGCGCACGTGCGGCAGTAGCCAATGCGGCGACCGTCGCCGAGGCAGCCATCGCATATGCAATCCTCGGCCACGAGAGAGGTCCCATCCCGCGCGTTCCACTCATCGGCCACGCGCTGCAGTGCCGCCGGGTCGCCGCTGCGCGTGGCGACGTAGGCTGAACAGGTCGTACATACTTCTCCGCAATAAGCGATCATCCGCTCACTCAAGTTCGCCTCCCCAACTAGGCTATCTCAAACGTCTCTTCTTTGGTCTCTAGGATCACGACGTTTTCCAAGCCCTTGACCTCTATCGCTTTCTTGAGATCGGCTGGCTCCACCGTCCAGTCGCAGTCGACCAAATGGCTGGGGAGCACGTAGCACGGGCTGAAGCGCCTCTGCACGTCCTCCAAAGCCACAACGTGCGCCTCCATCACCCCCGGCGCCGCCAGATCCTTGGGCACCAGGCTGTACACGATCGCGTCCAAGTGCTGCAAATCGGGATCAGCATCGTCCATCACGTAGCTATCGCCGGTGACATAGATCCGCTTCCCCGCCAGCTCGATCAGATAGCTCACGTGGGGCGGATGCCAATCCACAAAGTGGGTCGTCTGGTAGACCTTGAGCTTGATATCGCTCACCTCCTCGGTCACCGGCTGCTTGAGATGGATCGGGTAGATGATGCGCAACCGCTCCTTGGGGAATCCCTCATCCGCCAGCAGCGGATAGGCGATGCCGGGCGGCCCCACCACCATAGCGCCGGTATTGAGCGCGGCTCGAGCCGTCTCCTTGGCACCGAAATGGTCGCCGTCGTCGTGCGTGATCAGGATCAAGCTGGCCTGCTTCACTCCGGAGAGCTTTAGCCAGTCGGAGAAAGCGTCTACGTAAATCACCTTTTCGCCGCCGCTGATCTTGACCGCGCCTGCACCTAAAAGATTGACCGTTACTTTGCTCACCTTTACCTCCTCAATGATTGTCCACGATCAACTCGTGGATCTTCCACACCGGCTTCCACGCACCACTTTCCATATTTGAGAGAATGACCACGTTGATGTCCTGCTCGGGAAAGTGACGGATCATCCCGCTGACCCCGGCGTTGATGCCCTCTTTCTGGCAGCAGACCACCTTGCCCGACTGGTCCACGTAGAACCACAGTCCATAGCTGTACCACCGCACCCAATCGTCGATCTCCCGGTCACGCACCTGCGGCGTGAAAAAGGCCTCCGTCAGCTCCGGCGAGAGCAACTCGCCCGCCTTGACCGCACGCAGAAAGCAGTCCAGGTCACCGGCGGTGACGTGCGCGCCGGCATCGGGCGATCCGACAGGCGGGAAGGAATAGATGTTCTTCTTCCAGCCGACGATGCGGCCGTCATCGTCCTCGATGGGATCAGCCCCCTCGGCCACATCCTCCTGCACCCGATCCATATGGAAAAAGTCCGAGCGCGCCATCCCAGCCCGGGCAAAGATGTTCTGCCGCACAGTGTCGCGGTACGTCATCCCGGTGACCTGCTCGATCATCAACCCCAGCAGTATCCAGGCACAATTGCAGTACCGGCAGCGCTGCCCCGGCGGAAAGTTGGCTGGCTTGTGCACAAACTGGGGTAGGAAATCGGCCGTCTCTGTGACCGAGTAGTTGGCCTTGGTCTTCCACAGGTCCTCATAGACCTCGCCGTCCTCCTCCTCGCAGTCGTCACCGATGCCGGACAAGTGGGTCAAGAGATGGAAAACGGTAACGTCTCTAGAGATCGCCGTGCCCTCCAGCCCCAAAAAGTCGATCACGCCCGTGTCGAACCCAAACGCCCCCCGGTCGATCAACTGCAACATCGCGACAGAGGTAAACAACTTGGTGATCGACGCCGTGTCGAATCGTGTGTCCAGCGTGTTCGGGATCTTCCACGGACGGCTGGCGTAGCCATACGCACCGGCATACAACTGCGCATCCCCCTGCGTGATGAGCACCAC
>CAZKDJ010000302.1:0-3936 GCA_964551295.1 uncultured Anaerolineales bacterium | reverse complement strand
ACGATGATTTCGAATGACCATACATCGTCTTCGCTCCCGTGTCAATTATCCGCATTCTGATGGGACAGTACCAGGCGCTCTGAAGGCGCTTTTGGATGTGTGACGAGGCGGTGCTAGTTTTGTGGTGTGGCTGCCTCAACTGCTGGTTCGCAGGACGGCTGGCACAACTGGTCCAGCTTGCAGTCCAGCCATACCGTCTCTGCCGCGGCCAGCACTCGACCGTAATCCAGCGCCAGCCGCTCTCCGAGATCTCCGTTGCCTGACTCTTTGCCAATCTCCTCCAAGGCGGTCTGGTAGTCGGCGAGCTGCGAACGCCGCTGCTCCAGGTGGGCGAGCAGATCCTCACGCGAGAGATTGTCAGCAACCATCAGGCGCATCAAAAACGTCTTTAGGGATGTATCGTCCTCCATCGACTCGTCGATCCACTTCTGCAGCGCTTGCCGTCCTACCTCTGTGATGCTGTAGACCTTGCGCGCTAGCCCGCTTTCGCCTTCAACGACTTGCATCGTCAGACATTCGTCCTCCTGCAACGCGTGAAGCGCAGGATACAGGCTGCCAAAGCTGGGACTGTGAATCAACCAGCCAAAGCTATCAAAGCAACGTTTGATGTCATACCCCGACATTGGTCGCTGGGCCAACAATCCCAAGACAAAGTAACGGTAATGCATAGCATCGTCCCCCAACTCGATTCCTAACTGAGGTGATCTCTTAGCACGCGGCTGTGACGAGGGTGACGCAACTTTCTGAGCGCCTTTCCCTCGATCTGCCGCACACGCTCTCGCGTTACACCAATCCTATCCCCAACCTCCTTGAGGGTGTGGGCACGATCGCCGTCCAAACCAAAACGCATCCGCAGCACGCGGGCCTCGCGCGGTGTGAGATCTGTCAGCATTCGCTCGAGACTCTCGCGCAATAGTCGTTTCTCAGTAACCTGAGTAGGGGAGGGGGCGGTCTCGTCTACGATGAAATCGCCAAGCTCACCGGCGTCTTCCTCGTCGCCGATGGGCTTGTCCAGGGATATGGAGCGCCGCGAGACGCGCAACAGCCAGCGGGCTTTTTTGGCATCCAAATCCTTTATCTCCTCGGCAATCTCTTTGGGTGTAGGCTGCCGCCCTATGTCCTGCTCAATCTTTTGCGCCACCTTCAGGACCCTCCTGATGCGGTCGCTCAGGTGAATGGGGAGGCGAATCGTCCGCCCTTGGTCAGACAGGGATCGGGTGACAGCCTGCCGAATCCACCAGGTGGCATAAGTAGAAAACTTGTGCCCGCGCCGGTAATCGAACTTGTCCACCGCCCTCATCAGCCCTTCGTTTCCCGCTTGAATGAGGTCCAAGAAGGGCATGCCCATTCCGCGATACTTTTTAGCCACACTCACAACCAAGCGCGTGTTGGCCTCGGCCAGGCTTTCGCGAGCTTTTTGGCCTTGCTCGATCAATTGTTCCAAGCGTGCTCTTTCCTCGGGGTTGTGACCGTTGCTGTCCAGGCGGCGGCGTGCCTCTTTCCCTCGCTCTAGCTGCTTGGCCAGTGCTACTTCCTCATCGTGCGTCAGAAGCGGCACCTCACTCATCTCTGCAAAATACAAGCCAACGGAATCATTGATCGGGATGCGGCTCAGGTCAGCGGCATTCTCCTGCTCCTGCTCGTTATGCGCAGCCGATGGCGCTTTCTCTATGACGCTTTCTTTTTCAGCGACCCCTTTGCTGTCATAGACTTGGATGCCTTGACTATAGAGATCGTGAAAAAGATCATCCAGTTGCGCTACGTTATTTTCTGTTTCAGGAAAGGCCTCGAGCATTTGATCCACAGTGATGTAGCCCTGCTCCCTGGCCAGCGCCATGATGCGCTGTATATCACTTGATTGCACCTGTCGTTTGAACTCTCCCATGCGTTATCTGCCATTCCTCACTTGCAAACTAGTGTTTCACTCTTCAGAATCTGTCTCCATCTCTTCGTCGTCATCCGCTTCATCGCTATCCTCTTCGACTACAGAAGCCTTCAATGGTATGCCTTCAAAGCTCTCAATAGGTCCGTCAGCGTCGGCCCCATTGCCACGATAGCCGGTGCCAGCGGGAACCAGTCTGCCGAGGATGACGTTTTCCTTGAGTCCCAGCAATGGATCTTCCTTGCCTTCGACCGCCGCGGCGGATAGGATCTTGATCGTGTGCTGGAAAGATGCAGCAGACAAAAAGCTCTCGGTGTTGAGGGCCGCCTTGGTGATACCTAACAACACAGGCCATGCACTGGCAGGCTGCCCTTCAGCTTCGACCACCTCGCGGTTGACGTCTTCCAGTGCCAATCGGTCGACCAACTCGCCGGGTAGAAGATCGGTGTCGCCGGATTTGGCGACCTGTACTTTGCCCAGCATTTTGCGGAAGACGACCTCGAGATGTTTGTCGTTGATGTTGACACCCTGAGAACGATAGACAGATTGAACCTCAGAGAGCAGATAGTGCCGAATGGCCTCGCGCCCCTGGATGCGCAGGATATGGTGCGGGTTGAGCACGCCCTCGACCAGTTGCACCCCGGGTTCGACCTGCTGTCCCTCCTCGACAAGCAGACGGCCGGTAGCGGGTACTTCATACTCCCGTTCAACCCGTCGCTCGTGAATGAGGGTCACCTTGCGCTCCTCAATGCTCACGCGACCACTTTTCTTTGCCACTATCTCTTTCTCTTCGTGCCACGTCGCCAGCGGCGCGCCCGCTTTGACCTCGTCGCCATCCTCCACCAGGATCTTCCACCCGCGCTTGATCTCGTGCTCGTACTTTTCGATTCCGCTATCCACAACCAGCACACGGCGTTCGTCGCCTAACTTGACGATGTGTACGACACCGCCGATTTCGGAAATCGGCGCCTCGCCCTTTGGTTGCTTGCGCGCCTCGAACACTTCCTGCACGCGCGGTAAACCGGCAGTGATGTCGCCGGCGTGCGCCACGCCGCCGGTGTGGAACGTGCGCAGCGTCAACTGCGTGCCCGGCTCGCCGATCGACTGGGCAGCCACGATGCCGACCGCGGCCCCGATGGCCACCATCTTGCCGCGGCCCAGGTCGCGCCCGTAGCACATCGCACAGATGCCCTGATGAAGCTGGCACGTCATGGGAGAGCGAACCAAGACGGCTTCTATGCCTTCGTCCTCGATCTGCGCCGCTGCTTCTTCGTCGATCTCCTCGTTTCGGTCGACCAGCACCTCGCCGGTCTTGGGGTGAGCCACCGGACCGGCGGCCATCCGCCCGACAAGTCGTTCGCACATGCTCTGTCCGCCGACGTCGTCCGTGGAGCGCACCCAGACCCCTGCCGTAGTGCCGCAGTCGTGGGCGTTGATGACGATATCCTGCACGACATCCACCAAGCGGCGGGTCAGATAACCGGCGTCTGCAGTACGCATCGCCGTATCGGCCAGCCCTTTGCGCGAACCGTGGGTGCTGATAAAGTACTCCAGCGCCGACAGTCCCTCGCGAAAGCTGCTGCGGATGGGCTGCTCGATGATGCGCCCCGAGGGGTCAGACATCAAGCCGCGCATGCCGGCCAACTGAGCGATCGGGTTGAATCCCCCCTTGGAGGCCCCCGATTTGGCCATGATGGCCACCGGGCCGGTCGGATCCAGCCCCGCCGACACCACCTTGGAGACCTGTTTCTGTGTTTGAGACCACAGCTCGACCACGCGCGTGTACTGCTCCTCCCCAGTCAGCAGCCCGCGACGATACTGACGATCTATTTCGGCGACCGCTTTCTCGGTTTCCTCGATAATAGCCGCTTTCTCAGAAGGAATGGTCAGATCGGAGATGGCAATAGTGACTCCCGATCGGGTGGCGTATTCGAATCCTATGTCCTTGATGCGATCGGCGACCTGCGTCGTCACCTCGGCGCCCATCCGGCGATAACACACGCCGATCAGGTCCTGAAGCGCTCCCTTGTCCAGCGGCTCGTTGATAAACCGCA
>CAZKDJ010000301.1:0-3948 GCA_964551295.1 uncultured Anaerolineales bacterium | reverse complement strand
CGATGCCGACCATGGCCAGGCCCATGACCGAACCGGCCTTGAAGGCCACGTTGAATGCCGGGTTGAGACCCTTGTTGGCTGCCGTCGCGCTGCGCACGTTCGCGGCGACGGCGACGGTCATGCCCATGTACCCGGCAACGGCGGAGAGGATAGCCCCGGCCATAAAGGCCCCGGCTATCTCAATGCCGTAGACGGCATTCTTCTGAATGCCAAAGACGATGGCGATAATCACCGCCAACACCACTGCAACCAGAAGCAGGGCCATGTAGAGTTTTTTCAGATAAGAGATCGCGCCCTGGCGGATCCAAGCGGCAACCTTTTGTGCCTGCTCGGTGCCGGGGTCCTGTTTGTTGACCCAGACATAAAGGCCAATGGCTACGCCGACCGAGATGGTGCCGGCGACCAGACTAACAACGAGCCAGATGGTTTCTGTCATGCAATTTTCTCCTTCAATGAAATTTGATTGTATTATACGTTGGCGGAGCGCCACCAGCGATAATGCTGTGTGCGCAAGTCCTCCTGCGAAGGCATCGCAAAATACATCAGTTGGTCGCCGTTCCCGATGAAAACGCCGCTCTGGATCGTGCGGTATGGGAAGGAGGCCGGCTGGATGCGGTTGACCATCTTGGTGCTCACCGTCTTGGTCTTGAGATCGATCAGACACTGGCGCAGGTGCCCGATGTTGGCGTAGGGCAGGTCTCGTACCGCGCCGCGTTCGGGATCGGTGGCCAATTCGCCCAGCTTGAGCTCCACGAAGCAGATCGCCGGCAACGAGAGCAGGCTGGTCGGGCTGTTGACGATCAGGTCGTAAAAATCGCGCGGGCCGCAGTTGCTGACCACCAGGGGATGCACGGGGGCAATCTCCTGGTAGAGGTGCAGCCCCTCACCCTCCTTGGGTACGTCGGTGCTGGGGTCCAGCCCGAGCACCCGGCCGTCCTGCGTCACCAGGTAGAGCTTTTGGATGGCGTTCAGGTCGACGTGCTCCAGCACGCGATAGACGGAGATGTAGATGGAGGCTTTCGGGCTTCCGTCTTCGTGGGGCACACAGCGTTTGAAGCCCTCTTCGATGCGGAAGTAGTCGTCCCTAAAGTTCGGATCGATCTCAAAGAAAATGGCTTGGCCGCGCGATTTCTTCGCGCTGCCCACGGCATAGTAGACGCCGAATTCCTCCGGCGTCAGCATTGAGGCGATCAGAGCTTCGGGTATTAACGATAGATACAGATGTGTGGCCATAAATACCGTACTCCTCTCTGAGTCTCAGATTTCAGTCGAAGCGCCTTCGACCGGTCGGCGCGGATTATACCACAATTGCCCAGTTTGTGTAGCCGGAGACCAATTGGGGGGCTCTGGCGGCTCCCAACCCCCAGGTGTGGTGGCTGGGTCACGGTTGGCAGCTTTGATTGGCGCTGGAACGCAAACGATGGTACGATGTACAAATCCCGGGGGAGCCGTCTATGAACGCGCGTACGCATCTCTACATATCGCCCCATCTCGACGATGCGGCCCTCTCCTGCGGCGGGCGCATGTGGCAGCAGGCGCAGGCTGGCGAGCGGGTGCGGGTGGTGACGATTTTCGCCGGCCCGCCTGCGCCGGACGCGCCGCTATCGTCCTTCGCCCAGGAGATGCACGCCCGGTGGGGGCTCGCTGACCCGGTCGTTGAGCGGTGGGAGGAGGACACGGCAGCGCTGGCGCTGCTGGGGGTGGAGGCGGCCTACTGGCCCTACGTCGATTGCATCTACCGGCGCACGGCGGAAGGCGGATTCCTCTACGACAGCGAGGAGGCTCTGTTTGGAGAGGTCCAGCCGGTGGACGGCGCGCTGGTCGCAGAGCTGACCGGTCGCCTGCGGGCGCTGGCCCGCGAGCAGGGCGGCGCGATCTATGCGCCGCTGGCCGTGGGTCACCACGTCGACCACCAGGTCGTGCGCCACGCGCTGGGGAGTTTGGCGGGCGTGGTGTACTATGAGGATTATCCCTACGCCGCCAAGCCCGAGGCGCTGGAGACGGCGCTGGAAGAAAGGCGGTGGCAGGCGGAGTTGGTGGCACTTTCGCAGGAGGCCCTGGAGACAAAGATCGCCGCCATCGCCTGTTACGGCTCGCAACTGGTCTCTTTGGGTTGGGCCGACGCGGCGGAGATGGCGCAGGCGGTGCGCGCCTTCGCGTGGCGCGTTGGCTGGGACCGGCCCGCGGAGTGCTACCGGCGGCGCGTCGAGGCGAATATTCTGGACACAGAGATTCGCAGAGATTAGTAAGAGACTCGCAGAGGATAAAAAAACCGTGTTTCTCTGTGGATTCTCCGAGGGTCTCTGTGTAACCTGAGCAGTTACAAGCATTCGCGCCATTTGTGATTCAAACCATCAACTCAAGGACGGCACGACGTACCTGAACAGGCAATACACGGCGAACAGCGCCATCCCGCCAAAGAGCAGGGCCCAGGCGCGCGCCCTCCGCGGCAGGAGGCCCGCCAGTTGGTTCAGCCCCAGCGCCGCCGCCGTCCCGATGGGCACCAAGGCTGGGAACAGGTAGCGGCCCTGGTGCTGGAGGAATTTCGTGTTGTACCAGGCGAACATCGAAAAGGTCAGGATGCCGGAGGCCAGCAGCAGGATCAGGCTGAGGCGCTGGTGTGATGTCACCCTGGGGCGGCGGCGATCGAACAGCCACCACAGGAAGCCGCCGAGCAGGAGCAGGGAGAACAGCGCCAGCCCGCGATAGATATAGGCCGGGAGCACGACGCCCATCCAGCCGAACTGGCCCCAAAAGCTCTGGAAGGTGAAGGTAAAGGCCCGCTCCCAGTAGCCGCCCCAGCCTTCGAGCGCCACGTATTCGAGCGGACGCATCTGCCCCTCGACGACCAGGTCGTGTCGCATCTGTCCCGTCAGGTCGGGCCAGCCGTAGGTGAGGCCGTTGCGCACGAACCACGGCGCGGAGAGCAGCAGCGCCGGAACGAGCATCCAGGCCAGTTGGCCCGCCGCCCAGCGCCACGTCCGCCCCTCGCGCCGCCAGCGCACGGCCGCGGCCAGAACCGCCAGCGGCACGACGACATAGATCAATCCCTTGGTCAGCAGCGCCGCCGCCAGCAATAGGCCCACGTGCCAGGGCCGGTCGCGCCCGCCTTTCAGATAGACCACGAGCGCCCACAGCGTCCCGGCCACGATCAGCTCTGCCAGCGTATCGTTGTTCACCCCGGCGGTCATCGCTGCGTGCTGCGGGATGAAGGCGATGAAGGCGGCCGCCGCCAGCGCGACCGCGGGCCGCGCGGGAAAGACCGCCCGCACCGCCTCGAAGGCCACCACCAGCAGCGCCGCCCCGAGCGCCACCGAGAGCAGCCGCAGCGGCAGCAGCGCGCCGCCGCCGAGTGCGTAGATGGGCGTCGCCAGCAGGTAGTAGAGCGGCGGCTGATGGTCCTCGTACGTCACCGAATCGATGGAGAGCTCTGGCGGAAAGCGCTTGGCCGTGAGCGTCTCCAGGTATTCCTGGTCATAGTCCCCGGTCTCCATCGCCGGGAGGCCGCCCCCCTCGGTCAGTGCACGAACATAGTTGTAGTGGGCAGGCTCGTCGGGGACTTGCCAGGAGGGAGTGTACACCGCGTAGAGCGTGCCGATGGCGACGTAGGCGGCGACGATGAAGGCGAGCAGGATTTTGGGGGCGAGCTTGGCGTTCACGGCGGCTATTGTACCCACATCCGCGCCGCTTGGCAAGCGGCGGCGGCACTTTGGAATGGAGAAAAGTTATGGGTCAAAGTCGTGGGTTCAGGGACTGGTTGGGAGGATCGCTCAGGGGAAAAAGCACACGGCTCTTGGGTAGACCGCTATGCAAACTCAAACACGGGCGTCTGGACAAAGCGAACGGGCTGACGTTTTTCCCAGATGATGTGCTGCAACTGCTCGACGGTCTGTGGGCATAGTTTGAAAGTCGGTGGATGACAGATATCGAGTTTTCGGATGCTCCTCC
>CAZKDJ010000300.1:0-4018 GCA_964551295.1 uncultured Anaerolineales bacterium | reverse complement strand
CCCTGGTTCTGCTGATCGCTCTATTGCTGATCGCGACATCGGCAGCGCCGGTGCAAGCACAGGCTAGCGAACCCCCGTCGACGACCGTGCACATCGTAGAACGCGGGGAGACCTTGCTCTCCATCGCCCAAAAGTACGGCACGACGGTGGACGCGATCACGCATACCAACGGCATCACCGACCCGCGCAACATCTACGTCGGCCAGAGCCTCACGATCCCCGATGGAGGCGCAGACGCCAACACCATGGAGGTAGTGCCCTACGTGGTACAAGCGGGCGACACGATGTCCTCTATCGCCCGGCGCTACGGCACGACATGGCAGACGCTCGTCCACATCAACGCCCTGCTTTCTCCCAACTCGATCTACCCGGGTCTGGTCATCCAGGTTCCCAGAGTCGCCCCGGCAAGCGAGACGCGGGCCTCCTTCCCACGGACGACGGGCGGCCTGATTTACGCCGTGCGCCTCAACGATACCCCAAGCCGCATCGCGCTACGCCATAACATCTCACCCTGGACACTGGCAGCCTACAACGATCCCACGCGCCTGAAGTTGATTTATCCAAGCCAGGATCTGGTCGTCCCCGGCGAAGATTCCGGTCCGCTGCCCGCGCCCTTTAGAGTGATCGAAGTGCAGCCGCTGCCCGTGACTCAAGGCACGACGATGGTCGTTGCCGTGTACACGACAGAGCCTGTTAAACTGCAGGGTAGATTATTTGACCAGGATGTATATTTTGCCGAGGAGAGCGGCGTGTACTATGGCATGGTGGGGGTACACGTGTTCACAGAACCGGGCATGTACGAGCTAATGCTGACTGCCTGGGACAGCGCCGGACGCGACACATCGCTCACAACCGAAGTCATCGTCGCTGCAGGCAGCTTTGGCTACGAGCGCATCGACCTGCCCGCCGACCGAATCAGCTTGCTTGATCCGGCCGTCATCGCCGCGGAGCGCGAACGCCTCGATAGCATAAGGTATGCCTTCGACACGAACCGGCATTGGACAACGCCTCTCCAGCGCCCGTGCGTCGGGACGATCTCGGCCTACTATGGCACCCACCGTGCCTATAGCGACGGCCCCTACACCAGCTACCACTCTGGCGTAGACTTTCGCGCGCCAGGCGGCACGCCGGTACACGCCTCTGCGGCAGGCACCGTCGTCATGGCCGAACCGCTCACCGTGCGCGGCAACGTGGTATTTATCGATCACGGATGGGGAGTAGTGACAGGCTACTGGCACCTTTCGTCCATCGACGTGGCTGTTGGACAATACGTGGAGCAAGGAGAGGTGGTTGCACACGTGGGCAACACCGGCCTATCTACAGGCGCACATCTCCACTGGGAGATGTGGATCGGCGGAGTCAGCGTGGACGGCCTGCAGTGGCTGGAAGAGTCCTTTCCCTGGCCTGGGACCGAGGGATTAGCCACCGGGGGCTAGAAGAGAGCGCGCTTCGTCGGCCCGATCGGAGGGCACCAGAATTCTCACCCTTCCCAGGCCATCCACTATGATGCCGATAGCCGGCCCCGCGCTCTCATAATCGAGCAGAACCGGAATGCCGGCGCTTTCCAGTTTCGCCTTTACAATGTGAGCACGCGATATTCCCTGTTCGACGCACACCACGGTGAACCCAGAATGGCTTGATTTACTGTTCATTCTTAACTCCTCGCGACTGTCTGAAGTTTGCCTCAAGCGACGGTATTTGTCAAACCGACGCAAGCCTGGTATAATCGCGCGCACCGATGCGATGACGCCACCTAGGAGACAAAGTTGATCCAGCGTAAAACTCAGGATCCCAATTATTGGGAAACAGAGTTCAAAGTCACCCCAGACGATCTTTCATACCTCAGCACGCTGCTGGTCGAGGAAGAACTGCCGCGCTCGGCCGAAGAGTTGGGCCAAATACTGGTCTTGCACCACTGCCAACAAGAAGCAGCGCTGATAAAGATGGTGTTATCCGAGGGTACGCCGTATCAACCAAAGCACAGTTACGAAATAGGCGAGCGGGTGATCTTTCCAGCCCTTGGCTACCAAATAGGAGAGGTCGTCGGCACACGACCCGGTCACAACCCCGAATACGACTCCTTTCAAGTCATCCAGGTGAAGTTTGAAGGGGACACAAAACGCGAGTTCGCCGCCGAGTTCACAGCCGAACACCCGCTCAACCAAGAGGCGCAAGCCGTCACAGCAGGAGATGCTGAACAACACACACCAGAGAAATTGGCCGAGACGTACGGCCTGCAGGTGGGAAAGATGCTGGAGGAGCGTCTCGAGGCACAACCGGATTTCGTCCGGCTGGCGGGCAAGTGGTTCCCCAAAGATCTGTTGGTCCAGGTGCACATCGGCCACTTGAATCTGGCAGAGGCCGTGCTTGATATGGCCGGCGGCGGACCATTGCCGACTCAGAATCTCTTGGGCGACCTGGAACTGCCCGAAGAGATCACACCCCAACTGCGCATCTTTTCGCTCAACTATGCTCTGCAAGAAGACGAACGATTCGATGAAGTAGGCCCGGCCGGCCAGGTACTCTGGTTCCTGCATCGCCTGGAGCCAGAAGGCGTTCGGTCTACTCCCCCACTCCTCCGATACGAGCCCGTGGCATATGATCCCGCGCTGCTGACCAGCGAGATGTTGACGCTGGAGAAACGACTGGACGACGAGTGGTCGGATCTGGAGGCGCCTACCAAAGTGGACGAACCGGTGACGGTCGTACTGACGTATCCCCACTGGAAATCCGGCACGCTGCCCATCTCAAGCCGCCTGGCGCGCGTGTTCCCGACCGGTCGCACGCACCGCATCCGCTTTAACTTTGTGGATGGCAAGACGGGTGAAGAGATGCCCGGCTGGGTTGTCCGTGAAGGGCGCTACGTATACGGCCTGAAAGAGTGGTACGAATCCCTGAACATACCCGTAGGTGCCTATCTGGAGCTAAAGCGGGATAAGGCACCGGGAAAAATCATCATCCAGCCACGCAGTCTCCGCTCCAGGCGAGAGTGGGTACGCGTCGCTTTGCCCGTAAAAGACCGCTTGACCTTCGAGGTGCGCAAGGAGCTCATCACATGCGAATATGACGAGCTGACTATTGTGACCGAAGAAGATCCGGAAGCAGTAGATAGCATGCGGGTCCGCCCCAGGGAAAAGGACCTTTCTCTGGGGCAACTGACCACCGAGATTTTCCCAGAGCTGGCCAAGTTGAGCCCACAAGGCACAGTCCATGCCACCACGCTCTACAGCGCTGTCAACGTCGTGATGCGCACGCCCCCCGGCCCGCTGCTGGCAGAACTGGTCACCTGCGACACTTACGCGCCGGTGGGTGATAACTACTGGGTCCTGCATGTGAGAACCCACGAGATTTAGATCGCTTATGAGCAAGGTCACAATCCCTCCCACGGTACCCAAGTTGGTCAAGCCCATACTGGACACACCCTTTCACATCGACTATGACTGGTGGGAACGAAAAGGCCTGCAGATCAACGTCGAACTGCGAGCCCATCTTTGTCCAGAACACCAGGCCGTGTTCAGCGACCATTTCGACACAGAGAAGATCGACTGGGTAGGCGAGAAAACGGGGGAGGTAACGAAAGTGGAAGGGCTGCAACACGTACTGCAAGTTCACTGCAGCAAACAACCCGACTATATCAACGAGGACCTATCCTTGGTAGACGCGGTCTTCCGGGTGTTCCTGGCAAACGGCAACGAGCCTTTGACGAGCAAGGAGTTAAGCGCTATCATCGGACGTCCTGCGGAGACAATCCTGAGCACGATCTCTGGGCTGAGGGTGTACCAGGGCATCCGGCCCGTGCGAAAGTGAGTGAGCCTGAGTTTGATCGTTGGCGCCGCGACAAAGTCGCGGCGCTGCTGCATACCTACTGCGCATCCTCATTCAATGCGTCTGACACACAGAAGCTTGACACAGAAGTAGCGTTCGATTAGAATATCTCTGCCATGCCCCAGTAGCTCAATTGGACAGAGCATCGGACTTCTAATCCGAGGGTTGCAGATTCGAGTTCTGCCTGGGGCGC
>CAZKDJ010000299.1:0-4022 GCA_964551295.1 uncultured Anaerolineales bacterium | reverse complement strand
GGCGCAGCTCGGCCACGCCGTCGACGATGCCCGAGCCGCACAGGCCGATGGCGGGTGCGTCGTCGACGGTGCGCAGTGTGACCCCGTTTTCGGTCAATTCGACCGCCTCGATGGCTCCGGCGGCGGCCCGCATGCCATCGCTGATGTGCGCCCCCTCAAAGGCCGGGCCGGAGGCGCACGATACCGAGGTCAAGCCCTCGTCCGGCCTGGCCAGGACGATCTCTGTATTGGTCCCAATATCGATCCCCAGTGCCACGTGATCCGTCTGATCGAGGCGGCTGGCCAGGATCAAGGCCACGTGGTCCGCGCCCACGTACCCGCCGATGCAGGGCAGCACGTGGACGTAGGCGCCGGGCGCGGCGCTCAGGCCAAGATCGCGGGCTTTGATGTCCACGGCGGCGTCCGTGGCGGCCACGTAGGGCGACGCGACCAGTTGGCGCACCGGCAGTTCCAGCAGCAGGTGGGTCATGGCGGTGTTGCCCACGATGCACACGTCCGCCACTAGGTCGCGGTTGACGTCCGCCTGCTCGATCAGTTCGCTCAGCAGGTCATCGATTGTCTCGCGCACCAGCGCGGCCAGGGTGTGGCCGCCGTCGGGGTTGCGGTGCACGTGCGTCAGGCGGCTGACGACGTCCTCGCCGTAGCCGATCTGGGGGTTCAATGCGCCGGCCACGGCCAGTTCGTTGCCGCTGGCCAGGTCGATCAGTGTGGCCGCGATCTTGGTCGTGCCCAGGTCGACGGCCAGCCCCAACGGCGGCGAGCCGGTGGGCGCGACGCCCACGATCTCGCCGTCGCGCAGAAAGACGGTCAGCTTCCAGTCACAGGTTCGTGCAACGGGCGTGATCTGGCGGGCGACGCTCGGTTCGGCTTTGATTGCCTGGTCTGATATAACGGCAGCCGCCAACCGTTGCAGGTCGGAGCGTGGGTCTTGCAGGGTGGGGGGGGATACCTCGATTTCGCAGGCGCGGATCAGCGGCTCGACCGTCAGTTCACCTGCTTCTCCGGCCAACTGCAACCGTTGGGCGGTGATGAGCGAGGATCGGGGGACGTGGACAGTGGTGTCGCTTTGAACGCGGGTGCAGCACGCCAGCCGCTGCCCATGTTGCAGCTCCATCTCGGTCAGGATGACCTTCTCGTTATCTGTCGGGGGTGAGACGCTGCCCGCACGGATCTCTACCCGGCATTGACCGCACTCTCCCACGCCTCCGCACGCCGACGCCAGCGCCACCCCGGCCTGTTGGGCTGCCTCCAGCAAGGTCGTGTCCGGCGCGACCTCGACGCGCTTGCCCACCGGCTCGAAATCAACGCGATGGACTGGAGAGGCAGATGCTGATGACATTAGCCCGCCTCCGTTGGGGTAGTGGGCTTGAAATCGGCATAACGGATGGTTTCACCGGGGCGGGAGACCACAAAATCGTCGTCCCAGGGACCGTAGAGCATCTTTTTGATCAGCGCCTTGGAACTGGGAATCTCCTCGTAGCGCAGTCCAAACCGTTCGGCCGTGCGCCGGGCGTATTCGCGGTACCGTTCCTGGTCATAGTGACCAGTGTCGATGAAAGCGAGACGCGTATAGTTCTTGAGTACTAGCTTGATCATGCGCTCGGTTTGCTCTGGCCCATACTTTTTCACCAGTTGTTCGTACTCGGCAAAAGGTGTGTCGTTCACCTCGATCCAGCCCTTGGTCAGGTAGTAGGTCCCCGGCTCTTGGCCAGACTGTTCCCGGTAGGCCGCGCGCGAACCGAGAAAGATAGCGAGGCAATTGTCCACGCGTGGAACCACCAGGGTGGCCCCGTTGGCCTTCAGGCCGATAATTGCCATAGAGCACAGGCCATAGCCCAGGATGATCGTATCTACCTCGGCGCTGGCTGAATCGATGGCTTCTTGTAATTGACTGCGCAGTTTTTCGGGGGTCAGGTGAAGGCCAAAATCAAGGACCTCGTAAGTCGCGCGCTCTGGAAGCAAAGGGAGCATCTCTTCGACGACGGTAGCACAGGCAATGACTTTGCGCGATATGGTCATTTATGGTTATCTTGATAGTGGCTATAGCAGGTTGGTTCCCCTCTTGGTCGTTGGTGGCAGCAGCAACACTTGTGATTTTACTGCCGAAACACGAGAAATGCAAAGTCATTAGGAAGACTTTTCTGTATCTTGCCGACCGCGGAAGGCTGAGTTGGCTCAACAACGCTGGACAGTATGGCTGAAGAGATTCACCCTCGCCGACCAAAGCTTGTTCCCGGTAGATACTCGCTTCCCCTCCCTGAATTGAATTATATAGTTATATAGGGGAGTTGTCAAGCTCGAATTGACTTTTTGGGGATTCTAGACAATAATTGGGTGGGGTGAAGGTGAACATGGTCGATCAAAAGGACTTGCCGGAGGGTATCGATCGGGACTTGTATGAGCCCGCTTATGCCCAGTTGGCCAATATCCTGCGCCGCCAGGTGGCCGCGGGCGTGTTTCTCCCTGGTAATCAGCTGCCCTCCGAGGCCATGTTGTGCCAGAGCTACCAGGTCAGCCCGATGACGGTGCGTCGCACCATCAATCTGCTGGCAGAAGAGGGGGTGGTCAGCACGGTTCAGGGACGCGGCACGTTTGTCAAGGCCCTGGAGTTGGGCCGGGCTGCTTTTGATTTGAAAGAGTTGCAGGACCTTTTCGACGATCCCGCTATGGCGGTCAGGTTGCTCGATGCTCGTATCGTCCCGTCCGACGAACGCACCGCGCGCAAGCTCAACCTGGCAGTCGGCGACAGGGCGATTTACATTCGGCGTCTCTTGAGCATCGACGGTGACCCCGCTTTCTATCATCGCGAATACCTGATTTACGATCCGACGCGCCCCATCGTCGAGGCGGAGACGGAGGTGACGGCCCTGCGCGGGTTGTTCGACGGCACCGGCAGCGCCATGCTCAAACGCGGCGAGTTGAGCATCGAGGCTTGCTTGTTGAACGAGGGCGAGGCACGTATCTTGCGAGCGCCGTTGCCGATGGCCGCGTTTTACCTGGAGCATCTTTTTTACGATTTCGATGACCGGCCGGTCAGTTGGGGCTGGTTCATCTGCCGCAGCGACTATCTGCGTTTTTCCACCGGCGTGGGGGTCAGCGATGAAGAATGATCAAGTTGGTGACCAGGACGATCTCGCGATCGAGATACAGTCTGCCTTGATCGATCACGTGGCAGAGTTGAACGAGCAGGCCGTGTTGGCGCTCGTTCAGGATCGTCTGGACGAGGGCGACGATCCCCTCTCCATCGTTGAGGAGTGCCAGGAGGGCATGCGGCGCGTTGGCGAGCAATACGAGCAGGGACGGTATTACCTCGCCGGTCTGATCATGGCGGGCGAGATTTTCCGCGAGGTGATGGAGTTGGCGCAGCCCGCTATCGAGGCCCAGGTAGATGGCGAGGAATCGGGGCGGGTCTTGCTGGGTACCGTCGAGGGGGACATTCACGATATCGGCAAAAGCATCCAAGGCATGTTGCTCAGTTGCCACGGGTTTACCGTGTATGACCTGGGGGTCAACGTGCCGCCTGCCGAGTTTCTGGCTCAGGCGAAAAAGGTCAGGCCGGATATCGTTGGGCTTTCAGGGCTGCTGACCAGCTCTTATGATGCGATGCGGGATACGATTGCCTTGATTCGCGACGCCTCGGCTACTGACGCCTCGGCTACTGACGCCTCGGCTACTGACGCCTCGGCTACTGACGCCTCGGCTGCGGAACTGGCCGATGTCCCGATCATCATCGGCGGGACTTCGATCAACGAGCAGGTCTGCGAGTACGTGGGGGCCGATCACTGGATCGTCAACGCGATGGAGGGGGTCCGGCTGTGCCAGTGGTTGCTGGCGGGCAATTCGAGCGATTCCCAATAGCTTGGGTGCTCAAGCGTGCCAGAGGCTGCCCTCGGGGTGGTCTTTTTTTGTGGAAAGATCGGTCACGTCTCTCTGGCTATGTGTAACCGTCCTATGTGTGGAAAAACTATGTTAGGAAAAGTTGAAAAGTGAACACCTTCGGCTTGATTTAAAGTTCAAAAGTG
>CAZKDJ010000298.1:0-4029 GCA_964551295.1 uncultured Anaerolineales bacterium | reverse complement strand
TGAAATTGTTCGTCGTAGACCACAGAAAAAAGAGTCTTATTAAGTTGCATCTCAAGATCCTTTGTGTTCTCTGTGTCCTTTGTGGTTTTTTCAGTGGAGTCAGTCTTGCACAATGCGATGGCGATAAAAAACAAGTAGAGCGGAATGATTAGGCCAATGTACCACAGTGTAAAACTCTGCGATACCTTTGGGTACAATAGTGCCTGTCCTCCGAGCAGGTGTACAAGGGTGTTGAGCCATACCGGGTGAAAATAAAGGTGGTGGTATAGTCGTAAGTAGTGAAATAACAGGATGAACAGGAATAGTGCTGGCACATAGAGAGGATAGATGCGCAACACCCGTTTCTTGATAAAGTCCAGCGGCCGGAACTGCTCTTCGAAGGAGGTACAGTAACTCAAAGAGAAGCCTGATACGAAAGTGAAGAGACTTGTACCTAGATTCGTCAATGCGTAGCTGACCCAGACATGAAGGGCCTTTTTTGGTATGTATTCGGAGAGATGGGCCAGCAGGATGACCGATATAGCAAATGCCTTTATGATATCAATCTCGATAAGCCTTCTTATGGGCTTGGCTATATCGTGGCATTTGGCAGTAGACGAATTAGAGTGCATCGAACTTGTCTTTACGGTTCGCAAAATTCTTTGGGCCGCTCACTTGCCTACTTGCAGAGCTTCTTCCAGCGTTACATGTCTCTCGTATAATGCCCGGCCGATGATGACGCCGCTGAGGGCCGCTTCATACGTTCGCTGCACATCCTCCAGGCTGGCCACACCCCCGGAGGCGATGATGTGCATCCTTGTTGCTTGGGCAAGCTCGATGGTGGCGTCGAGATTCAGCCCCGTGCCCATCCCGTCGCGGGAGACGTCGGTGAAGATGACCCAGCGCACGCCCTTCTCTGCCCACTGCTGGCCCATCTCGACC
The DNA here is from genome assembly GCA_964551295.1 of uncultured Anaerolineales bacterium. Classification (GTDB taxonomy): domain Bacteria; phylum Chloroflexota; class Anaerolineae; order B4-G1; family B4-G1; genus JAFGED01. The sequence goes on along the minus strand of CAZKDJ010000298.1, from coordinate 3,108 downwards.
GCCGTGATGCCGGTGTCCTCCTTCCATCCGTGGGTGCGCACGACGCCATCGCGGGCATCCAGCCCCAGGGCGACGCGCTCCGGTCCGAGCTCTGCCAGCGCCGCCTCGACCAGCGCGGGGGTCTCCACTGCCGCCGTGCCGATCACGACGCGGCTCAAGCCCAGGCCCAGCACCTGACGGATGCTCTCCAGGTCGCGCATGCCGCCGCCGAACTGCACCTTCAGCCCGGTGGTGAGCACGCGCTCCAAGGCAGCCAGATTGTCCCTGCCGCTTTCGTCCAGCGCGCCGTCCAGGTTGACCACGTGCAGCCAGTCTGTTCCGGCCTCTTGCCACCGGCGGGCGACGTGCAGCGGGTCGTCGGCGTATTGCGTCTCACGGTCGGGATCGCCCTGCTTCAGCCGCACGACGCGACCTTGGCGCAGGTCTATGGCCGGATAAACAGCCCAAGTTTTCAAATTTGCCTCCTTCTTTGGTAGACTGGTAGCTGGTAAACTGGTAGATTGGGCACGTCTGACCAGCCTACCAATTACCAATCTACCAACTACCAACGCATCCGCACCTTTACGCCGCGCCGATGCAGATGCTCCTTCAGCTCCCAGATCGTGTACTCCTCATAGTGCAGGATCGATGCCACCAGTGCCGCGTCGGCGTGGCCCTCGGTGAGCACGTCGTACAGGTGTTCGGGCTTGCCGCCGCCGCCGGAGGCGATGACGGGGATGCTCACCGCGTCGGCGATGGTGCGCGTCAGCTTGAGCTCGTAGCCCTCCTTGGTGCCGTCGGCGTCGATAGAGTTGACCACCAGCTCGCCCGCGCCCAGATCCTCTCCTCGCTTGGCCCACGCGATGGCGTCCAGGCCCATCGGCGTGCGCCCGCCGCGGATCACGATCTCGTAGCCGGAGGGAATCGCAGGTGTGGGTTCCACGGCACGCACGTCCATCGAGAGCACCACGCACTGCGCGCCAAAGGCGCGGGAGGCCTCGGATATCAAACTGGGGTTCTGCACGGCGGCGGTATTGACGTTGACCTTTTCCGCGCCGGCCAGCAGCACGCGGCTGCAATCCTCGACCGTGCGCAGGCCGCCGCCCACTGAGAAGGGGATGAACACCTGCGACGCGACCCGGCTGACCACGTCGATCATAATGTTGCGGTTGTCGCTGGAGGCAGTGATGTCGTAAAAGACTAGTTCGTCGAGGCCGGCTTCATAGTACCGGCGTGCTGCGTCGATGGGGTCACCAATGTCCTTGGTGTCGACGAACTGGATGCTCTTGGCCAGGTTGCCGTCGCGCATATCCAGGCAGGCGATGATGCGTTTGCTTAGCATTGTTTGTTTCCTTCCATCTCTCGTGATCCGCGATGCGTAAAACGTAATGCGTGATGCGTGATGCGTAATTTTACGTTTTACGCTTCACGTTTTACTTTCCGTCCCATTGGGCAAAATTCTTGAGCATATTCAGCCCGATCCGCCCACTTTTTTCCGGGTGGAACTGGGTGGCGAACAGGTTCTTGTGTCCGATGACGGCCGGAAAGACGCTCTCGTACTCGCAGGTGGCGTAGACGTTGGCCGGATCGCTCGGTTGTGGGTAGTACGAGTGCACAAAGTAGAACTCGTCCCCCGGCCTCAAATCCTTGAGGATGGGATGCGGCTGTGTGGCCGTCACCGCGTTCCAGCCCATGTGCGGGATCTTGAGCGAACTGTCCTCAAGCTCGAAGCGCGGGCAGTTGCCCTCGATGAGGCCCAAGCACATCGTGTCGCCCTCGTCGGAGTGGGACATGACGATCTGCGAGCCCAGGCAGATGCCCATGATGGGCGTGCCTCGCGCGAACGCCTCGCGCAGCGCGATGTCGAACCCTCTTTCCTTCAGCACGGCCATCGCCGTACCAGCATGTCCCACGCCGGGGAAGATGATGCGCTCTGCGTTGTGCAACTCGTCCCCTGTCTTGACGAACCGATTGGGAATCTCCAAATAGCCCAACGCCCGCTTGACTGACATCAGGTTTCCGGCTTTGTAGTCGATGATGAAAATCATGCTTCTTTCCTCTTTCTTAGAGCGTGCCTTTGGTCGATGGGATTGCCTCGCCACGGCGTGGATCGGGCCTCGTCGCTGCACCCAGCGCGCGACCCAGCGCTTTGAACAGCGCCTCGGCCTTGTGGTGGTCATCGCGTCCGTAAAGTACACGGGCGTGCACGTTGGCACGGGCGGTGACGGCGAAGGACTCGATGAAATGCGGGATCAGCGTTACCGGGATGGAGCCCACAGCTGGACCGGTCCAGGCGACCTCAGCCACGCAGTAGGGGCGGCCGGAGAGATCGACGGCGACAAGGGCCAGCGCCTCGTCCATCGGCACGTACGCTGAGCCCATGCGCACGATGCCGGCTTTATCACCCAGCGCCTCGGCGAACGCCTGGCCCAGCACCAGCGCCACGTCCTCGGCGGTGTGGTGCGGGTCGACGTGCAGATCGCCCGTGGCCTGCACGGTCAGGTCGAACAGACCGTGGGCGGCGATGTGGGTCAGCATATGATCCAGAAAGCCGATGCCGGTTTCGATCTGGTATTGGCCGCCGCCATCCAAATCTATCGCGATTTGAACGTCGGTCTCCTTGGTCTGACGATGGATAGTTGCGGTTCGTTTAGCCATATTTCTTACAATCTCCTCAACACATCGATCAGCGTGTCCGTCTGATCTGGCCGGCCCACGCTGATGCGGATGTGGTCCCGCAAACGCGGCGTACTGTAATAGCGGATCAGGATGCCCTCGCCTTCGAGTGCCTGTTTGAGGCCGTGAGCGTCGCGCCCGATAACTCGACAGAGGATAAAGTTCGACCGGGAGGGATACGGGCTCAGGTAGGGGATGTCGCACAGCAGGCCAAAGAGCCGCTCGCGTTCCTCGACGATGAGGGCGACTTTGTCCTCCAGCCAGTCGATGTCCTCCAAGGCGGCGATGGCGGCGGCGGAACCGGCGACGGTGACGTTGTAGGGCTGCTTGATCTTCCACAGATGCGGCATCAGCACGGCGGGGAAGGCCCCATAGCCGACGCGTATCCCGGCCAGCCCGGCCAGCTTGCTAAAGGTGCGCAACACGATCAGGTTCTCGCACTGGGGCACCATC
>CAZKDJ010000297.1:0-4095 GCA_964551295.1 uncultured Anaerolineales bacterium | reverse complement strand
CCGTGGCCTGCTTCAGCTCCTTGACCAACTGCCAGGCGTTGAGCGCGTCCATCATATTGATGTACCCCGGCGCGCCGCTCAATACCTCGAACGGCAGCGCGCCCGTCTTTGCGTAAGCCCGGGCCGGTTTCTGGTGCGGGTTGCACCCGTATCGCAGTTCTACTTCAGTGTGGTTCATCTATTCCTCCTCCCCGTATCGTCTAAAACGTTTCTTCCTGAACATCTCCACGAGATCGGACAACTTGGAGATGGTCTCGACGCCGTCGAGGACCATCCCACCGCCCGGCTGCTGATCCACGTTGAAATCCCCGATCTCCCGCTCGGTGGCAGATCCCTGCCGCCGGATGAGGATCGGGCACAGGCCCGCGTCCAGCGCTCCGTGGACGTCGGCGGCAGTATCGCCTATGTAAACCACTTCGCGCGGCTGCAGCTTGGCCAACCGAATGGCCAGCTCAAAGATGCGCGGATCGGGCTTTTCGACGCCCACCTCTCCCGAGATGACAACCACGTCGAACAGCGCCGCCAGCCCCAGCCTTGCCAGGAGCAGGTACACGTGCGGCGTATGATCATAGTTGGAGATCAGACCGATCGTCCGGGTGCGCCTCAACGCCGACAACACATCCTTGGCCTCGGGATCGAGCGCCATGTACTTGTCCCAGGCCTCGATGGACGCGTCGGCTGTCTTTTGGATCTGTAACTCGCTCAAATCCAACCCCAGCTCAACGGCAAAGGCCCTGATGCGACGCTCGTAGACGGTCAGCCCATCCTCCTGCAAAGGAGGCGCGGGTCTACTAAAAAAGCCATCACACCGCTGGGCAAAGGTCTCATGCGACATAGATAGACCGCTGGCAGTCAGACGCTCGTAGAACGCCGCCAGCCAATCGGCCCATGCAGCCTGCACGTCGCCATAGATCAAGATCGTCCCGTAAAGATCGAAAAACACGCCCTTAAATGTCATCGTCAGCCTCTTCTAGTATTTCGAGAATCTCGTCCAGCGCGCGAATCTCGTACTCAGATTCTACGTCAACTTGCACAGGACGCAAGCCGCCAGGGTTGAACCAACATACCTGCACTCCAGCCTTTTTGCCGCCCACAACGTCGGCAGCGTAGGAATCGCCCACGTACAAGCACTCCTCCGGCTCTCTACCTAATAGCCCGGTCGCGTGCCAAAAGATGCCGGGGTCGGGCTTGCGAATGCCCAACTCCTCCGACAGCGCGATGCAATCAAAGTACGGCTGCAGCCCCAGTGTCTCCAGCTTACGGTACTGCACGTCCGGCAGGCCGTTGGAGATGATGCCCAGTTGGAAGCGCCGCGACAGCGCCTCCACCACTGCCGCTGCCCCGTCGACCGGCGCGTCCATCCGAGGATACGCCTTCACGTAAAGCTCCGCCATCGCATCCACATGCGCTTCATCCAGCCCCAGCAGATCGAGAAACACCCGCGCCCGGCGCACGCGAACGCCCTCAACGATGAGATTATCCCCATAGAGTTCCAGGGTCGTCATCCTGTCCGACTCCAGGAACGCATCGACCAGCTCCTGCCGGTCGATGTCAGCAAACAGATCGCAAAACTCGCGCGCGATGACATCGAGCACCATCAACTGCGCCCCGTTCCGGTCAAAGAGCGTGCCATCTACGTCAAAGAGAACTGCTTTCAGGTCAGTCATCGTCTCTCAGCACCTTGTGGAACGTCAGGCTGGTCTTGATGTTCTCATACCCCAGCCCTTTGTAGAAACCATGCGCCCGTTCGCGGATGATGTTGGAGCGCACGTAGATGGTACCGCATCTTTTCTCGCGCGCCCACCACTCGATCTTTCGAACCAAGAGACGCCCGATTCCCCGACCGCGACAGGCCTCGTCCACGACCAGGCCCTCGATCTCTGCTGCCTGATCGACCTGTACCAGCGGGCGCACGCAGACGTGAATCCAGCCCACGACCCGGCCACCCAGCGTCGCGACGTAGACGGCATGATCCCTTGCCTCCAGGACCTGTGTCAGACACCGCCGCATTTGCTCCAACGTCGTGGGATAGCCCAATTGCGTGGCAAGCTCGGCAATGTGCCCGGCATCACTCACGTGCGCCAATCGGATTATGACTCGGTCGTCAGCCACTTTTTCATCCTCAGCACGGGTTGAACGATTGACGCACGTCGTCAATCGCAGCACCGACGACGCCGATCTCTGCCAGGCGATTGGTGCCCAGTCCCAAGCCGTAGGCCAGGTTCAGGTGGTTGTCGCCGCGCAGGAACGGCGCGGCGGGATAATCGGCGGTCGGATCGAAACCCATCACCGCCGCCGCCACCGCATCCGCCGCCAGGGGCTCCTTGCCCGCGATCAGCACGCCCGGCCGCACGGGATTGAAACACTCGATCCACGGCCCCTCGCCGCCCTCCACCGTCCCGATGCCGTCGATCAGCGCCAGGTCGATCGGCCGGGCGCGGAAGAGATCGAGGATCACCCGAGGCAGACGTGCCTTGGTCACGTCGTCGGCCGGGCCGTGCAGGGCGGAGCGAAAGGTGTCCTCCGCATCGAGCTGGTAGTGCGACATCGGCACTACGCCAACCAGGTTCTTGATCGAAAGCGTCACCCCGGCGTACCAGTGACACTTCATCTTGGTCGCAGAGATAAAGACGTCCACCTCCTCGAGGATGTGATGAAAGTCAAAGGCCTCGTAGATGAACGCCCCCGCGCCTACCGGTTTCAGGGCAAAGTCGCCGTAGGGGGCGGGTTTGTTCAGATCGATCAAGGTGGCCCCTAGCGCTTCGGCCATGTCCTCATAGCCCCACTGTACGTATGATTCAGGCTCGAACAGCCCCTCGATGACGTATATCTCCCCCGCGCCCGCATCCCATAGCAGCTCCCCCAGCACGCGCACGACCTCAGGATGGGTGACGTAACTCTCGGTAGGGTGTACGCCCCCCGGCGACCCAAAGCCGCTGCCGCCGGTCAGGTTCACCTTGATCGCCACACGGTCGCCCGGCCTGACCACGTCGCCCAGGCCGCCGATTCCATCGAGCAGCGCCTCGAGCTTTTCTCGCAGCAGCGCCGGATCGTAGCTATCTACCTGGGCGATCCCCACGCGGGAGCGGAAGAGGGGCTCCGGCTCAGCGGTCGGGACACGGGTCGGATTTGCGGTGGGCCTGGGAGGTAGCTTGGTCGCAGGCGTGACGGTCGGCTCGACCATCGGGTCGGCGGATGCGGTTGGTGTATCCATTGGCACAGTGGTCGGCAAAGGCGTCGAAGGAAAGCGCGTCGGTGCGACGATTGGACCGGCTGTAGCGGTAGATTCAACCGCCTCGATGAGCGCGCGCGGACAGCAGCCGGCAGCCAGCAACCCGGCCGCCGCAGCGCCCGCACGCTGCAAGAATTGACGCCGGGAAAGGGGCTTGCGCGGGAACGAGTGTTTCGAGTTCGATTTCTTCTCAGAGTGGGATACCATCTTTGCCTCCTGTTTCAACTCACGCCGCTACGGTCACTCGGCGGCTTGATCTGGAACGCTCTCGCGCACCTCTTCAACCGGCTTCCTGGGGCGTCGCCACAGCCGCTTGTACAGTTGCCGCAACTGCTCCCCCGAGAGCCGCCGGCCTGCCTCAAAGTAGGCCACGGCCACCCAGCCCATGGCCCACGTTCCCAGCCCGGTGACGACCCCGGCAGCCAGCCAGCCGACCACGGGCACGAACGCACCCAGATCGGAGGCCAGGTAGCGCAGCAGGACGCCGCCCGCCATCGTCGTCAGCAGCTCGCGCGCGTGGCGCACGCTCAGGCTCTCGCCGTACACAGCGGCGATGCGCAGCACCATGCGCACCTGCGAGGCCAGCAGCAGCGGGATATCGAGAAAGGGCACCGGCAAAGCGGCAATGATAGCGTTGAGCACGGACGCGTTACGAATGAGCTTGCGGCTAAGCTGGCGGCGGTAGGTGGGCAGCGCCCGACCCAGCGCGACCGCCATCCATGGATGCGCCTCCACGATGGCCGGCAGAAGCTTGTCTCCCACCCCGGCGCCGGTCTTGGCCGAGATGGGGATCACAGTCCGGCCCAGTTTGTGCTCGACGTCCTCCAGCGCGGGCCGCAGGTCGCGCTTGATCAGGTCGATCT
>CAZKDJ010000296.1:0-4121 GCA_964551295.1 uncultured Anaerolineales bacterium | reverse complement strand
GTCCAGGTCTGCGGCATATAGTACAGCATCCCCGGATCAAAGCGCCCGCCGCCGCCGGAGCAGCTTTCGAACAGGATGTGGGGGAAGGCGGCCGTGATCTCTTCTAGGATGTGGTACAGGCCCAGCATATAGCGGTGCGCCGTCTCCCGCTGCCGCTCGGGTGGCAGACCCGCCGAACCGATCTCGGTCATGTGCCGGTTCATGTCCCACTTGACGTAGCTGATGGGCGCGCTGGAGATCACGCGCATGAGCATATCCAGGATGGCGTCGCGCACGTCCTGGCGCGATAGATCCAGCGTCAACTGGCTCCGGCTCACCGAGCGGCTGCGGTCGGGGACGCTGATGCACCAGTCGGGATGCGCCCGGTACAGGTCGCTATCGGGCGAGACCATCTCCGGCTCGACCCACAGGCCCAGCTCCAGGCCTAGACTGCGCACGCGGTCGGCCAGTTCTCCCAGGCCGCCCGGGAGCTTGTTCGTATCGACGACCCAGTCGCCCAGCGAACTGGTGTCGTCCTTGCGCTTGCCGAACCAGCCGTCGTCCAGGACGAACAGCTCGATGCCCAGCACGCTGGCAATCTCGGCGATCTTGACCAGGCTATCGGTGGTAAAGTTAAAGTAGGTTGCCTCCCAATTGTTGACCAGGATGGGGCGCTCCTTGTCCCGATGCTCCCCTCGGCACAGCCGAGTGCGGTACAGATGATGGTAGGTGCGCGACATGCCGCCCAATCCCGCGTCGGAGTAGACCATTACCACTTCCGGCGTCTGGAACGACTGCCCCGGCTCCAACAGCCAGGTGAAGTCGAACGGGTTGATGCCCGTCGAGACGCGCGTCGTGGCATACTGGTCGACCTCGGCCTGGGCGACGAAATTGCCGCTATAGACCAGGCTGAAGCCATATACCTCACCGTGGTCCTCGCTGGCACATTCGCGCAGGAGGGCGATGAAGGGATTCTGCTGGTGGCTGCTGGCACCGCGCCGGCTCTCGATCGACTGCATGCCGGGAGCCAATGGCCGGCGCTCGATGTTCCGCTCCCTGGCCCACGCCCCGGAGAGGTGCAAAAGTTCGTAATCGGCATCGTGAAAATCGACGCTCGCGCTCAGGGCGCTGAGGAGTGTGAGCTTCTGATTGCCCTCGTTGACAAAGCGGGCGGAGCGGGTGATGGCGTTGAACGCTTCGTACGCCGTGTAGGAGAGAATGACCTTGAGCCCGGTCAGCGCGTCCACCATCTCGATCTCGAGCGTCTGGGCCTCGTCGTCGCGCTCCGCATAGGTGGCCGGCAGCCCCTCTAGCTTGGGCTTGCCCTTGAGGATGCGGTGCGCGGCGTAGCGCAGGTTGGTGATCGTGGAGCCGTTCTCCAGTTGGACCTGGAAAGCGGGGTGGCGAAAGTCGGTGTTGCCGTACGCCGGGTATTCGCGCGGGAAGGTATCCAGGGAGAACAGGATGTTGACGGGGTCCGGGTTGGGGGCGAACGCCCGGATCAGCGGACTGATTAGGCGGGATAGATTGGCCGGACGTATTCTTTTGCCCCAGTAGAGATGGGCCAGGTAGCCGTCGCCCGCGACATGGCAGCAGTAGCTCGAGTCGCCGGCATCCAGGTGAAAGATTCTTTGCGCTTCGTCGTAGGTGATGCCCATACCGCGCCTCCTGTTGGGGGATACCTTTTAAATTATAAGCGATTGGGGCAAAAGGTAAAGCTAGACCTCCGAGGTTTCTCAAAACCTCGGAGGTCTAGTGGCGGCTCAGTCGAGCATCATCACCTGCACCCGCGCGCCGGCGGGGGCGTGATCCCAATCCTCGGGGATGACGGCCAGCGCGTTGGCCTTGACCATTGAGCTGAGGATGCCGGACCCTTGCTCGCCGGTGAGGTGGGCGCGGATTTCGCCATCGCGCGCCTCGACGCGCACGCGCACGTAATGGCGGCGCTCGTCCTTGTGCGCGATCTCGTCCACCAGCGTGGCCTGCAGGGTGGGGCGTGCCAGGTCGGTTCTCCCTAACATCTTCCACAGCGCCGGGCGGACGAACATCTCGAAAGAGACCATTACCGAGACGGGGTTGCCGGGGAGGCCGAGGATGGGGACGCTTCGCCCCCCCTCATTCCCCCCCGCGAGCGGGGGGGAGGTAATGTGGCCGAACGCCAGCGGCTTGCCCGGCTTCATGCGCACGCGCCAGAAGGCGATCTCGCCCTCGGCGGCCAGGACATCCTTGACCAGGTCGAAATCGCCTACCGAGACGCCGCCGGAGGTGAGGAACAGATCGACGCCCTGCGCCAGCCCGGCGCGAATCTTGGCCGTCAGGTCCGCTACGCTGTCGCGGGCGATGCCCAGCAGCAGCGGCACGCCTCCGTGCGCGAGTACCTGCGCGGCGTTGGAGTAGGAATTGGCGTTGCGGATTTTGCCCGGCGCGAGGGGCTGGTCGATCTCGACCACCTCGTCGCCGGTGGCCAAGATCGCCACGCGCGGGCGGCGGTGTACGAGCACCTGCCTGTGCCCCAGCGTGGCCAGCATGCCGATCTCCTGCGGGCGCAGGTGGGTGGACTTGGGCAGGACGAGCTCGCCCTGGCGCACGTCCTCTCCGGCGGGCCGGATGTAGTTGCCGGGCGGGACCTCGGTGTAAATATCGACCCAGTTTTGGTCAGAGGCCGTATCCTCGACCTTGACCACGGCAACTGCTGAAGCAGTTGCCGCAGCATCGGCCCCGGGCGGCAGCGGCGCACCGGTCATGATGCGCACCGCTGTGCCGGGCGTGACTTTTGCCTGCGGCACGTAGCCCGCGGCGATCTCGCCCACGACATGCAGGCGAATGGGGTGGTCGGGGGATGCCTCGGCGGTGTCGGTGGCCAGAACCGCGTAGCCGTCCATTGAGGAATTGGCGAGGGGTGGGATGTCCTCCCCGGCGCGCACGTCCTCGGCCAGCACGCGGCCCAGCGCGTCGAGGATGTCCACACGCTCCGGTTCCAGGGGCTGGAACACGCTCAGCACGCGTTCGAGGGCATGTTCGACGGTTAGCATGGGTTCTGACATGGTGCTTTTTCCATAGGGCGCAGATGAACGTAGTACTTGGTTTATCTGCGAAAATCTGCGTTCCAAAGAAGGTTGTCCAATGATGGCTTATTCGCTTGTTGCCACCGGCAGGGTGAACCAGAAGGTGCTGCCCTTCTCTGGCTCGCTCTCCGCGCCCATCTCGCCGCCCATCAACTCGACCAGGCGCTTGGCGACGTACAGGTTGTTGCCGCCACCGCGTTGTTCCTGTACTACCGAATCGTCGGCGCGGAAGAACTTTTTAAACAGGCGGGTTTCCTGGTCTTCGAGGCTGATGCCGATGCCGGTGTCGGTGACGGTCAGGCGCACGAATCCGTCCTGCTCTTGGGCCGTCACCGTGATTTTGCCCCCGGCAGGCGTGTAGAGATGGGCGTTTTCGATCAGCGTGCGCACCAATTGGGTGAGCCTGGCCTTGTCCGCGGTGACGTCGGGCAGGGTGGGGAGGTCGAGCGCGAGCGTCTGTTCTTCCTCCTCGATCTTGGGGCCCAGCTTGTCCAGCACCTCGTCGACGCTGTCTTTCAGGCTGATCCGCCCCAGGTTGAGGGGCATACGCTCGTGATCGATCTTGGCCATGTCCGAAAGGTTGTAGGTGAGTGTCTCTAGATAGTACGTGTTGGCGTGGATGATGGAGAGAAATTGGCGCTGCATGTCGGTCAGCGGTCCGACGGCCTCTTTGAGCAGCATGTCGGCATAGCCCCGTAGAGACGTGACCGGCAGGCGCAGGTCGTGGGCCATCCGCGACCCGAAATTGGCCTCTGTCGTCTTGGCTTCCTCGAATGCGTGAGCCTTTTGTACGGCGACGGCGGCCTGACCGGCGAACGCCTCCAGCGACTTGAGATCGGCCTCTGAGAAAGGCTCCTGATCGGGCGATCTGTCCACGTAAAGCGCGCAAATAGTTCCCTCTGGCGACCACAGGGGCAGGACGATGTAGGGGCGCGACGCGGGCGTCTGGCCGGTGTGGGCTTCCGTGGCACATAGGGCCAGATCCAGGGCGGGGTCGTCGATATCCTCTGGCGATAGCACGGCACAGGCGCGTACCGCCGTTCCCTCTTCAGGCTCCCACACGATAAAGCCCCACTC
>CAZKDJ010000295.1:0-4131 GCA_964551295.1 uncultured Anaerolineales bacterium | reverse complement strand
TCCGCCAGCTTGAGCGACAGCACTGCCGTGCGCTGCTGCCCCCGCGAGCCGTAGGTGCCCAGGTCGACCTCGTGCGTGCCCTGGGCGGGACTTCCGGCGACGAAGCATACCTCGTCCCGGTGTGGGCCGGTGATCGTCGTGCCGCGCGCGATTTCGTCCTGCCGCCGCGCGACGAGCGTTTTGCGGAAGGCTTGCGCCAGATCGTCTGCCGCGATGCCTTTGGGAGGACCCGCATAGTGCAGACCCAACCCAATTTGGTATTCCAGTTCGGGCGGCGCGGCGGGGTCAAAGTTGGGTTGGTACGCCAGCCGCAGCCACTCGGTGCCGCCCGTCAACTGCTGGTGGATGCGGGCGGCGCGCTGCGAGAGCGCGGCTACCAGCTCGCGGCGGCCACTGGCGACGACAACGCCTTCGCGGGCCAGAATCTCTTCAAAAGGCTCCATTTGGGATGGATCCCCGCCCTCGTCCCGTAGGTAGCGCAGGGCGGCGTTGCGCTGGCGCAGCGCCGAGGTATACCGCTCCAGCGCTGCGCAGTAGACGCTGTCCACCTGGCACAGCGTATCGTCCAGGTAGCGGCGGCGGCCCGCTGGCGGCCCGGAGACGATCTCTACGTCCTGGGGCATAAAGAGCACCACGTTCAGCAGCCCGGCCAGGTCGGCGCGCCGCTTGCGGGCTCGATCGATCTTGATCGTTTTCTGCGTTCGCACCGTGTCGTTGGAGACTGTCTTCTTTTCCAAGATAATCTCAATTTCAAAGACACGTGCACGGTGCACCACCTCGGCCCACGCGCGGGCGTAGGGCAAGCCCTCGTCATCAGCCTCCCATTTGACGATCTGGCGATCGAGCGACGTGAGGGGCGAGGAACCGGTGGCCAGCAGGTAGACCGCCTCCAGCAGGCTGGTCTTGCCCTGGGCGTTCGATCCGTAGAGCAGCAACGGGCGCTGGGGTAAGGCCAGTTCCAGGCGGGCATAGTTGCGAAAGTTGGTCAGGCTGAGGTATCGGATACGCATGGGCCTTATTTTACACTGAGAGGGCCAAAGGGGGAAGAGCGCGGGTGTGCTATTTGCACTTGGAGAGAAATTGAGTAAACTATGGATGACGTTTTACTTCCCCTGCCCAGACGGACGGCGTTTAACCGGCGATCGATGAGAGTCCAGTCGGGTTGAGGAGTCCCATTTGAGCTTGTTCGGGCTTTTGGCGATGCGATTTGAAAGATGTCTGTGGGCAGCCGTAAGCGGTGGCGTTTCGCTGATGTGCTGCCCTGTTCTTTAGAGCCTGTGTTTCGCAAGATTGAGGAGCCGGTAACACACCGAGCCTGCAAAGGGGGAGCCATGACGCACAAACCAATTATGAGCCTGCTCGTTGTAGTCGGACTGGCGTTGTTCCTGCTGGTGGGCGTGGTTTTATTGCCCCTTCGCATTGCTCGGGCTGCTCCCTCGACGCACGTGGGCATCGAACAGCCGCGAGCGGCGGTCTTTACCACGGTCTTGCCCACGCTTACGCCGACGCTCACCAGCGCTCCGGCTCCTACGGCGACGGAGACTTCGCCGACCGAGACCCCTTCTCCGACCGTCACTCCGCTGCCTACGGATACCTCTATGCCAACGGCCACCCATGCACCAACAGAGGAACCGCCGCCGCCGACTGACACGGCGACAGCCACGCCCTCAGCCCTGCCCAGCGATACGCCTACGCAAGCGCCGACGCCTACGCCTGCGCCTACTCCCACGCCTTTGCCGACCCCAACCGCGGCGCCGCTGGAATGGCTGCCGCTGCCTCCCGAGTTCAAGACCGTCCTCGTCAGCAGGTGGCCCTTGGCGGTCGGCGGGTGCCTGGCGCTGGTTTTAGCTGTCTTGATCGTGTTGCTGCTTCTGGTCGCCCTGCGGCGGAGAAAGCCCCAGCCGCCACGTTCACGTCCCGAAGCGGCTCCCGAGGCGTACCTGGAGAGCGCGGATGCCGCTGGCGGCTCGCGGCGCTTCTCCCTCAAGCCGGGGGGCGTTTCGATCGGTCGAGCGCCGGATAACGAGGTGGTGATCACTCCGGACTTGGTCGGCTGGGACACGGTCTCTCGCCATCACGCCCGCGTGTATCAGCGGGAGAGCCAGTGGGTGATCGACGATCTGGGCTCGGCAAACGGGGTTTGGGTGAACGGCAGGCGCACCGGTCACAATCGCTTGCAGGATGGTTGGCAACTGCGTATCGGCGGGGTGGAATTTGTGTTCCACATCGGTACTGGGGAGGCGGCGTGATGAAATGTCCAAACTGTGGTTATGACAATCGGGGCGACGCCAGTTTCTGCCAGGGCTGCGGTGCGGTATTGGCGACGCAGAACTCGGCCGGGGCGAACGGTACGCAAGCATCTCTGCCCGATGATCAGACCGACACCCGCCCGCTGGCAGAGGCCAGCGAGGCTTTCGCGCCCCTGCCGGAGGGGGCCTTGCTGCGAGAGGGACGCTACGTGATCCTGGAGGTCCGTAATTCCGATGAGCAGTCGAATCTGTACCTGGTGGAGGACACCGTGCCCGTCAACCTGTGTCCCAACTGCCACGAGACGTCCGATCCTGAGGAGAGTTTCTGCGCCTTCTGCGGGGCCGACGTCTCTGGCCTCGAGCCGCTGTACATGCGCTATCTGGCGCTGGAGCGGGCCGACGAGCAGGCCTTTGCGGCGGAGGCTCAACTGCTGGCCATGCGCTTGGCGCGCCCCGCCTTGCTGCTCCCCCACGACGTCTTTGTCGAGGCGCCCTATGGCGCGCCACGCCATTACCTGGTGGGGCCGGAATTCCCCCCGCAGCCGGCGACATCACTCCCCACGCCGCAGAAGCTGAGCCAGGTGTTGGCCTGGGGTGTATCGCTGTCCCACGCGTTGAGCTACCTGCACCGTCACCAAGTCACCCTGGGAGGCGGGGGCTTGGATTACCTGGCGGTGGATGGCGGATCGCCCTATTGGGCGCAGCTTGGCATGGCCTACGTCATTCCGCCTGAGGCCCGGGCGCAGTCGTCGGGATATTTTGCGCAGGATGTGCGCGGGCTGGCCTCGGCGCTTTTCACCCTGGCCACGGGGATGTCGGAGTACGTCCCAGGGACCGATCTTTCAGAGCCGGCGGCCGCCGTCTTTGACCGGGCGCTGGGGTTGCCCGAAGGGTTTGCCGATGTGGCCGCTTTCGGCGCGGCGCTGGAGGAGGCCCTGCGCGAGCTGCGCCGGCCGGCCAGCGTCACGCTTGTCGTCGGCTACTGCACCGACGTGGGACAGGAGCGCTCACTGAACGAGGACAGCCTGCTGACACTTGATCTCACGCCGGTGTTCCGTTCCAAGAGTGCCACGGTGGGCCTGTACGCCGTCGCCGACGGGATGGGCGGGCATGAGGCCGGCGACGTGGCCAGCCATGCGGCCATCACCACCGTCGCGCAGATGGCGATCCGGGACGTGCTGCGGCCTGCGGCTGCCGGCGAGCCGCTGCCCGACCTGGGCGAGTGGCTCACGCAGGCCTCTCAGGCGGCCAGCAAGGCGGTCTACGACCGGCGTAGGGAGGCGGGTACCGACATGGGCACCACGCTGGTGATGGCGCTTTTTGTGGGCGATACGGCCACCATCGCCAACGTGGGCGACAGCCGCGCCTATCACCTCAAACCCGACGGCATCGCGCAGGTGACCGTCGATCACTCGCTGGTCGAGCGACTGGTGGCCACGGGGCAGATCAAGCCGGAGGAGGCGGCCAACCACCCGCAGAAGAACGTCATCTACCGCGTCGTGGGCGACAAGGCCAGCGTGGAGAACGACGTGTACGAGCGGCGGCTGGCGCCCGGCGAGGCGCTGTTACTGTGCTCCGACGGCCTGGACGGCATGGTGGACGACGAGCAGATATGGCAGGTGTGGCGCACGTCCACCTCGCCCCAGGAGGCTTGCGAGCGGCTGGTCGAGGCGGCCAACGAGGCCGGCGGGGTGGATAACATCGCGACGGTGATCGTGCGGGTGGCGCAGTGACTGGCGCGGACGGGCGTAACCTGGCGGTTTATACGTGAAAAACGCCTGATAAGACGCCCGACAAGGGGTTTATGCATCAGAACGCACAGGGAAAATGCCTTTTGGCAGTTTTTCCGGCAGATATCGAGGATAAACAATAGTTGGGCGGC
>CAZKDJ010000294.1:0-4168 GCA_964551295.1 uncultured Anaerolineales bacterium | reverse complement strand
CCCGGAGCGCTTTTACGAGCGCATGCTCTCGGGGAACTCGGACGCCGACCGCGCCCTTCTCTCCCGCCCGGAGATGAAGGCCATGCTGCTGAGACACTACCTGGAGGCCACCCGCGCCGGCATGCGCGGCTTTGCACGGGACTCGATCATCGTCTCCAGGCCCTGGGGCTTTGCGCCTGCGGATATCAGCGTGCCCGTCTACCTGTGGCACGGTGAGGACGACGCCAACGTGTCGCTATCGGCGGCGCGGTATCTGGCGCAGGCCATTCCGAACTGCCAGGCCAAATTTGTCCCCGGCGAGGGCCACTGGCTGAT
Source organism: uncultured Anaerolineales bacterium (assembly GCA_964551295.1). Lineage (GTDB taxonomy): Bacteria > Chloroflexota > Anaerolineae > B4-G1 > B4-G1 > JAFGED01. Next base: position 3,853 of record CAZKDJ010000294.1, on the reverse strand, counting down.
CCTCAAGTATTGGGAAGAGATCCTGTCCGAATTGCTCGCCTGAAGCAACTGCTGCGGGGTGTGACGTGATGGTTAGCTTATGAAAAAGCTGATGACGTGGCCACGCTGGCGGCGGGTACGCCAAGCCGTCCAGACCCTGGCCTTTGTCCTCTACATCTACCTGCTCTTTGCCGCACTGCAGCGACGGGCGGCCTTTCCGCTGGCCGATCTCTTTTTCCGGCTCAACCCGCTGGCTTCCCTCAGCGCCATGATCGCCAGCCGGGCCTGGATCCCCCGGATGGCCCTGGCGATTGTGACGTTGGCGCTGACGCTGCTCCTGGGGCGGGTGTGGTGTGGGTGGATCTGCCCGCTGGGCACATTGCTGGGGTGGGTGCGCCTGCGTCCAATCTCCAATCTCCGGTCTCCTTCCCCACGCTGGCGCTCAGTCAAGTACATCCTCCTGCTCCTCATCCTGACGATGGCGCTCTTTGGCAGCCTGGCCCTGCTCATCTTTGATCCCATCACCCTGTTCACGCGCACGATGACGACGGCCATCATCCCCGCCCTCAACCAGGCCATCACCGCGACGGAAAAGGCCCTGTATCCCATCCCCTTCCTGCGCCCCGCTATCGACTGGATCGAACGCGTGCTGCGCGGCCCCGTGCTGCCCGTCGTCCAGCCGGCTTTTAGCGGGGGCGCGCTCATCTTTCTGCTCTTCCTCGGCATCCTGGCCCTCAACGCCCTGGCCGACCGGTTCTGGTGTCGCTATCTGTGTCCCCTGGGCGGCCTGCTGGGGCTGATCTCCAAGGTGGCCCTGCTGCGCCCCGTGATCCAACCGGCGTGCAGCCGCTGCGGCCACTGCGTGCGCGACTGCCGGCTGGACGCCATCGACACCATCTCGGGTTACGAGATTGTCCCCTCCGAGTGCACCGTGTGCCTCGATTGCCTGGCGGCTTGTCCCGAAAGCGGCATTGGATTTGAATGGCGCTGGCGTCCCGCCCCTGTCCAAGACTACGATCCCACGCGGCGGCAGGTGCTGGCCGCGCTGGGCATCGGCGCCGTGGGATTGGCCCTGCTGCGCACCGACGCGCGGGCCAAAAATCCCGACCCGCGCCTCATTCGCCCACCTGGCGTGGACGATGAGGATGAGTTCCTCTCCCGCTGCGTCCGCTGCAGCCAGTGCATGAAGGTCTGCCCGACTGCCGGTCTGCAGCCGGCGCTCTTTGAGGCCGGCCTGGAGGGATTGTGGACGCCGCGCCTGGTGCCACGCCTGGGCTACTGCGACTATGGCTGCAACGCTTGCGGCCAAGTCTGTCCCTCCGGCGCCATCCCGCCCCTGGGTCTGGCGGAGAAGCAGACGCGCGTCATCGGCATGGCCGTCGTCGACCGGAACCGGTGTCTGCCGTGGGCCTACGAAACTCCCTGCATCGTCTGCGAGGAGATGTGCCCTCTGCCCGAGAAGGCGATCCAACTGGAGGACACGGGTCTGACCGATGATTTTGGCCAAGAGATCCAGCGGCCCATCGTCCTGCTCGACCGCTGCATCGGCTGCGGCATCTGCGAGCAGCACTGTCCCATGGGCGAGGCGGCGATACAGGTGTACCGGAGATAGGGGAAAGGGTCAACCCCGCGCGTCGCCGCGATAAACGCTCACCAGATGATCGAGCGTTTCCGCCTTTCCTCTCTCTTGGGCCGCGGCCAGAGCGGCGGGGGCAAGCTTGAGCTTTAACCTGGCGAAAATCGGCTTTGCCCTGTCCTCGATCTCCTCATCAGCGGCGGGGTGGCACAGGACGTGGGCCAGTAGCTCTGCCGCGCACAGCTTACTGGAACGTCTGGGGGCGGCACGTGTCGGCCACGGGCATCATGGAGGACCCAATAAAGATCACCCACCTGAACACAAAGCACGAGGCCCATGGAGTCGGCGCCTACGACCCTGACAAAGATCAATACCTGATCGTTTGGAAATACCGGGCAGTCTCAGGTGGTCCTGGCGACATACGCGGGCGGCGGATGACGGGCAGCGGCGTGGTGATCGCGTCGGAGACGATCCTCATCGCCACGGGCGATGAGGATCAACAATTTCTCGACGCCGCCTATCTGCCCGAGATCGGGGAATATACCGTCGTATGGAGCGGGGTGATGACTCAGCATCGCGTCTACCTGCCGCTGGTTTTGAGAAACTAGACCGCGTTCAAAAACGGGTCCGTACCTTTTGCGGGATGCTCGCTTACGTCTTCAAGGTGTAAGGCAAGCGGGCCCAGTGTGATCGAACGACGCGACGTGTAACGTGCCATGAGAGGCGCGTTGCACGTCGCTATGCTTTGAGCGGAATTTGCGACCACTTGTAGTGTGGGTAATCATCAAATTGTAATGGTTGCATTTTGCAACCAAATACAGTATACTGGGAGCAGGAGGTGATAGTATGTCTATTCTTCATGTACGAAATGTTCCTCAGGAACTACATATGCGTCTGAAGCGGCGGGCCGAGACACAACACCGCTCATTGAGCGCAGAGGTTATTACTCTGCTGGAATGGGTCGTAGAGGAGATCGATCGTGCAGCAGTGTCCCTGGAGACGATTCGCAGCCGTCGCTTCTTTGAACCTGCCTCAGTAGGTGCACCTGATAGCACGACCCTGCTGCGCGAGGATCGAGAGCGATGAAAGAAGGGCGCTTTGACTGCATCATCGATGCAAGTGTGGGTATCAAACTATTCCTCGTCGAGCCGCTTTCCGATCGTACCGATGCATTGTTTGCCCATCTGACGGATGATCCACCAAACCGATTCTATGTACCTGATCTGTTCTTCATTGAGTGTACCAACATCCTGTGGAAGTACGTGCAGCGTTTTGGCTATTCTGCCGACGCAGCCCGACAGAATGTAGCGGATCTCGCCAGACTGCCGTTACAGATCATTTCCACTGCCGCTCTAGTCGAAATGGCCCTGGCTTTGTCCGTAGAGCACGGCAGCACCGCCTACGACTCGGCGTACATCGCCCTGGCGCAGCAATTGTCTTTGCCATTCGTAACCGCCGACGAGGCCCTGGTGCGCCGTTTTGGGGACACGGGTCTGGATGTGCGATTCCTGGGTGACTGGCCTGGTTGACCCAAATACACATCCAGGCAGGGCAGGAACAAGGAGAGTGGCGAAAATGGTGAGTAATGGTATAATGATTGCGGGTGCTGAAATTGGGCATCTCACCCTGAGGAGTGGTCAAGTGGTAAGGCAACGGACTTAGCGCCCCAGGGAATGGAAGGGGAGAGCGTTCTCCCTGTGTGGAGAAATGGAAAACCGACCTCCTGTGACCGCGACCGGCATAGATTGGGCCTTTGCCCCGGATTGGCTGACCATCGAGGAAGTGTGCTTCCTCGGCGGCCACGACCGGGGCACGCTGCTTCTGGGAACGTCGCAGACGTTCCCGTCATCGACGAGGGCGGCGTTGACCTGAACGTCGAGGGATTGATCGAGAAGCAGAGCCTGTGGGAGTTCCAAGAGATGCTGGCCCTGGTGCTGCACTGGAACGACTGAGTTTTGCGGTTCCAACCTGGCCAGGGCGAGCGCTACAATTTGTCGTTGTAAGGTTGCTCTGGTAGGATCGAGGCGCGTGTCGAGTTGGCCAGACGCACGAGGCTCCGCCCAACAGGGCGTTTTTTTTGTTTTCCAAGTGTATACTGGACGTTCGCTCATTTCTGATTGAATTTCCGGGCTCTCCAGGATTTCGTGGGGTACCCCCTAGATCTGGGGGTATGGTATACTCAGCGAAAAACTGAGGTAGGGTTATGTCGAACATCCAAGGTCTCAAATCGGGCAACTTGATCACCAGCAATTCTCAATATGGCGACATGGTATAATCGTGGAGGTAGAACTATGAGAT
>CAZKDJ010000293.1:0-4217 GCA_964551295.1 uncultured Anaerolineales bacterium | reverse complement strand
CTTCCAGGCCGGCCCGCTGGATGCACTTGACATCCTCGACCAGGTCGCGATTCACATTCTGCCGCTTGCTGCACTCGGCCAGACTGTCCTCGTCCGGCGTCTCGATGCCGACGAACACCGCATTGAACCCCGCTTCGGCCATCATCTGCATCAGCTCCTCGTCGTCGGCCAGGTTGATGGAAACCTCGGTGTTAAATGGGACATCCTCCTTGCCCTTCTGCCACTCGATGAGCACAGGCAGCAATTCGGACTTGATGATCTTTTTGTTGCCGATAAAGTTATCGTCCACGAAGAAAACCGGCCCGCGCCAACCTGAGTCGTAGAGGCTATCTAACTCGGCGATGATCTGCCCGGCGGTCTTTGTGCGCGGGCGGTGGCCAAACAGCGCCGTCACGTTGCAGAACTCGCAGTTGAACGGGCAGCCACGGCAAAACTGGATGCACATCGAGGCATACCGCTTCAGGTCGACCAACTTCCAGAGGGGAACCGGCGTCGTGTACATGTCGGCGAATTCGGACGTCGCATAGACGCGTTTGGCTCGTCCCTGTTCCAAGTCCGCCAGGAAAAGGGGCAGCGTGAGTTCGGCTTCATTCAGCACAAAGTGATCCACTTCCTCGAACTGTTCGTACTCGCTGACAAAGATAGGCCCGCCGGCGACGACCTTGACGCCCGCCTCCTTGCAGCGAGAGATGATCTGACGCGCCGAGTCCCTCTGCACCGTCATCGCGCTGACAAACGCATAGTCGGCCCACTCCAAATCCCCGGCCGTCAGCTTGGTCACATTGACGTCAACCAGGCGCTTTTTCCACTCCGGCGGCAGCATCGCCGCCACCGTCAGCAATCCCAAGGGGGGCAGGGATGCCTTCTTGCGCACAAACTTGAGCGCGTACTTGAAACTCCAGAACGTGTCTGGAAACTCGGGATAGACTAAAAGGATATTCATTAGGTACTCCTTAAACTGATGCTGCTCTACGAATCTCTGCCAACAGGACGTCGACCGCCGCACGCTTTTCTACGAATGCACTCGCACCGGCCTCACGCGCGCGCGTGTGTGTGGCTGCATCACAGTGAATGCTGAGCATCACGATAGCCATCCCGGGGGCCCGCTCTTGCAATTGCCTTGCAGCCTCAATACCATCCAGGCCCGGCATCTCCACATCCATCACAACTACGTCTGGAGCGAGCGTTTGCGCCAGCGCGACAGCCTCCAGGCCATCACCCGCCTCCCCGACGATGGTCAAATCGGGCTCCAGTTCGAGGCGCATCCGCAGCCCGTCGCGCACTGCGGATTGGTCGTCGACCAGCAGGATTTTTACCACCATTATCTCCTGGGCTTTTTGGCACAAGCCCGATCGGGGGTCGTTTCGGAAAGCTTCTGGAAGCGCCTCGACTCCTGTGCTATAATATACTCCAATGGGCTGGTGGCGGCATCGGCCAAACGATGGGTTTTCTCTCAGACTTTAGATGTATCTTTTCACAGAATGGGGAGAGATGTATCGGGAGGGATTATGAGTATTCGTATCCTGGTTGCAGACGATCACGGAGTCGTTCGCCAGGGGCTCAAGATGTATCTGGAGCTTGACCCGGAGTTGGAGATCGTGGGCCAGGCAGTCGATGGCGCCGAGGCGCTGCGCCTGGCCCGCGAACTCAAACCCGACGTGGTACTGATGGATCTCTTGATGCCGGCGATGGATGGCATCGCCGCAACGAAAGCCATTCGAAGCGAACTGCCCGACGTCGAGGTGATCGCGCTGACCAGCGTACTGGAGGACGCCATGGTTTTTGATGCGATGCGCGCTGGCGCCACCGGCTATCTGCTCAAGGATACCGACGCCAAAGCGCTGTGCCAGGCGGTGAAAGCTGCCGCCGCCGGACAGGTGCAGCTTTCGCCCCAGGTTGCGGAGCGTTTGATACGCGAGGTCCCTGCTCCCGAGAGCCCGGAGAAGCTGACCGGGCGCGAGACGGAGGTGCTGCGGCTGCTGGCGCGAGGAAGATCCAACAAAGAGATCGCCGCAGACCTATCCATCGCCGAAAAGACGGTCAAGACGCACGTGAGCCACATCCTCGGCAAGCTGGGCGTCTCCAGCCGCACCCAGGCCGCGCTGCACGCCACCCGCATCGGTCTGGCCCCCCTGGATCATGCAGGGTCTGTGAAGTGAAGCGCCTCAAGCCGTCCCGCTCTTCCCTGCGTGTTGCCATCCTCTGTGCCTTGGTTGCCAGCCTGCAGATTTTGCTCTCCCGCTGGCTTATCACGATTCTCGTCCCAGGCCCAGACCGACGCCTTGTTGTAGAAACCGTCGAGCAATTGACTTTCCTCATCGTGATCACACTGCTGCTCTACTTCCTGGTGCGCGGCGAGCTGCGGGCCCACGCACGCACCGAGAACGCGCTCCACACCAGCGAGGAGCAGCTGAACGAGAGCGAGGAACAACAGCGCGACATTTTTGATGCCACAGCCAATGGATTGATCATCAGCGATCTGGATGGGCGGATCGTGAAGGCCAACCCCGCCGCCTGCGCGATGTACGGTCAAAGCCCCGAAGGGATCGTTGGCTTACTTTTAACCACCTTCATCCACCCAACCTATCACGCACGTTTCGCAATGCTGCTGGAAAGCGTTGAAGCGGGAGAGCCGCTGGTCATGCAGGCAGAAGCGCTGCGGCAGGATGGCACCTCATTCCACATAGAGATCCAGGGAAGCTCGTTTTCCTATGACGGCCAGCCGCACTTGCTGGCCGTCGCCCGGGACGTGACCGAGCACGTGCGCGCGCAACACCTACTGGAGCAACGTGTCGAAAAGCGAACCGAGGTGTTGACGACACTTCTCAGGGTGTCGCAGCAGATGACGTCCACGTTGGATTTCGAGGAACTGCTGGAGCGGGTATTGACAGAGATGGAGAGGATTATCGAGTATGCCGCAGCCAGCATCTTGATCCTGGAGGATGGGCAACTGCGGACTGTCTGCCACAACGGGCCGGCTTCACAGGAGACAGCCGCACGGCGCCGTTTGTCGGTCGAGCAGTGGGGCGAGTTGTGGGCTACGATGACAAAGGGCGAAACCTTGATCGTCGGCGACACACAGGCCGACACGCCGCTGGCGCAGACCTATCGGCAGGTTGCCCGGTATCTCGGCGGCGATTTCAGCACCGTCCGCACCTGGATGGGTATTCCGCTGATAGCCGGGGGACACACGATCGGCGCACTGAGCATCGAACACGACCAGCCCCATGCCTACACGTCCTCCCAGGCCGCGATGGCGTTGGCCATTGCCAACCAGGCAGCCATCGCTATGGAAAACGCCCGCCTGTACAGGCAGGCCAGGCGACTGGCCGTGATGGAGGAGCGGCAGCGGCTGGCGCGCGAGTTGCACGACTCGGTCTCCCAGGCGCTCTACAGCATCGCCCTGGGCACGCACACTGCCCTCGCGCTCCTGGAACGGGAAGGCCCCGTCCGGGCGGCCAAACCACTGGAGTACGTGCTCTCCCTGGCCGATGCGGCCTTGGCCGAGATGCGAGCATTGATCTTTGAACTACATCCTGACGCCCTTGAGAAGGAAGGATTAGTGGCGGCGCTTTCCAGGCACGCAGAGGCGATACTTGCCCGATACCACCTGGCGGTGGAGACCGTGTTCTGCGAAGAACCCTCAGCACCTCTCGACGTAAAGGAAGCCCTCTACCGCATCGCCGTCGAATCGATGAACAACGCCGTCAAACATGCCCAGGCCACTCGAATCTCGCTCCGGCTGCGGGCCCAGGATGGAATCATCACCCTGGAGGTGCACGATGACGGCTTGGGTTTTGACCCACAAGGCGAGTACCCCGGCCACCTGGGCCTGCATTCTATGCGGGAGCGCGCTGACCAAATAGGCGCTGCACTAGAAATCGAGAGCGCGCCAGGTCGCGGCACGCAGGTGCGGGTACGCGTATACCTACCGAGTGGCACCTGAGGAAGAGAGTTTGCGCCGCCGCAAAGCAGCAGCCAGGCGTTGCGCGACCCAAAACCGCCTTGACTTTTGGCGAAAGGGTGGTAGAATGCTTGTAAGGCGAAGTGAGTTGTTGTAGATGTGACCAAAGACCGTCCAACTTACCGGGCGGTCTTTTTCTTTATCTACTGCGACGCGGCGTCAAATTTTTCCAGTTTAAGGAGTACAAAAAGTGACAGAAAGAGAGACCGGAACCGTCAAATGGTTCAACGCGGGCAAAGGGTATGGCTTCATT
>CAZKDJ010000292.1:0-4255 GCA_964551295.1 uncultured Anaerolineales bacterium | reverse complement strand
TCTGTAGTCGAAGAGGATAGCGATGAAGAAACAGATTGAAGGAAGACGGAGCTAGGAGTCAAGTTGGGGGATGATGCTATGAATTACCGTTACTTTGTTTTGGGGCTATTAGCTCAACAACCAATGTCGGGGTATGACATCAAACGTTGCTTTGAAAGCTTTGGCTGGTTGATTCACAGTCCCAGCTTTGGCAGCCTGTATCCTGCGCTTCATACGTTACAGGAGGATGGATGCCTCACTATGCAAGTTCTTGAGGGCGAGAGTGGGCTATCGCGCAAGGTCTACACCATTACAGCGGTAGGGCGGCAAGCGCTGGAAAAGTGGATCCACGAGTCAATGAATGCCGATATATCCTTGAAGACATTCTTGATGCACTTGATGGTCGCCGGCAATCTCTCGCGTGAGACTCTGCTTACCCATCTGGAGCAGCGGCGTTCGCAACTCGCTGATTATCAAACTGCATTGAAGCAAGTTGGTGAAGCAACGAGCGACGACAGGGTTCTGGGAGAGCGGCTGGCACTCGATTATGGACGGGTTCTGGCTGCAGCAGAGACGGTATGGTTGGACCGCAAGCTAGCTCAATTGTGCCGACCTGTCATGGCCGAATAATACGTCCGTTCGAACTCTTGGCAAGTGACATCCGCGGAAGGAATAAGTGGCCAGCACAGGTACCGAGAAAACCTAGGGCTGTCGACGGAAAGCCCGATTCCACTTGCCAAACCCGGGCGGATGAGATAAGTAGCCAACACAGGTTTACACCACGACTACGGTTGGTAGGGATCTCCAAACGCTCGCCTTAACTGATTTCTAGCCGACGGATGGAGGTTTTTGACCATGCCAGGTGCGGTGCCTGTTGCGCTCGTGGGAGCTGGAGGCACAGTGGAAGTCAGTGACCGCAGAGAACCTGCGGGCGTTCCTGGAACGCCTGGGAGAATAGAGGATACTCGATCTATGTGTGGAAGCAAAATTCCGCCTTCAGTTTCCAACAGGCAAGTAACCCTTGACTACCGTTCCTTGGTTGGGTCTGGACTCTATCTTTAGATGTCCTCCGTGTTGGAGTGCACGTGACTCCATGATATATAGGCCATGCTGTCCTTGTCCTACAAGATTGCCCGCCGGTTGTCGGCTAAACCCCTGTCCATCGTCTATGATCGAGAACTCGACTCTGTCGCGGTCGTGCGTAGCTTTCAAGACAATGCAAATTGACTGAGCCTGTGCGTGGGATAGCGCATTGTCCAGCGCTTGCTGGCAGATGCGCAGTAGGGCCAGTTGCTTATTGAGAGACAGCTTGCTTTCTATATTCGAATCCATTTGCAGGTTTATGCTTACGGATTCGTGGAGCGTCCGAGCGCTTTCGACATACTTTTGCAAAGCAACCAACAAGGTTCGCCCTACCAAGCGTTCCGGGAGCAAATCGCGTAGGATAGCACGCAGCCCCTGTGCTGCCTGATTGACATCTTGCATGCACCTGGCGAGTGAATTCTCAGCCTGGGCGGGCTTGGTATGTAGCTGACCGCGCACCCGTTCCAGCGCAAAGACCAGTTGTGCTAGTTGAGCCTGGGTGGAGTCGTGCAACTCTTGCGCGATGCGCTCTCGCTCGTGCAAATGCGCATCTTCGATTTGTAAAGGCACCAATCTCAGAGCCCGAATTTGCTGCGCGGTTTGGAGAGTGAGTGCTGCTTGGTTGGCCATCACGCCTAGAGTTCCCAGGTCGCTCTCGTCGAACACCTCTTCTGTCCAGCGTCGCCCCAACCCAACCAGTCCAATCCACTCTCTGTTTGTCTTTAGCGGCAGCATAATCCCGCAGCCTGTCTTCGCCAGGACTCCAGATTTCACGCGCGTTGGCTCATCTTGCTCGGCCGCGTTTGTCGAAATCTCATCAGGCAGGTCAGCAGCAGGTGCTTGATCGGTGTAGACCTCCAGGGCGAGCACGCCCGGTTCGCGCTCCAGCCAAAGGGCAGCAAAGCTCAGCTCAAGGTGACGTTCCAACGACTGAACGATGGCCAGTGGCAGGGCTTCCAGATCCCATATATCTTGGATGTCGGTGTTGAATCGCTCGAGGAGTTCACGTTCGATGCTGCCGGGCAAAGCAAACCGACGCAGGGCGCGATGCAAAGGGCTCGGCACTACCCAGAAGAGGCTGATGCCGATCAGCACTATCAGCAGCACCACGAATCCTTTTTCTTCCTCTAGTTGTAGGATGGGTGACGAAAAGAGCGCTATGCCGATGGCTACCGCCAGGGTGATCAAGATGTTAAGGCCCTGAACACGCCCTGGAAATACCTGATAACGCAGAATGGCGAATGCCAACCCGATGAAGAGGAGTAGCAGCCAGAATAGCAAAACGCGGCGGTTGATCGGCAGCCAGCGCAGGAGCATGAAGCGGGGCTCCTGTTGAGCGACCACAAACGGCAGCCCAGTCAAGACCCCTAGTATACTCAGTTCGATTAGTTTGGCCTGCTCTTTTGCCTGGCGGGAGCGGGTCGTGATGTAGATTCGTGCGTAGCGCGCGACGGCAATGATCGCGGCTCCCCACATATAGAGGCCAGCACCCCAACTGGCAATGCGGTCGAGAACCCCCACAGGTTCTTGCCAGCTTGCACCAAGTTGGAACCGCACTGTGCCCAGTGCAACGAGCGCTGCGGGAATCAAGCCATACCACAGCCAGCGCGTGCGGTACAGCCAGTGTGAAGGGTGCTGACGAGGGAGAATGGTGAAGAGGTGGTAAAATGCGGCACCCATGAGAATCGGTGAGAGGTTGGTAACAGCCAATGCAAACATCAGACCTAGTGAGGATCTGGGAGTTGGTATATCCGCGCCTTGCGTTACGACGATGTTCGCTGTCCAGGCGGTGCAGAGGGCGAACGTCAGGTTAAGTTCCTGCTGCGGGCTTGCGCAGTAGACAAACCATCCCAGGGTTAGGAACAGTAACCCAAGCGAAGATGGTATCGCTGTAAACCGCAGCAGGGTTCCAAGGTGAAAACAACGTATCGGAGCTTCAATGTTGCGCACTTGCCCTCGCCGTTCGACCTGGTAGCGCACGATTGGCAACTTTGCAAATGAGGTGTCTGAACAGAAAGCGGCCGCAGAATCGTACAAATTCTGAGCCCGTTGACGCACCTGTAACGGCGATGACTCGCTCCAGCCATTGATATCTACGTCCAATATCAAATCCGCTGGCTGGAGTTTATCTCCCTTTGGCCCGGGTCCTGAGTTCTCCTCGAGAGAGTAGTTGTCAACCCTGTAGTGGCCATGACTGTTATCCCAGGTCCACAGGAAGCCTCCGTAGGGCCGGTTCAGCAAGACGATGAGGGATGCCACTGAGAACAGAATGACTAGGGAGCTATAAAGCAGGACAGCCACAACTAGTCGGCGAAACCATGCCAGCGCAGCCTGTGGTTTTAGCCAACGTGACATATGTGTTATCTCACTATCCTCGGTCCTGCCCATGTCTGTTTCGGTGGATTCTATAGGCCTTGGCTAGCAAAGCGCGCTTATCCAGCAACGCTCCCCTCGCGTTCTCACTCGAGATCACTTTGGTGTAGATGTGGCTCAGATGGGACTGTACCGAACTGGGCGTGATGTGCAAAGCCTTGGAAATCCCCGCATTGGTGCGTGAGGCAGCGACCAATTCGACAATTTCCCACTCTCGTTCTGTCAATTCGCTCATCTGGCTGACAGCATACTCGACTTTATCGCGCTCCAAGTCGGTCAGTGAGCGACTGGTCTCATCTGAGCCGTGTCCCTCATCCTGGCCTATCTGAGGAGCGAATACCAGTCCGCCCTTCGATACATGCTGAATTGCACTTCTCAGCTCGCCCGGTGTCCTCTCGCCTTTGAATAGGTAGGCCACCCCCCCGTATCCCTGGGCAGCAAGATCGAGCACCTCAGGCCGGTAGACAGGGTAGCTGGAAAGTAGTACGATCCCAATGTCAGGATCATGCTCCTTAATCAGTCGGGCAGCGCGGATACCATCGCCATGGTTCAGGTCGACATTCTCACCACAGCGTGGGGGAATCACGATATCCAGCACGACCACGTGTGGGGACCATTGTTCCACCAGCCGCAGGGCATCGGCAGTGCTGGATGCCTCACTAACGTGCATTCTCTGGCTGAGCAAGTAATCTCGGATACCGGCACGAGTGAGCGCGTCGTCTTCCACGATCAAGACGCGAATGCTAGAACTCTTCACAGTGATTCTTCCTCCTTGTATAAAATACCTCTCACAATCTATTGAACATTAACAACCTGACAG
>CAZKDJ010000291.1:0-4353 GCA_964551295.1 uncultured Anaerolineales bacterium | reverse complement strand
TGTTGATGAAAATCACCTGCGAAACCGTCATTCTGAGCGTAGCGAAGAATCTCCGTCCTACATTGGGAGACTCCTCGCTCCGCTCGGAGTGACGAAAATGGATCTACTGAGATTGGATATTGCGGTGTGCTTTCGGCCCAGAAATTGCACTTAAACCTGCGGGAGGGTGAGCAGCTACCAATTGGAATGAAGAACGGCCCCCCCAGGGGCGGGGGCCGTCTTGACGTGTAAGGCGACGATCACTGAAGCTTGTGGGAATCCTCTTCCTCCTCGTATTCTGCCTCCCAGGGCGGTATCTCTTTTGCTTGCAGCCCTTCGATGGCCAGCAGTTCGCGGTAGGTCAGCGTCCATAGGGTGGACAGGAACGTCATGCGCAGCCCTTCCAGGAACGCCGTCGACGCGGACAGCAGGACGACAAAGATCAAACCACCGATCAGAATGCCCATGACCAACCCGGCGATCCAGCCGAATATCAGGCCAGTCAGGCCGCCGATGATGAGGGCCGGGGCGGCGGCCACTGCGAGCGCCGCGAGCAGCAGCAGAAACCCGACGATGAACATGGCGACGATCCAACCGATCTTCAGACCGATCACGAGTAACCACATGATGGCCACGTCCCACACAAAGTGGTGCTTCATCACATCAGAGCTGCGCGCCAGCGACTCGCCCACGCCCAGGCCCTCCAGCACGCACGCCCGCTGGAAGAAGGGCTTGAACAGCTCGATCACCACGCCGACGATGAAGCCGAAAAAGATGGTCAGGAAGAACAGGCCCGCGGCGAAGATGACGCTGATGATGCCGAGGACGATCACTTCCTGTGTGAACATCCAGATCGAAAATCCGACCGGCGCAGCTATCAGGATGAGCATGAGGATGACCACGACCAAGCCGGCCACGAAGAACAGCAGGTCAATCAAAAAGAGCCGGAACGACGCGCGCGACCAGCCCATCCTGAACCCTTGGCGTATGCCGCGTTTTTCGCCGGTCTCTTCGTAATCGTCCACCATGCGTATCAGCGCCGTTTCTGCCACGTAGCGCAGCACCGTCCCCACGATGATCCAGACGATGGCCAGGCAGCAGCAGCAACCTACCAGTATCGCGCCGATGGTGATCCAGGTGTTTACCTCTTGGAGGATTTCTGGCACATCGACCTCACTGCCGTCGGGAAGCTCTATGCTGTCGGGTATTCCCTCCTGGATTTGAAAGTCATTTTGATCCGTAGTGTACTGCGCTTGGTTGCCTCCATTGTTTTGTATGCCTCTGGAACCGGCCACGGTCAGCGCCAGGATAATGCCAAAGATCCACAGCGCCTTGTAGTCCCAGGTGATTTTGAACGCTCGTTTCAGAATTTTCAAGTGATCCATTTCGTTTTGCCTCCTCAATACGTTAACTTGCTTGTGCTTGCAGTTGTTGATGCTGGCGGCGCGCCCACAGGCTGGCCAGCCAGCTCCAGTAGAGTAGGACAATAGCCAAGGTGGCCGTGAGATAGAACGTCAAGCCCCATCTCAACATGTCCAGTGCTTTCAGGATGGTCAGGGTGGTGTCGCCGAGCCTCGCCCCAAGCAGACTCAGGGCCGCCGTGAGCCACGTCTCGTGGTGCGCTGGCTGCTGCAAGCCCAGCACGTCGACGCCGTACACCTGCAGTGCGATCATCACGACGCCGGCCACGATAAAGACCGCCTGGACAAAGGCCCACACGCCGACCAGTCCGGCAGGTGCCAGCCGCCAGCCGGTCTCCAGCGTCCGCTGCCAGGCCGGCTTGGTCGGGCGGCGCGGCAGCCGCAGACCGACCTGCGCCACGAAGCGCTCCGCTGGCATAAGGCCCTCGGCGGCGCTTTCGTGCAGCAGCGCGCTCAGGCTCTGTAGCTCCTTCAGCTCTGCGCGGCAGGCCGCGCACTCTGCCAGGTGTTCCTCGACCTGTCGCAGGCGGCGCCCGTGCAGTTCGCCGTCGTGGTATGCCGCCAGCCAGGGTGTCACGTGTCCGTTCATATATCCTCCAGACAAGGGGACAGCAGATCGCGCAGCCGGTTGCGGGCGTAATTCAGACGCGACATCACCGTGCCGATGGGAATGGACAGGGTGTCGGCGATCTCTTTGTAGGAGAGCCCTCCGTACTCGCGCAAGACCAGCACCGCGCGGCTGGCATCCGGTAGATCCAGCACCGCCTGCCGCACGCGCGCGGCCCGCTCTTCCTTTTCGACCGTGGCCTCTGGGCTTGCACCGGAGTTGGCCAGCGGCAACGCATCTACGTCCACCGTCTCGCGCTGGCGGCGCAGCACGTCCAGGGCCGCGTTGTTGGCGATGCGGTACACCCAATTGCGGAAGGGCGATCGCGGCCGGTAGCTGGGGAGATGCTTCCAGGCGCGGATAAAGGCCTCTTGCGCCGCATCCTCCGCTAGGTTTGCATCTCCACACATTCGATAAACCACGTTGACGACTCCTTCTCGATGAGAACGAATCAGCTCACCAAAGGCCTGGCGGTCTCCCCGTTGGGCCTGGACGATCAGGTCACGTTCGATTTCTATTGTCGGTCTTGGCCGTTCGCCCACCTCGTTAGCTGTCCTTTCTATCTTTTCAACGCTGTCGGGTGTGATTTTATTCGGAGTTGTGGGACTGGGATTGCAATTCATGTTATGTGTAGTATACTGTAATTCGCTCAAAAATGTGAAAAGGAGATTGGATGTCACGGAAGAAAAGCTTCAAGAAGAGGTACGTTCCCCCGTCGGTACAGGCCAGGCAGCAGCGAAAGCAAGCCGAGACCCAGGCTGTCTCTATCAGGCGGCGGTGGTGGATTGGCAGTGGGGTGGCCGTTATAGTGGTCGTCGCAGTTGTGGCGCTCTGGTTTACCGTGGGGCCAGGCAAGCACAGCGCGCCGCCCGAGGTGCAGATTGATCCTGAGAAGAAATACTATGCCACCATTTCGACAGCTAAGGGGGATATCGTCCTTGAGCTATTCGCCGATAAGGTGCCTGTCACGGTCGACAACTTTGTCTCTCTCGCTCGCGATGGGTTCTACGATGGCGTGACTTTCCACCGCGTCATCCCGGATTTTATGATCCAGGGCGGCGATCCGACGGGCACGGGGAGTGGGGGACCGGGCTATACATTCGACGACGAATTCCATCCCGAGTTGAAGCACGACCGCCCTGGTGTGCTTTCGATGGCTAATTCTGGGGCCAACACGAATGGCAGCCAATTTTTCATCACGCACGTGTCCACACCTTGGCTGGATGCTTATGATGAGGATGGCAATCTGAAGAACTGCGCCGATCCTGCTGTGTCATGCCATGCCGTGTTTGGCCAGGTGACCGAGGGAATAGACGTGGTTTTGGCCATCGAGGTCGGTGACGTCATCGAAACCATCACCATAATTGAAGAGTGATCCTGAAAGGAGCCAGCAATGCACGAGAATCCGCTAGACCGCAGCATGATGTACAGCGCGCCGCCCGAGATGCAGATCGATCCCACCAAGACCTACACAGCTACGATCTCGACCGAGAAAGGGGATATCGTCGTCCAGCTCGATGCTGGTGCCGCGCCGCAGACGGTCAACAATTTTGTCTTCCTCGCGCGGGAGGGGTTTTACGACGGTTTGACGTTTCACCGCGTGGAGCCAGGATTCGTCATCCAGGGGGGAGATCCATTGGGCAACGGGAGAGGCGGTCCGGGCTATACCGTGCCGGCAGAGATCGAGCTGCCCCACGTCGAGGGGGCCATCGCTATGGCTCGCAAGGGGGATCAGGTGAACCCGACCCGGGCTTCCAGCGGCAGTCAGTTCTACATCACGTTGGCAGCGACGCCTTTTCTGGACGGCGCATACACGGCATTTGGCCGGGCGACCGAGGGGATGGACGTCGTCAAGTCCGTCGCCGTCGGCGACTTTATCGACACAATCACCATCTCCGAGGAGTAAAGATTATAGGGAAAACCTTGCGAAAGTGTTGAAGTGGGTTTGAGATCAAAGACGCTCCCGTTTTCCTAGAGCAGCGTCATTCTCCAGGTGTTCCGTAACCTTCGCAAGGTCGGCCATGTCGTCATTTTTCCAATTCCAACAAATGGGCGCTTGCCTCACTCGTCCAATCCAGCCACGGGCCCAGGTATAGGTCCACGATCAGCAGGCCTGCGTCGCCCAGGCGCAGCAGCCGCCAGCCGGTCGGCGTTCAGCCGGTAGCCAGGCTCCTCCAGCGGCATGGCCACTGCCTTGGCCCCGGCGAAAATGGCGGATGGGATATAGTTCTCGTGCGCCATTTTCGGCGGGGTGTCAATCGGTGGAATCGGGCGTGTGTTCGACCAGCACCTGCGTGAGAGTGTCTCGCTCTTGCGAGGGGGAGACGAGTTCGTTGCTCAGCACGA
>CAZKDJ010000290.1:0-4384 GCA_964551295.1 uncultured Anaerolineales bacterium | reverse complement strand
GGCGTGCGCTGCTACGGCACCGAGTCAAACTACACGCAGGAGGGGACGGTCAAGGGGAGGAACGTCGAGTTGAGCGACATCCTGCTCGCGTGCGACGCCCTGATCAACATGCCGGTGCTCAAAACGCACATGATCTCGGGAATCACCTTTGCGATGAAGAACCACTATGGCTCGATCAGCGCGCCCAGTCTCCTCCACAGCAACATTGGGAATGCGATAGCCGAGCTCAACGCGCTGCCGCCGATCAAGGATCGCACGCGATTGATCATCGGCGACGCGCTGACGGCATGCCTAAAGTACCGAGGATCGTACCCTTACTGGAGCTCAGACTGGACGGGGGATTCGATCCTGGTGAGCTTTGACCCGGTCGCCATCGATACGATGGCGTTGCAGATGCTCGACCGTCTCTTGACTGATGCGGGAGGTAGTCCCGCATCGCTCCTGGCGCTCCGGGAGATGGCCACCTCATGCCTGGAGAGTGCGGCCGAGCTAGGCTTGGGCACGGACGACCCGGAGAACATCGATCTGGTAGAGGTAAATCTGGGATAAATTTGCTCACCACGATTCCTTGCTGGCGAAGAGGTAAGATGACACCATCAAAACAGTCTAATGTATAGATCAAGCCTCCTGCGGACTTGCCGTTAGGCAGGGTTGAGGTATAGTGCAATGCCGCAGGAGATTTATCTTTTAATCGGAGGCAAGTGTAGCATGAGGAAGTTGACTCGAAGACAGTTCTTGAAGCTGAGCGGCGCAGCCGCAGCCGGACTGGCGCTTTTTGGCGCGGGCTGCACCTCGCCTGCAGGCGAGACCGGGCGCCGCACGCCGCCCGCCCCGACCGGCGACCAGGCGTATCTGGCCGTCGCTCGCGGTGGGGACCCGGCGGCGATCACCCGGGCCGCCATCGCCGCGCTGGGCGGCATGGCGCGCTTTGTCAAGTCCGGAGATGATGTGATCGTCAAGCCCAACGTGTGTGTCAACTACCGCACGCCCGAGTACGCCGCCACGACCAATCCCACCGTCGTCGCTACGCTGGTCGCCCTGTGCCTGGAGGCCGGGGCGCGGCGCGTGCGGGTGATGGACACGCCCTTCCCTGGCATCCCGGCGGACGCGGCCTACGAGGTGAGCGAGATCGGTCAGGCGGTGAAGGCCGCCGGGGGCGTGATGGAGGTGATGAGCCCGGTCAAGTTCGTCACGACCCCCATTCCCGAGGGCCTGGATCTCACCGAATGGGAGGTGTATCAGGACGTGCTTGATACCAACGTGCTGATCAACGTGCCCATCGCCAAGACCCACAACTTGGTTCGGCTCAGCCTGGGCATCAAGAACCTGCTAGGAGTGATCACCAAGCCCAACCAGATGCACAGCAACCTGGGGCAGCGCGCCGCTGACCTGGCCAGCCTCGTCCGCCCGACGCTGACGGTGGTGGACGCCGTGCGCATCATGACCGCCGGCGGTCCCACGGGCGGCAGCCTGAACTATGTGCAGCAGGCCGATACCATCATCGCCAGCCACGACTTTGTCGCCGCCGACGCCTACGCTGCCACCCTGTTCGGCCTGACCGGCGCCGACATCGCCTACGTCCAGGCCGCGGCGGATATGGGGTTGGGGACGCTGGATCTGGGTAGCGTCGAGGTGGAGGAGATGGATGTTTAAATCGTCCCGCGTGCAATTGACCTCTTGCGTTCTGCTTCTTGCTTCTTGCGTCCTGTTATCTGGCTGTATCCTTCCTCCTCCGGAACCCACCGCCGCGCCCACGGTCGAACCGACAGCATATCCCGTCCCCTCATCACCCCTGACCGACGCCTTTCCGGACGCGGACGCTATCGCTGGCTGGATGCCCCAGGGCGAGCTGGAGGTCTATGACGGTGAAACCATCTTTAACCTGGTGGACGGCCAGGCCGATTTCTTTTTCGTCTACGGTTTCGAGCAGGTGGCCGTGTGGCGCTACCAGAACGCGGACGAGGTCGTGCTGGATATCCAGATCTGGCAGTTGGCCGACGCTGCGAGCGCCTATGGTCTCTTTAGTACCGGCGTCGGCGGCGAGCCCGTCGCCGTGGGTAACGAAGGGGATGGCGACTCTGGGCGGCGGCTTGCCTTCTGGCAGGATCGCTACGTGGCACAGATCTTTGCCCGCAAGGCGCTCCCCGACGCCGACCTGCAGGTCTTTGGCGAAGCGGTTTCTGCTGCGCTGCCTGCCGGCGGCGAGCGGCCCGCACTGGTGGATCGATTGCCCGCCGAGGGGCTAGTCCCGCGCAGCGCCATTTTTTTCCACCAGGAGCTCTCCATCCAGAACGAGGTCTGGCTGGGCGGCGAAAACATTCTCGGGCTGAACCCCGATACCGATGGCGTCCTGGGCCGGTACGAGATCGACGGCCTGTCGGCGCGCCTGCTGTTGATCGAATATCCCGGCACAGAGGCAGCGGCCGCCGGATTGGCGGCGCTGCAAGCGAG
Source organism: uncultured Anaerolineales bacterium (assembly GCA_964551295.1). Classification (GTDB taxonomy): domain Bacteria; phylum Chloroflexota; class Anaerolineae; order B4-G1; family B4-G1; genus JAFGED01. Next base: position 1,933 of record CAZKDJ010000290.1, on the reverse strand, counting down.
CGAGGTCGAGGGCCTGACCGCCGCCGATGCCAACGGCAATCTGCTCGGCGCGGTCTTTGGCCAGATGAACCAGGCGACAGCCAGCGCGCTGCTTGAGGAAGCGATCGAGTGACCCATCTGCGTGTCAAGCACCTCTTCTGCCTGGGGGTGCTCGCCGCCTTTCTGGCTGCCTGCATCCCGCCGACGGCGACGCCGACCCTTTCACCGACGTCGGCGCCAACGTTGACGCCGACGCGAACGGCGACGGCGACGCCGACACCCACCGCGACGCCGACCGCCACCCCCAGGCCAACGCCCACCCCCACGCCCATCCCCTTCTGGGACACGCGCATCTCCACGCCCGAGGAGCAGGGGGTCGACTCGGCGACGCTGGTCAGGATGTTCGACTACATCGCCGACCAGGAGGTCGAGGTCCACAGTGTGCTCGTCATCCGAAACGGCGTCATGGTCACAGAGGCCTATTTCTGGCCATACAACCGGGAACGCACACACACGTTGGCCTCTTGCACCAAGAGCTTTCTCTCGGCGCTGATCGGCATCGCGGTCGACGAGGGGTATCTCGATTTGGACGACGAGGCCCTGGACTACTTTTCCGACCGCACGATCGAGAACGACAGTCCGCTCAAGCGCAAGATCACGGTGGAGGATCTGCTGCGCATGCGCTCCGGACTGGACTGGCCTGAATCGTCCGTCTCGTACGGCTCGCGCGACAACATATTGATGCAGATGATGCGCAGTCGTGACTGGGTGCAGTTCGTCCTCGACCGGCCCATGGCGACCACACCGGGAACCACGTTCAACTACAGCACCGGCGATTCGCAGCTCCTGGCCGCCATCCTGGAGCAGGCCATCGGGATGAAGACGCACGAGTTTGCCCGCACGCGCCTCTTTGAGCCGCTGGGCGTCCGCCCTATGCAATGGTACTGGACGTCTGCGCCGGAGGGCGTCGCCTTTGGAGGGGGCGGCCTGCACCTATCTCCGCGCGATATGGCCAAGTTCGGCACGCTCTACTTGCAAGGCGGCGTGTGGGAGGGGCAGCAGGTCGTCCCGGCGGGTTGGGTTGAGGCGTCCGTTACTCCAGCGCAGTACGGATACCAGTGGTGGCGGCTGGCTAATGGTGGCTACGCGGCGCTGGGCTATGGCGGTCAGCGCATCGTCGTCGTGCCGGACCTGGACCTGGTGGTCGTCATCACCGGTGATTTCTCCGGGACGACCTCGGGCTACTTGGTCGATGCCTTTATCGTCCCGGCGATTAGATCGCCCGAGCCGCTGCCGGCGAACCCCGAGGCGCTGGCCGAGTTGGAGGCGCGCATCGAAGCGGCTGCGTCATCCGGACGTTAGTCAGGTCAGGTGCCAGGCACTTCTAAAGTGCCTGGCACCTGAGAGGAGATTCCATTGCTCGCCAGACGCATCGAAGAAGCCGGACTGAACGCCTGGCCCGCTCTGCAGCAGATACTTTACGACGGCTGGGTGCTGCGATTCTCCGAGGGATACACCAAGCGGGCCAACTCGGCCAATGCGCTCTATCCCTCCTCTATCGACACGCGGAAAAAGATCGCCTTCTGCAAGGCGCGCTACGCGGAGAGAGGGCTCGCGCCGCTCTTTCGCATCACGCCCTTCGCCCCCGCCGACCTGGATGGTATTCTGGAGGCGCGCGGCTATGAGCGGATCGACACGACCCTCGTGCTGCACCTCGATCTGAGTCAGAGCGTCCAAACGTCGTCGCAACACGTGCGCCAAACATCCCTCGACGAATGGCTGTCCATTTTTTGCCAGCTCAAGTCGGCCCCGCTGGACGTGCACCAGACGCACCGCGAGATCCTAAAGACCATCCCCAGCCAGTGTTACTATGCCTCACTGGCCGCATCCGGAGAAGCCGTCTCGTGCGCGCTGGGCGTGCTGGAGGGCGCGTTCTTTGGCCTGTTCGACGTCG
>CAZKDJ010000289.1:0-4462 GCA_964551295.1 uncultured Anaerolineales bacterium | reverse complement strand
GGGCCACGTTGGGCCGCGTGACGCGCGCTGCCATCATCGAAGAGCGCACCAAGGAATACATCACGGCAGCGCGAGGCCGGGGCCTCCCCAAACAAACCGTCGTCTGGCGACACGCGCTGCGCAACGCGATGATCCCTGGGCTGAACAGCACCGCCCTCTCGGCCGCCTCCCTGATTATGGGGGTGTTCGTCGTCGAGATCGTGTTCCAGTTCCCCGGTATCTCTGAGTTGGCGACTCTCTCCTGGGCATATACTCCGGGCGCGGCAGCTGCGATGGGCTTTGCAGTCTACAGCGTCCTGCTGGTGCTGCCGCTGATGTTCACCTTAGATGTGATCCAGGGCATCGTCGATCCGAGGATTCGAGAGGGGATTGCAGAGCGATGAAGAGCTTACTGCGATTCTTCTCGCGCATCCAGAACCTGCTCGCCGTGGCGATCATCGCACTTTACACACTTGTTGCCATAGCCGCGCCGCGGCTGGCTCCGCCACAAGATCCAGAGAATCCCAGTCCGTTCCGAGTGGCCTCCGTCGACACCACCACGTCCAGGCACATCCCGCTGCCGCCCGAGCCGGGCCTGCCGCTGGGAACTGCCCCTGGTCGGCTGGACGTCTTTTACACGCTCGTCTGGGGCACGCGCTCGGCGCTGCGCTTTGGCCTCACCGTCGCCCTCACGACGGCATGCGTCGGCATCTCGATCGGCGCCGTCAGCGCCTACGCTGGGGGCTTGGTCAATCGCTTGACGCTGCGGCTCACCGATACATTTCTCGCCTTCCCGGTGATCGCCGGCGCGGCGTTGTTCCGCCTGGTTCTGTACCCGGTCAACCCGCAGGATCCGATGACGCCGCTCCAGAGCCTGTTATCCTCCCTAGACGTAGGGCCAGTGATGCTGACGCTGATCCTGTTCTCTTGGATGTCCTACGTGCGGATGGTCAACGCCGAGATCGCCAAGTTGAAGCAGGTGGCCTACGTCCAGGCCGCCCGCTCGGTCGGCGCGGGGCACCTGCGCCTCATCCTGCGTCACCTGCTGCCCAACGCCATCTCCCCGGCGGTCGTGCTGATTGGGCGTGACGTCGGCGGCATGGTCATCCTGCGAGCGGCCTTCACCTTCGTCGGTATCGGGGCGAGGTCGCCCTGGGGCCATCTTCTGGCCATGGGCCGGGATTGGATCATCGGACCCAACGGCAACCTGGTCCAATACTGGTGGGTCTACCTGCCGGTGACGCTGGCCCTGATCTTTTTCGGCATCGGGTGGAACCTGCTGGCCGACGGATTGAACAGCGTGCTGAACCCCCGCGGGCCTCACCAGCGGCTGTGGTGAGAAACTGTCAGGCGGCGGACCACAAAGGTCAAGGGGCGGAGCAGGCGCTCTACCCTGGCGCTGACGACAGTCCGCCAGGACAGCACGCGTATGGCACGGCCGGCTTGCCGGGCGACACGCACATCCCCGCCGCTAGGGCCATAGACCTCGGTGTGATACTCGGTTAGAAGGCGCTGGATTGGGACGGAGGCGGTGGGAAGCAAGCGGGCCAGATTGACAGCGCGCTCACTCGGCGTCTTCGAGGGAGCGGGGGGAGCTCCCATCCGCACCAGGGCCTGGTTCAGCGCCAAGTAGGCACGCGCCACGGGCGTATGCGTCGCCCAGATCGCCCACCAGCGCAGGAAAGAGGGCGGCTTTACGTCATAGCGCCGCAGACCCCTCTCCAGCAACACGGGCAGCGCAGGCAATCCCCGACGACGACCGACACGCCAGGCGAGCATCGCCAGCCCCAACCCCAGGGCCAGGGGCAAGGCCCAATTGGCCGTGCGTTTGAGCCGCTGAACCGCGGAAGGAGCAGCGGACGGCTCTTCTCCCAGGGCCAGGAGCTCCTCCAAGCGATCCTCAAATCGATCGTCCCCCTCGCGCGTCTCTTCCTCAGTCTCGCCGGGCACAGGCGCCTCCGCCTCGGTCTGTGGCTGTTCCTCGCCTGAGGGGCGGGAGAGAGGAGGCTGCGAGACGGTGGGTTCAAACTCGATCCAGCCCAGGCCGGGAAAGTAGACCTCAGGCCAGACGTGGGCATCGCGCTGGCGCACCACGTAGACACCGCTCTGCCCCTGAGGCGTACCCTGAGCAAAGCCGGCAGACAGGCGGGCGGGAACGCCGAGGGAACGCAAAAGGACGACCTCAGCAGAGGCATAGTAATTGCAAAAGCCCTGGCGCGAGTCGAACAGAAAATAGTCCAGGGGATCCTGTCCCTCTGGGGGAGGGGTGACGGTCTCGACGTACTCGATGTTGGCGCGCAGATAGTTGGTGATGGCAGCGGCGATGTCGTAGGGATTATCCAAGCCAGTGGCGATCTCACGGGCCAGCTCTTGAGTGCGCGGGGTGACCGTGGGAGGCAGTTGCAGGTACCGTTCGGTGACCCAGACCGGGTAATCAGTGCCTGCCTCGCGCAGTTGCGCCATCGTGGCCGCGCTGAGAGAGGATCGAGCCGCGTAGGCCTCTCCAGCGCTCACACGAGGCGTGGCGTGCAAGGCCGCGAGATCCGCGGTGCCGTCAGGGTTGTAGGCCAGGTCGGCCCGAGCGGGCCGGCTGACCCACAAGGGCTGCGGGGCCGCGTAGAGGGTCACCAGATCGACGGTGGAAGTGAATATGAAGGACGCCGCCAGGCGTCCCTGAGGCAGCTGCGGGTCGAGGATAGGATCGAGAGCGGGAGGCTGGATGGACTGTTTGTCGGCGAACGTGCTGACCCACTGGTCGCCGGCATAGCGATCATAGACGCGCGCGCGCCAATAGTAACGCATGCCTGCGAGGGGAGAGGCAGAGGGCGCCCAAACGTGCAGCACCGGCGCGTCGCCAAGTGCGGTCCCTCGCCCCAGGGCCAGGGACACGCCATAGTAGCTCCCCACGCCGCGCCCCTCACCTCCAAAGGACGCAAAGGCATTGCCCAGGAACTCGCCCACCGGCTCCAAGGGCCGGATGATTACCTCCCACGCCCGCTCGACGACAGGCACGGCGGAGGAAACCAGCACAGGTGTGGCCCAGACGACCAAAACCGGCAGCGCGACGATCAGCAGGACAACCTGGCCCACCTCCAGGCCGAGGTAGGGCGGCAGGGCTGTGCCCGCCTTACGCCAGCGAGCGCGGTTCCTCACGTAGGCTATGCGCGCCAGCAACAACAGGGAGAAAAAGAGATAGACGGCCAATATCCAGATGCGGCCCTGCACGGCAGCGTCGCTTTCGTGGACGATGAGCATCGCCGCCCCAGGCGGGAGGACGGCCCGCCATGGGGAGCCGTGGCGGGCCAGAGCGTAGCCGCTGTGCACACCAAGCCCCCACGAGAGACAGGCTACCAGTGCTAGAAAAAGCAACGGGTCCGACACAGTCTCATGCCGCAGCAGTTGACCGAACGCGATGCTCATCCGGCTGGCCAGATAGGACACTCGATCGTTCCAAGGAGCGCCATAGCCGAGCACCAGCCCCAACTGCCAGGGAACGAGAAACAAACCGTAGACCGCGCCAAAGGCGACCGCCACGCGCCAGGTGAAGCGACTCTGCCCCAGCGCCAGGCCAACCAGGGCCGCCAGGAAAGCCAGGGTGTGGACGATGCTCAGATGATCGCTCCACTGGGTAACAACCAGTCGTCCGGCGGCCGTGGTCAGGACGGCGATCAACAGCAAGGCAGCGGGAAGATCCCACCAGCGGGCCGGGGTCGAAGGCTCCATCCTCACGAGGTCCCCACCTCCCCGCTCAGGGCAGCTGCGAGGTTTGCACCACTCGCCACCCGGTACACGGGCACGCCCTGCAACCTGATGGCCCCCGCCAGTTCCGCCGTACCAGGCGAACCGCCAAAGGAGGCGGCGTCCAACAAAACGGCCACCACCCGCAGTCCTCGTTGCAGCAGAATACCAACGGCCAAAGCCCCCTCTCGCTGCACAGAGGGCGTGATGAGTATTACGGTGCCGCCGCGCGGCAGGTGTCTGGCCTGAGCTGTAGAGAGGGCCGAGATGGACAGGCTACCCTCGGCGCGCAGCAGGGCGAGGGCCTCCAGCATCTTTTCCAATTGCCGCTCGCCCCGGTCTGGGGGCAACACGCTCAGCGATTGGCCATAGCTCACCAAGCCAACCGCGCGCTTGCGGCGCAAGAAATACTGTCCCAGGGAAGCAGCGATGGTCACAGCGTACTCCTCTGTGGTGGGAAGCAGAACCGCCTCATCCAGGGGCCGCCACAGGACGTCCGGCCCAGTGGCAGGCAGGGAGTAAGGCAGCGCAGCCTGTGCATCTCTCTTCGCGTCCACAAAGATCCACACGTCGGCCAGCGGGTCCAGTTCGAACTCTTTGACCATCAGCCGGTTCCTTCGCGCCGTGCTCATCCAGTGAATGCGGTGCAAGGGATCGCCGGGGGCATACTCGCGCACGCTCACCGCGTTGGGGGTCACCTCGTGGGTGCGACGACGCAGGGCCTCGCCACCCGGCAGCAGGCCTT
>CAZKDJ010000288.1:0-4476 GCA_964551295.1 uncultured Anaerolineales bacterium | reverse complement strand
GGCGCCCGCTTTCTTTGGAGATGCCCACCGATGATGAGGGGGAGAGCGAGTTGGGTGATTTCATCGAGGATGAGGACAGCCCTGCTCCGGATGACGAGGTGATTTCTTCAATGTTGCGTGAGCTGCTGCAGGATATCTTGCAGGATCTGCCCCCACGCGAGGTGCGTATTCTGCAGCTGCGCTACGGGTTGGTGGATGGAGAGACCTACACGCTTGAGGAGGTGGGCAAAAAACTGGGTGTGACGCGCGAGCGTGTACGCCAGATCGAAGCGCAGGCGCTCAGCCGCCTGCGCCATCCCGCGCACTCTCGATGGTTGAAGGATTTTCTCAGAAAGTAGTGATCACCCTCTTTTTGGATTCAGGACAAGTCTCCGGGGATCGCCCCCGGGGACTTGTTGCGTGCTTGAGGTCTGTCGATAGGTGCAATTTCGACGCAGTCGAAATTGCCAAGGCACCCGCAGGGTGCCCGTTTGCCGCCTCTTCTCTTGTGTGTTAGAATACCGGGGTGTGCTGGGAATAGGCCAGCACGCTGATGTCTTATGCCATCGTTTCTTGTCTTTATTATTGTTTTGCCTCTTGTGGGGGCTGTGGTGACGCTGGGGCTTTCTCTTTTGCCTCGTCTCCGTCCCTATGCCCACTACATTGCCCTGGGGGTGGTTGTGCCTACTGCCGTGTTGATTCTGGTGCTGCGGTGGATGGGATCAATTGTTCACATACCCTCCCTATGGCGACCCTCCCGGTTGTTCGTCACCACACTGATGTTGCAGAACGACGCCGCGATACAGCCGTTAGCATTTGCACTAGCGTTAGCGACCTGTGTCACTATTCTGATGTCGCTTGCCCGCTCAGGCAAACAGAGGCCGCAGATTCTTGCCGTGTTGTTGACGTTGCTCCCTGCCAGCCTTGTGGCGCTGTGGGCAGCCAATCCGCTCACGATGGTCGTTGGATGGGCCATCTACGACCTGGTTCTGGCGGCTGCGTACATCAAAGTCAGCGGTTGGGGCAGAGGGGCCATTCGAGGCTTGATCTTTGGAGGCCTGGCTACGTTGCTCCTGTGGGGGGGAACGTTGCTGTCAGCCGGTGAGGGGAGGAGTTCACTGTGGGCGCTGATGACGCCCACGGAGGCGCAACTGGTGCTATGGGTAGCTGCGGGCGTGCTGCGTCTGTGGGTGTATCCCTTTCATCTGGCTGCGCCCGATGCGCTCGGTGATTCCTCATCTTTTACGCCGTTTCTCCTCAGTCCCGTTCTTGGCTGGGGGTTGTGTCTCAGGCTGGTCATGGTGAATGGTGGATCTTTTCCTGACAGCGCTTGGGTGCCGCCTTTGGCAGCACTTACGTTGGGGTTGGGAGGTTTCTTTGCCTGGTCGTGCAAGTCGCCCCGCAAGATATTGCCTTGGGTCAGTATGGGGGTGACAGGCGCTACGTTGTTGGCCGTCTCATTGGTCGGCTTGAATGCTGCCGTCGTCATCACCGCTGGCTGTGTGGTGTGGGCATTGGGAATGAGTGTGCTTTTTTTGACTGATGGGCTCCAGCAGGAAGCCCCGTGGTGGAGTATTCCTGCACTGATCGGAGCGTTGGCGCTGTTGGGGATTCCTCTCACGCTGGGGTTTGTATCCCAGTCTGCCTTGCTGGGGGGAATCGTACACGCGGGACGGCTTTGGTGGGGGACGGCGTTCTTTTTGGGCAACTTGTTCTTGGTGGCCTCGCTCACTCGCTGGCTACTGACTCCTGCGATCTCGCCGTTACCCGGCCGGTATTGGCAGCTAGCGGTGTACGGGGCTAGCCTGGGTATTCCGGCGTTACTTCTGTTGGTGTCCGGTTGGTATCCTCCGTTGCTGGTCGTTGGAAATCCTGCTCCTTCGATGGGAGGGTTGTTCTCGATGCCGGGCCTGGCAGGGTGGTTGGTATGGCTGGTTTCATTATCCGTTGGGGGAGTGCTGGTCTGGCAGGATGAGAATATACGCCAAAGGATGACCCTTCTGCTTGATGCGCTCCATGACCTGCTGCGGTTAGAGTGGCTCTACGATGCACTCGTCGGTGCGCTGGAGAGAGGGTTGAGTGCGCTCCGTGCGGTTGACGAGGTCGTGGGCGGGGCAGGGGCGCTGCTGTGGTCGTTGTTGATATTCCTCCTTCTCCTGTTAATCTGGAGTAGTCAATAATGCCGACGCTTTTGGACCTGGTGAGGAGTATTTCCTTTCTGGCTGCCATGCCGGCTGTGGCCGGTCTGCTCATCACCGCCGGGATATTGGTCGTCGCCCGGGACTGGCGACTGAACGTGATTGCCCTCACCGTGCAGTACTTTTTCGTGGTCCTGTTGTTGACCCGGCAGATTCAGATGGAGGTGGCTGCGGTCAAGGGACTGATCGGCTGGCTGATCTGTATGGTGTTTTACCTGACCGAGCGACGCGCCGACGTGCTTGAGAAGCCGGTAGAGGGCGAGGGTCCCGCTCCGGCGCAGCGCTGGCAACGCTGGGTGATGTCGGCTCGGGCGTCCTTCCATCTTCTGGCCGTGATCCTGATCGCTGTCGCGGCGTACACGGCCGCCCTGCGTATTCCCCTGCCAGAGACCGAAGTGCCCCGTGATATCACGCTGGCCTGCTATCTGCTGGCCGGGCTGGGGGTGCTGCTGATTGGAATCAGCGAGTCTCCGATGCAGGTAGGGTTGGGTTTGCTGACTTTTCTATCCGGTTTCGACCTGTTTTACGTGGCCCTGGAGCCGAGTTTAGCCGTGGCTGGACTGCTCGGTGGGGTAAGCTTCCTCATTGCCCTGGCCGCCGCTTACCTGAGAACCGTTCAGGCGGCCGGCGCTGCCGAGGAGGGCGCGTCGTGATTTCTGGTGCACTCCTGCTGCTCGTTCTCCCTCTGGCGGTGGCGGGCATTGTGTATATCCTGCTCCGCCGGCTCTCTACGCTGGCGGCGTGGCTGGCTGTCGGAACGGCGCTGGCGTTGGGCTTTGCCGCCGTCACTTTGCCGTTGGATCAGCCGGTGCAGGCGTGGGGCGGTCGCCAGATCGCGATGGGCGAGGCGGTGACCTTTCTCGGGCGCGAGCTGGTTTTCGAGCCATCCGACCGCATGGCCATGGCGTTTCTTTTCTTTGCCTCCGCCGGTCTCTTTTCCCTGGCTTGGCGCTTTGCTCCGCGATCGCTGTTCTTTCCCATGGGGCTGGGTCTGCTCAGCCTGTTGAGCGCCACGCTGTTGGTCAAGCCGCTCATCTATGCGGCCCTGTTCCTCGAAATGGCCGCGGCATTGTCTGTCTTTGCACTGCAGGCTGAGGGACGAGCGCCTACCCGAGGGGGACTGCGCTATCTGACGTTCACGACCCTGGCTCTCCCCGGGGTGTTGGTCACCCACTGGCTCCTGGAGCGATACGCCGTCACGCCTGATGAGACAGAGTTGCTCACCTCAGCCTCTATCTTGTTGGCGATTTCATTCGCACTGCTGCTGGGCGCTGTGCCTTTCCATACCTGGGTGACTGCCGTCGCCGGCGATAGCTTGCCCCTAGCAGGCGCGTTCGTCCTCACCGTTGGCAATGGCGCGGTTTGGTTTCTGCTGCTAGACTTTTTAGAGACCTATCCTTGGCTCGGTAGCCATCCTCTCTTCACTCCTTTGCTCTCTGGGGTTGGTGTGGCCATGGTCATCATCGGGGCGCTGCTAGCGCCGGCCCAGCGTCGGTTGGGCTCACTGATGGGATACGCGGCGCTGGTGGACAGCGGTGCGGCCCTCGTGGCCTTGGGGCTGAACAGCAGGTTGGGGGTGTCCCTCGTTCTCCTGTCGTTATCGGTGCGGCCTTTTGGTCTGGCTCTGATGGCAGCCGGTTTGGGTGGCCTGCGGGCGTGCGGAGGCGGTGGCGATCTTGTGCCGGACGATCTGCGCGGGTTGGGATGGCAGGCGCCGTGGAGCACCGTGGCGGTGGTCTTTGGATCCCTTTCGATTGCCGGGCTGCCGATCAGCGCCGGGTTTGTCGGGCGTTGGGCGCTCTGTCGTGCGCTGGCGCCATCGAGCCTGGGGACGGCACTGTTTCTCCTGCTGGCTAGCGTGAGTGTGATGATTGGCGTGTGGCGTAGGTTCTCCGCCCTGCTGATGCGTCCGCGCGCGCCGGAGGATCGCAGCGTCATCTCGCTGAACCCGGGTGAAGGTTGGCTGACGGCTGCCGTCGTGATCATGGTGGTGGCGGCATCTGTGGGGGTCGGGCTCTTTCCCCAGGTCATCGCGCCGCTGGCGGACAGTCTGGCGGGGACCTATACGTTTTTCATCCCGTGAGGGTTTCGATGGACTTGTTTGAGCACAGCCGTCAGGAGCAGATTCAGCGCGAGGCCCCTCTGGCGGCGCGCATGCGCCCGCGCACCCTCGATGAGTTCGTCGGCCAGGAGCACATCGTCGGAGAGGGGCGGCTGCTGCGGCGGGCCATCGAGGCCGATCGCTTGTTCTCCTCGCTCGTCTTCTGGGGGCCGCCGGGCACCGGCAAGACGACGCTGG
>CAZKDJ010000287.1:0-4496 GCA_964551295.1 uncultured Anaerolineales bacterium | reverse complement strand
CACAGGCGCGTACCGCCGTTCCCTCTTCAGGCTCCCACACGATAAAGCCCCACTCAGCATCCACCAGATCGACGGCAGCCTGGATGACCTGGTTCAGCACCTCCTCCAGGTCCAGGGTCGAGCCGATGGACCGGATGGCCTGGTAGAGCGCGGCCAAGCTCTCGTAGGTCGGTGCAAACTCGCGGATATCCTGTTTCATCGCCATAGTACCTCGTTTTTTTCCTGCACCCGTCGTCGTTGCTGTGGACCTATTCTATCACCTTCGTGCCAATTCGTGAAATTCGTGGCAGGACTATTCACCCGCGATTTCGCTCTTCCAGGCCTCGCCGTCTGCCCATATCTCCTTCTTCCAGATAGGCACGATCTCTTTCAGACGGTCGATGGCGTAGCGCAGCGCATCGAACACCTCGGGCCGGTGGGCTGCGGAGACGGCGATGACGGTGGCAACCTCGCCTATCTCCAGCCGCCCGATGCGGTGGACGATAGCCACCTCGCGGATCGAGGGCCAGTGCTCCTGAACCTCGTCGCCGATCTGCGTGAGCGTGGCCTCGGCCATGTCGGCGTAGGCCTCGTATTCCAGGTGCAGCGTCTCGCGGCCGTCTGTCTCGCCGCGCACCACGCCGACGAAGGTGGCGATGGCTCCCACTGCCGGATCGGCCAAGCGGGCGACAATCTCGTCGGCCGAGATTGTGCCTGGGGTAATCTCGAACTTTTTCACAGGTATGTCTCCGGCTCTTTGCGTTCGCGGCAGTTTGTGCTCACCCACGCCTGGGCCTTTTTGATGCGTGGGTGCTCCGCCACCCTGGCGCCGGTGGGGCAGACTTTGACGCACGCGCAGCACACGATGCATGCCTCAGTATCCGTGATCAATGTTTCGTTCATTGTGATCGCCGCGGTCGGACAGGCGGCGATGCAGGCCGCGCATCGAATGCAAGTGGCCTCCTGGGTGCGGGGAGATACCCCTGGCCATTTATGCCATTCCTTGTAGGGGGAATTGCCAGGCACCTCGAGGGGCGGTATCTCGTCGAGCGTGCCAATATCCTGCATCTTTTCGCGGATCGCTTTCCCGAACTCGGCGGCCTTTACCAAATCCTGCTCGTCGGGCCGTCCGGTGGCGATAGGGAATAGCTCGCTATCGAACGCGTGCTCGCCGATGAACGCCCCGCCGGCGATGGGCCTGAACCCTACTTCTGTGACGAGATCGTTCAACTCCAGGAGGGCGTCTTCGTACTCGCGGTTTCCGTACACGACCACGACGACGGCGAGTGTGTCGCTGCTCCTCAGGCGGCGCAGTCTCCGGACGGCGTCGGGCGGCAGCCGTCCACCATACACGGGAGCGCCTACGAGGGCCAATTCGCCCCGCATTTCCTTGATCTCGCACGTCCTCGATTCTGGCGGCGTCATATCGACGTGTTCGACGGCCTGAGTCTCGATGCCTTGGGCGATGCCTTCCAGTACCTTTTTCGTCGTCCCAGTGGGTGAGAAGTAGACCAGCTTTATTGTGTCGGTGTTCATACGCCCCTTTTTCTTTACCGCAGAGACGCCAAGGCGGGCACGCCCGGACGCTGAGTTTTTTCTATTCCCTAAAGTTCTCTGCGCTCTCTGTGTGCTCTGCGGTGAATCCAAATGTTATCCCCCGCCCACTGGCGGCAGACAGGCCACTTCGTCTCCGTCGTGCAATTCCATCTCCCAGCCCGTGTAGGTTTTGTTCACCGCCACGCTGAGAAAGCGGGTGTAGGCGCGTAGAATGGGATATTCGGTCCGCAGATGCTCGATCAGGTCGGCCACCGTCGCGCCTTTGGGTAACGTCATCTCAAGCTCGCTCTTGCCCAGCGCCTCCCTTGGTGCCGCGAAAAACCTGACCCTAATTTCCATTCTCCAATCCCCACTTTTTCCCCCGCTCTTTTGCACCAACCGGATGCTCCCGATGCGTATTGTCTTTTCCACCGCCTTGGCCATATCGTAGATGGTGAGCGCGGCGACGCTGACGGCGGTGAGCGCCTCCATCTCCACGCCCGTCTTGCCCCGGCAGCGCACCGTGGCCGTGATCTCGATGCGCGCGTTTGCCTCGTCGATCTCGAATTCGACGTCGACCTGGGTCAGTTGCAGTGGGTGGCACAGGGGAATCAGGTCAGGCGTGCGCTTGGCGGCCATGATACCCGCGATCTGCGCCGTGGTCAACACGTCTCCCTTGGGCGCGTCGCCCTCGGCGATCAGGCGCAGCGTTTCCGGCTGCATCCGAACCTCGCCCTTGGCCACGGCCACACGCTCGGTATCCGGCTTCTGTCCCACGTCCACCATCTGCACGCGGCCCGATTCGTCTAGGTGCGTAAGTGTCATTTTACCATTACCCTGTTATAGTAAGCGATTCCCGCCTCGATGTCCTGGCGGCTCACGTCGGGCCAGTAGGCGTCAGCGACGTAGATGCAGGCATGCGCGCTCTGCCACAGCATAAAGTTGCTCATGCGCCGGTCGCCGCCCGTGCGGAACACCAGATCGACATCGGGAAGTCCGGCCGTCCATAGGTGGTCGTTGATCACGGCTTCGGAGATCGCTGCGGACGGCACGTTTTCTGTGATCAATTCGCGGGCAGCGTGCGCCAGCTCGGCCCGTCCGCTGTAGTTGAAGGCCATGTTGAATATCTCGGGGCCATTGTTCTTTGTCAGTTCTACGGCCTCATCGAGTGCCCGGAGGGCCTTGGACGTCAGGCGGTCACGGCTGCCGCTGTGGACGAAGCGCACGCCCCTGGTGTGTAGCTCTTTTACGAACCGCAGCAGGTGTTTTTCGAGCGAGCGCATGATGTAATTGACCTCTGCTTTGGCTCGACCCCAGTTCTCCGTCGACCAGGCGTAGGCCGAGACGACCTGCACGCCGAACTCGTGACAGGCTTCCAGCACGTCGGGGCTGTGCTCGAAACCAGCCTTGTGCCCGGCGCTGCGGGGCATGCCGCGTTGCTGTGCCCAGCGTCCGTTGCCGTCCATGATGAAGGCGATGTGTCTAGGCACAACCATGCCGTTCCTCAATCAATGTGTCAATCTCCAGTCTCCCATCTCCCGTCGTCATCCACCGATCTCCGACATCGCGCGCCCCTTCGGCGCCCGACATTCATCCAGATGATGCCGCAGTGGTTTTTTTTTGATGCCTTGCAGGATCAGCGTCTTGATCTGCTTTTCGTCTGCGCCATTTCGCAGCGGTGTGCGCAGATCGACCTCGTAATCGGAGAGGAGGCAGGGGCGTAGGTGACCATCGGCGGTGAGGCGCAACCGGTTGCATTGATAGCAAAAGTGCTCGCTGATGGGAGTGATAAAGCCGATTGTTCCCTTGGCGCCAGGTAAACGGTAGTAGCGGGCTGGGCCATTTCCCACGCTGATCTTGGCGGGTACCAGCTTTCCCAATGCGGATTCGATCTGTCTCTTGATCTCTTGTGCCGACACACCGCGATTTTGCCAATCGTTGGCGACTGACGCCCCACTTCCCAGGGGCATCAACTCGATGAAGCGTATGTGCCATCCCGGCTCTATTGTCTTGCGAGCAAAGTCCACGGCCTCGTCGTCGTTTATCCCACGCATAAAAACAGTGTTGATCTTGATCGGCTCCAATCCCGTCTCATGTGCGGCTTCCATTCCAGCCAGCACGTCCTCCCATTGTCCGCGGCGGGTGATGCGCTGGAAACGCTCTGGGCGCAGGGTATCGAGGCTGACGTTGACCCGCTGGAGGCCTGCCCGCGCCAGTGCTTGCGCATAGTCGCTGAGGAGAACGCCGTTGGTCGTCATCGCCAGGTCGTCAATGCCGTCTACGCGGGCCAGCATGCGCACCAGATCAACGACGCCGGGGCGCACCAGGGGCTCGCCGCCTGTCAGTCGTACCTTGGTGATGCCCAGTTCGGCGGCCGCCTGCACCACCGTTTCGATCTCCTCGTAGCGCAGGATCTCGTCGTGGGGACGCTTGGGCACGCCCTGCGGCGGCATACAGTAGACGCAGCGCAGGTTGCATCGGTCGGTGACCGAGATGCGCAGGTAGCTTATGGGGCGGTTGTAGGCGTCTAGATGCGGCATAAGAAATCGTCACTACCTTACCGAAAGCTTGGGAATATCTTGCATGGGTCAAACCCTAACGTCTTGCCCATCGGCGATTCGTCGTATCATCTCAAAAATGGAGGGGAGATGTGGGGTTCGCGGGGGGCGGAGCCCCCCCCCCACCCCACCCCCCCAGTTTATTGAGAAGATGCGATTCGTCCATGTGGGATGCTCCTTGGACTGACTGGTGTGGGTGTCTGTCGGCGTCAGGGAGTATACAGCACTCTAGTCACAGGTCAAGCTTGGGCGTAGATTTTCAGTGTCGCGTAGCATAGTGCCGTTTCGCCAGCGGATATGCAGGGCCACCTTTGCTATCTCGGGCAGCATCGTGGCCGGGTGTACTGCATACGTCCGGTACCCAGCTTCCTCTAGGATCAGGGTCACCTCGTCTAGGTGTGGGCCCGGTTCGACCTGGAACCC
>CAZKDJ010000286.1:0-4516 GCA_964551295.1 uncultured Anaerolineales bacterium | reverse complement strand
TACCACACTTCAAATAGTACTCCAAAAAGCGACACCTTTCAGCTTAACACAAAGCCTGTGTAACATACTTGAACTCGGGAAAGTACTTGGGGTCAAGTGGTATGTATAGATCCATATGTGCTTCTCCACACCTGGGGCACATTTCCTCAAAACAGTAGATATTGCAATTGTAACAAGAGTAAAGCATCGGTTCTTCCTTTTAGCTTGTTAGCAGCCTAACAGCGCGGTGGGTCAGCCGCGCGAGGCTGGGCGCGAAGCGGTCGGCCCGAACTCGTGGTCGCATAGAATCGGCTTTTGCTTTCCTGGGGAGGAGGATATTCTGAATCCTCATATCCTCCTCAGCGACGACAGGATCTCTATCCACAGATCCACTTCTCCGTTCATTCTTTCTTGTGAGTTTAGGTGTGATAATCAGCTTTATTGTTCCTGCTCGAAGCGCTGGATTTCACTGCGTTCCACCCATCCTACTTGCTTTCAGGGGAACGGCAGCGCACTATGGCGTGAAAAGCCTCCAAGTGCCGCCCGCCATCCAAAATCCACTAAAGAGAACGACTTGACCATCAATGGTGCGGAGGAACACTTCTCTACCGAGACCCTCGGACTCCAACGGTTGCCATGCTCCCTCAAACCCTTGCTCTGGCGCTGTGGCCCATCCTACGCGCTCGTGCACGCTCTCATCCTCCCACCACAACTTACCAAAGTGGCGAATCGGCTGATAACGGCCCGGTGGTGGCGTCAAATCGGGATCGCGATCTGCCTGGTCTGGCGTCCAGGTGTCCTCATAGACCTCTGCGTAGTAGTCTTCACGGGAGATCGCATCATCATACAGAACGACAATCGTGTCAGGGTAAGAGAGATCTTCATCCGTCCCCTGGAGCCAGATCATACGCCCGTTCTCAAAAGGCTGCTCCACTGCCTCGGCGAAGATGGCTGCGTAGCGCGGGCAGGGGCACGGTCTGCGGGACACACCTGGCGGATCACAATCCATCTCCGCCTCCGCTGTAAAAAAGTACGGGTAACGGCACGGCCAGTCAAGTTTGAGGACCTCCTTGACCCGGTCGCCTTCCGAATCGAAGGCAACCAGTTCTACATTTGGGTTAGGGTAGAGAGTGCCTCCTTCAAAAACGTGTGTGCCGTTTGTCGGCAAGTTTCCCCAGTACGGGGGAAACCGATACCAGGCGCGAAGCGCGATACCCACCTTGCTGTCGCCGCTGGTTTGCCAGGCAAAAGTGAGCCTGCGTCGACCTTCACCGAGATCGACTGTATCGACGGTGAACGATTGGATAGCTAGCGGAACTGAGGGTGACGGTGCAACAGCCGGAGTAGGTGGCAATGTACTCGATGGAGATAAAGGCAGAAATGTACTCGATGGTATAGGCAATGGTGTTGACGTTAAAGGAGAATCCGGTGTAGGGGTGCTTATCGCTATAGAAGTAGGGGTTGGTATAGTTGTGAGTATAGGATTTGCTGTAGCAGTGGGTGATGGTGTTGAGATACAGGCGCCCACCAACAGAAGTAAAATGATCAAAACCGCACTCAGCCTACCCATTTTCCCTTTCCACCTCAGTGGGTTTTTGCCGCCCAACTAATTGATAGCGACCAGCCTTGTCCGTTATCACACCTATATATGGCATTCACGCAACCCAGCGCTGGACCAATTCGTTGATCCCGACAAGGTCGCCCAAATGACCTTCTGCTATTGCACCCGCTCCAATTCCTTCGCACTCCTCGCCACCCCCTGCTCCAATCAGTGCCGGGGCGGTGGCGGCGGAGAAGGCTGGGTTAAACGAGATAAAACCCAGCCTTTCCACCGTTGATGTTGATTGGATTCTGGGGGCTTGGTGTATTGACGGTTGGATGTAGTGAATCCTTCCATTTGTCTGTTTAGTGTGATCTTCTAGTCTCTGCACTCCCACCAGACGTGCCATTCTTCGTCTGTGTTGCCAGTAACGAGAAAGTAATCACCGCCGTCAATTCGTTCCAATGCTTCACCTTCGAGCGGGCCAGTGAGGTCTGATTCGAATTCGTTCACGATCGATGGTGGGCATCCGCGTGTCTTGACCTCTTCGACGTTGCACACGTGAACGATCAAGGCGGCAGAGCCATAGGAGTTTGGCTCGACGCTCCAATTGAAGATGGATTTCCTGCATGCGGGTAGAGTAAAATTCTCCGTAACAGTATCGCCTATTCCCGTTACATCCATCCCTTCAGCGACTGGCGCGACGCCGTCCTGGCATTCAACCCTAATCCTCCACGGCTCGTCCGTGTTTTCTGTAGAGAAGAAATACTCTCCACCAACTAGGGGTTGCAGCGCGGACCCGCTGAGAACGCCCACGACATCGCCCGAGAACTCGTTGACCAAGGACATCTCGCGATCGGCATCAACATTGTGCAAGTGAATGATGATAGCAGCCGATCCGTACGCACTGGGATCCACTTCCCAATAAAAGACCGCCTTACCGCAAGGGGGAAACTCATAGTTGTCACTGACCGTATTCCCAGTTCCATCGAGTTCTGCAAGGACAACGGGTTCTGTATACGCCGGCATGGTGGGTTCTGGTGTATCAGTCGTCGGGGAGGGGGTATCTGTGGGTTCTGGTTCTTCCGTAGGTTCTGGCGATTCTGTTGGCTCGGGTTCAGCGGTGGGAACGGGCGCGTCGGTCGGCTCGATGAATGGAGCGGATTCTGTGGCGACCATCGCGGTGACCTGCGGCTGCGATGTGGGAGAGCTGGTCAAGCTTCCGCAAGCCAGGGTGACCAGAATAAGCATCGCTGTGGCGAGATAGGGCAAATGCTTGGTCATCGAGTTGCCTCCTTTTTGGCAATTTACTTTTTAACTTTCGCTCAGCCTCCGTACCTTGATACGCGCCATCATCCAGATACTGACCAGGGATATGAACAGGGAGAGGATCATCAAGTAGGAGCCAGGGATGCCAAGGGCGGCGGCGCCAAAGATGAGGGTCGAGGGAAAGGCGAGGAACACCAAGCCCAAGGCCCTGGCGCGGCAGTCGAGGTCGAGGGTGGATTGGCCGATGACGAGACAGCGATTGACGGGTACGGGGTGGAATTCCCAGCGGCGGTTGGTGCGGGCCACCTCGCGTTGGAGGATGCGGACGATCTCCCGGCGGCCCTGCGGGGATGCCAAATGCCACCGGATGACCAGCTCTGCCGCGTCGACGATTTTGCGCACGCAAGCCCTCCTGGTTCGCGTGACTTGATCTAGGACGACCTCGATGCCGGGGCTGGGGTGCCGCTGGCCAGGGCACGAATGGTCGTCAGGACGTAACGGCGCTGCTCGGGTGAAAGCTGGGCCAGCAGGTGCAGCGCCTCTTTCAGGTCTGCCGTCTGCTCTGGTTCCGGGGAGAGCAGACCAGCCTTGCTCAACACTGAAGTATCGGGCAGATTGAACACCCGAGATATGGCTATGCACGTTTCATATGTTGGGGGTAACAATTCCCGTGCGCGCCTGCTGATAGCCGCGTTTGACAAACCTGCTTGGCGTTCAACTGCATACCACGACAAGCCCCGTTTTCCCAATTCTTTTTCAGCCCACAGCCAAAATTCTTCGTTTTTATTAGTCATAGAATACTCTCTAACATTTTACGACGATTGTCTTAGATGTCCGTCTAAAAGCACTTGATAAGGGACTTGACGGCTGCGTAGATCCGCGAGGAAGCGGCGAAAGATGCATAGTCGGTGATAGTGCGCCGGGAGAGCTGACGTGCGGGCGTCCAGCAGGTAGCCTTCGATGGCCTGTGATAGTGTGATGTGGGATTTCATCCCATCTCCTTTCAGCCTCGCGCATCCAGGCCGGATAATAATCCAGCGCAGATCATCTAATATGATAATATGCGAAGGGCTTTTTTGAGTCGGGATTGTAGACTGAAGGGCGGCGGTAGGTTTAGGTAGCAGGGCCAGGATTCGAACCTGGGACCTCCGGGTTATGAGCTGTAATCCTATTTGGCATACTGTGGACCGTCGGGCCATCTATTTGAGGGTGGCCCGACGCTCTTGGGTTACCAAGAGCCCGGCGCACTGTATTTGACGGCTTTTATTATGCTGGGAGCGATGTTGCGTGTCAAATTTGTCAAGGAGTGACTGCGGTGCACCTACGCTATCATCGGTGCTGGTCCTGCACGCATCTGGGCGCTGTGTGCACACGCGCGCGCATATCAAGTGTGCGCACCGCCGGATGCGTGCGCGCACGCGAATAGCCAAGTGTGCGCTCGCAGATAACTTGGCGCGTGTGCTCGCGTGAATAACCTCGTATTGTTGGTTTGGCGTTCGTGGCTTCAGAGCCGGGTACCAGTAGCAACCAATCCTTTGCTGACTACTTGTTTCTGTCCTTCCAGTAGTATGCCATCCTGTTAGGCTGAAGATCGTGGGTTCGAATCCCCGTCGCTCCCGCCGGCAATCTTCTCCTGCAACAAGTCCTGCACGTATCTTCTCAATAAGTAGGGAAAGATGGGGGGTGTGAGGGCGGCTACGCCGCCCTCACACCCCCCGCCCCCCAGAT
>CAZKDJ010000285.1:0-4533 GCA_964551295.1 uncultured Anaerolineales bacterium | reverse complement strand
CCCACACCACCCCCATCTCCTCCTTACAACATATCGCGAAGATACTTACACGGCTTTCAGGATGGTGCCACAATAGAGGCACTCGGCTGTCTGAGCGTCGTGCCACTCCACTTCATCGGGGACAACGGGGGCGGCACACCCGCTACACTTTGCGGGCAGAGTGCCGCGCTTCTCTGGTATCTGCGGTGCTTGCTGCTTGGCCTCCTCGAAAGAGAGCCCGACCTCACCCAATATCCGCCCGGCCTCTTGCTCTAGCTCGTCGGCCTGAGCGTCATAGCCCTTGTCGCGCAGCTCCGCCGTCATCTTGGACAGGACTTGAGGGATACGTCCGGCGCGGCCACTATTCGCAAGCAGTCGCAAGGCCTCCCTAGTGTGAAATAGTGCAGCGCCGACATCCTCAGCAGCAAAGTGGGCGCGGGCAGCTTGGAGGGCCAGATCTGCCGCGCGGCCGACAAAGCCGCGCTCCTCGCCCTCCTGATACAGGCGTTCGTAGATGGCGGCCGCCTCGGCGAACTGTCCCTCTGCTATCAACTGGTTCGCGCGAGCCAATATTCTGCGCAATTTGGACGCTAGAGGCCTGCCGAGTGGAACACCGGGACGCGGAAGGGGGCGACGGAATGGACGTCTGCCCAAAAGCGGCCGACGAGGACGCCTGCGAAACATGGCTGACCTCCTTGGTTGAATTACAACCTCCCGCTACACAAGTATCAATTGGTGGGCAACAAGCGCGTGATCACGATAGCCACAACGCCCGCAATCGCAGTGCGAATCCCATAGCCGATCAGGCTGCGCCCGGAAATGTGCCCCAGAAACATGCCCAGTCCAAACAGACACACCAAAGCGAGCGCCATGGATATCACGTAACTGACTATTATGTCGCCGATAAGTGCAGCAAAGAAGAAAGGCGTGAGCACGATCAACGAAGAGGCCAACGGCGACAGGCCATCGACCAAGGATACGACGACCACGGCCACGCGCGAGGCGCGGCCGATCTTGGTCTCGCCCAAGTCGGTCAGCGAGATTTTCTCCAACTCGGCCAACTCGCGCCCACGCTCGGCCGACTCGGCCAGATAAGCCCCCCACAGTCCCGAAATGCCTATGGAGATCGATGTCGCAATACCGGTGAGTATCACGGTGGCCGCGCTCTCGACACCTCCGATCCACTGCCCCATCACCACGCCGACCATGGTCAGCACGCCGTCGAAAGCGTTGTTCGCCAGTGCGCGCCGAGCGATTTGCCAAAAACCGGCAATGCGCTCATACTCGCGCAGATTATCTATGCCTTGGGACCATCGCCCAAGCAGTTTCAAATTCTTCACGTCCGGTTAAATCTAATCCTGTGATGTCTCGACATCCTCAATGAGCACCTTGCCGGCCGCCACCTCGTCAATAGAGTGCACCGAGCCGCCATTCTCCTCGATGACGCTGACGATCTCCTGGTAACGCAGATCATGTCCCTCGACAGTGACTTTGGCGTTCTCCACACGACGATCGATCTCGTAGATCGAGATATTGACCCCGTCCACCCCACGTTGCTCGGCCAAAAACTGCACCAACTCGACGATGCTTGGATCAAGGGGCTTTAGGACATCAAGCACCAACCTTCTCAAATTCCCCATCGACTCTGCCATCACTCCTCCAATGGTATAAGCGCCCGCGCGAAAATCAGGTAGCCGGTGTGGGCCACCATGCGATCCATCGGCCGCAGGCGGGCGGGCACCGCCTTGTACGGTCGCAACAATAGCTCCTCCACTTCAACGAAGCCAAAGTGGGCCTGCTCCAGCGCACCGATCAAGCGGATGACCTGATTAGTCGTGGGCAGGATACAACCAAAGAAACCCCCGCCAGCTAGCGCCTCGTGCGCCTGCGCCAGATAATCCCAGGGGTTGGGCAGATCCAAAAACAACGCATCGGCATCTCGCTCGTCGAACCCCTCGGCGACGTCGCGCAGCTTGAACGCGACGAACTCGGCCAAACCAAGCTGCGCCAGGTTCTCGCGGGCCAAGGCCTGCATTTCGGGGCGAACTTCATAGGAGTACACGCGTCCAGTCGGGCCGACCGCCTGGGCGAAAACCAACCCCAACCCACCGCTGCCGGTGCCTGCCTCGACGACGCGACAGCCAGGCGCAATGCGCATCTTCATCAAGATGTAGCCTGCATCCTTGGGATAGATGATCTGGGTCGTGCGCTTGAGGTCACGCACGAGGTCATCGGTAGAAGGGCGAAGAAATAAGAAGGGATACCCAAGATGAGAAGATACTTGCTTGCCCCAAGGGTTCCCGATCAAGTCGTCGTGGCCCACCACTCCGCGATGAGTGTGGAGTTGCGCACCTGGCTCCAGCCGGATAATGAAGGACTTGCGATCACGGCCAACCAGCAAAGCCAGGTCATTAGGTTGTGCAGCTTGCACGGCTTCTACAGCGCTCAAGTTGTCCTCAAAGCCACAGAGGTTCTCGCTCAATCCCTCCACCTCCAAGGCTATGGTCTCCATTATAGCGTACTCTCGCCCCAACGCAACTTTTCCCTAGCGATCCAAGCACTCGAAGCCTGCTGGCACGATTTGACTTGAAAGCAGGATAGTGGTACACTAGGCAACAGAATTATAGATCGGACAAGAATTTGTCAACTTCGCTTCAGTTTGCCCACAGAAAGAGGGAGGCACCGAATGGCAGAGGATAAAAAGGTAGTCGTCTGTATCGAAGACGAACCTGAAATGATAGACTTGGTCAAGCTCATCCTTGGCCGCAAGGGGTTCGAGCTCGTCGGCGCAGTGGGTGGCCGCGAGGGGCTGAAGAAGGTGCGTGGGTTCTTGTTTAGCACGAAGTTGGACCTACAAAGCGATCTAGAAGCAGGGAGCCTCTCTGATGATTTCCGACAGGAATTTCAGAGCAACGAAGTCACGCTGTCGGATGACATTTCCATCACGCCGAAAGAGAACAGCAGCGGGTGGACCATTAGCGACGCCGAAGAAGATCGGACGTACATCGTAGAAAAAGGGCTCGAGACGCTAGACGTATACGCACCGGACCTCAAGCCCGACTTGGTGCTTTTGGACCTGATGATGCCGGACATGGACGGTTGGGAGGTCTATCAGAAGATGAAGACCGACGATGATCTGAAGGAAATCCCCGTCATCGTCGTCACCGCCAAGGCACAGAGCATCGACAAGGTACTGGGCCTCCACATCGCCAAGGTCGAGGATTACGTGACCAAGCCGTTCGGCCCCCAGGAACTGCTGCAGGCTGTAAACAAAGTCTTGGGACTCGACGAATCCTGACCTGACAGCGCACGTTTTCTGGGATATTCCCAGCTACTCGACACATCGCCCTCGGTGGACACAGCCGGGTGGCGGTGTGTTGGATGTATAAGGGGAGTTCGACGAGTTTTAGGAGGAGGTGACCAATGGAACTGGCAGTAGTGCAAATCGACAAGCCGGAGGCGGTGAATTTCATCCTTGGTCAATCGCACTTTATCAAGACAGTAGAGGATCTGCACGAAGCGTTAGTGGGTGCCATACCCGGCATCGAGTTTGGCCTGGCCTTTTGCGAATCCTCGGGACCAGCACTGGTGCGTGCCAGCGGCACCGACGAGGAGTTGGTCGAACTGGCAAAGCAGAACGCGCTGGCGCTGAGTGCAGGACACTGCTTTATCGTTTTCCTGGGCGAGGGCTTTTACCCCGTCAACGTGCTCAATGCGGTCAAAGCGGTGCCCGAGGTGTGCCGCATTTTCTGTGCCACGGCGAATCCGGTCGAGGTCATTCTCGCCGAGACCAAGCAGGGACGCGGCATCCTCGGCGTCGTGGACGGCGTCAAGACCAAGGGCGTCGAGACGGAGGACGATGTCGCCCAGCGCAAAGCCTTTCTGCGCATGATCGGCTACAAGCTTTCTTGACCAGGTACTGCCGCGCAGGCAGGCCACACAGTGCAGGAGGGTTCGCTATGAAACGCCCGTTGACAGACAGCGCACTAGAGCATTTCAAATCTTACTTGCCCAAGTTGGCAAGAACAGACCAGCCCATCGCCGACACCGGACGAAGCGATGGGCTACGTGCTTTACCTGCGGAACGGCTGTCGACCCAAGGTTAGCGTGATGAGCATCTGGACAGTCGCATGGAACGAGACGCGGAGCGAACGGCTGTTGAATGTGCGTCGCTGTTCCAGCTTCCTGTGTCGCTTGCGGGGCTTGACCTTCCGTCGAGCCATAGGCGAAGATGAGGGGATACTGCTGGTGGGCAGCCGGGAGAGCCGAGCTGACGCGGCCATCCACATGTTCTTTGTCTTCTTTCCCATCGCCGTGGTCTGGCTGGACAAAAACGGCAAAATCGTGGATACTATGCTGGCGCGGCCTTTCCATCCATTCTACGCACCACGCGCCCCGGCACGCGACGTACTTGAAGGGCCGCCATCGCTGCTGGAAAAAGTAGAGATAGGAGACCGAGTACGTTTTGAAAAGCAAGTGTAGGCTGATCGACAAAAAAACCCTGGTTCTGCTGATCGCTCTATTGCTGATCGCGACATCGGCAGCGCCGGTGCA
>CAZKDJ010000284.1:0-4623 GCA_964551295.1 uncultured Anaerolineales bacterium | reverse complement strand
TGGGAGACTCCTCGCTCCGCTCGGAGTGACGAAAATTGGATCTACTGAGACTCGTACTCCTCCACCGGCAACGGAAGAACCAGGGAGAATATACTTCCTTGTCCGGGCCCTGGGCTCTCTACGTGAGTCCAACCGCCGTGAACCTCGGCGACATAGCAGGCAAACGCCCAGCCAACCCCCAAACCTTCTTGCCCACGACGCAAGGCGTCAGCATCCTGTGCAAAGGGCTGTCCAAGCATCGCCAGTTGTTCAGGAGTCAAGCCTACTCCCGTGTCCGTCACCTCGATAGTCAAGCCCCCAGCATATTCCAGAACTTGAACCCGAGCCTGCCCGCCCGGCGAGTTGAATTTGACGGCATTGTGAGCCATCTGGAAAACGGCTTCCCCCAACAACTCGGGATCGGCGTGGACATTCGGTAGATCGGCGGGCACCAGCACCCTGAAATCCACTCCCCGTGACTGTGCCAACACCGCCACCGGCTGCACGGCCCACGGGATCACTTGATCCAGGGAAATGTAGCCAGGCTGTGGAGCACGCTTCTTGCTCACCAACTCGGCGAACTTGACCACGCCACTCACCTGCCGGTGCAGGCCCGCGATCTGGGTCATCAGGTCCTCGAGGGCAAGCTTTAGCTCGGGGGGGGAGTCTTCACTCTGCCGCTGCAGAACTCCCATCGCCAGGCCGATGGACGCGAAGGGCGTCATGAGTTCGTGTGTCACCGAGCTGACAAACTCGGCCTTCAACCGATCCATTTCGTCCAGTTGTTGCCGCGCTTCCTCTAGCACCTGCCGCTCCACTTGCTCCTGCTGAAACAGTTCTTTCAGGTCCTGGGCATACACGAGCAGTTGGTCGGCGGGCATGTCGGCCAAGGTCGGCTTGTGATATTGGGGCTCCTCGCCGGCCAATACCTCTTTCACCAAGTCGATGAGCTGCACCGGGCTGAACGGCTTGATCACGTACGCGTCGGCTCCAGCCGCCAATCCCAATGCCCGATCGTCCTTTTCACCTTTTGCCGTGAGGAGAATCACCGGGATAGGGGCGGTGTCGGACTCGGTCTTGAGCGTCGCGCACACCTCGATGCCGGTACGTCCCGGCAGCATTACGTCGAGAAGGATCAGATCAGGGCGCACGGTTCGGGCAACAGCCAGCGCTTGGTCGCCATCGTGGGCCACGACAGTATGTAGGCCTTCCAGGTCTAACGTAGCGGCGATGGCCTTGGCCAGCAACTCTTCGTCCTCAACGATCAGTACCTGGCGTCTCGGTTCTTCTGGTTGTAATTGGTGCTCAGCCATAGTTGACACATCCCAGACCATCTAGACTAGGCCAAAATGGATACAACCGGCAACGTAAAGGAGAACATGCTTCCCTGTCCCGGGGCGCTCTCCACGGCTACCTGGCCGCCGAGTTTCTCCACGATGCGCCGGACGATGGAAAGCCCCAGGCCATGCCCCTTCACCCGTATTTGATTGAGCCGTGTGAATGGTGTGAACAAGCGCGCCTGTTCTTCCGGTGAAACGCCACATCCGTTATCGCGCACCCAGAAACGCACCGCCCCCCCCTTCCCTTCCCCCCCAATGGGGGAGGCAGAGAGAAGGGTTGCCCCTAACTCTATCCGTGGAGGTCGTCCCCCATACTTGATGGCGTTGCTTACATAGTTCACCCACACCTCTTCCACCCAGGGTGCGTAGCCCAGCGCTGCCGGCCACGCATCGGGCAAGATGATTTCCGCCTGGTATTCGCCGACGAGCTGGCCCAGCCGACTGCGTGTCTCCGCCACGATGTTGGCCATATCCAAGGGTTCGACCTGTACCTCTTCGATTTTGCGCACGCTGGCCAGCAGAAGCAAGGCGTCGATGATGCCAGTCATCCGCTCACTGCCATACACAATGGATTGGAGGCACTCCTGCATCTGCTCCTCCGGCAGTTCGCCGTAGCTGTCCATCAAAAGCTCGGCAAACCCCATCAGGTTGCCCAGAGGGCCCTTGAGATCGTGGGCCACGGTGTGCGCAAAAGCATCCAGTTCCTCGTTGCTGGCCTCCAACTCGGCGGCATACTGACGGAGCGCCTCCTCGGCCCGCTTGCGCTCGCTGATGTCTCTGACAATCCCGATGACGTGCCATCTTCCTCTCAGCATCACAGTTGAAAGGGATACTTCCACCAGGAACTCGGTTCCATCCCGTTTCATGGCCGTCAGCTCGATCGTTCCGCCGGCAGCCGGCTCTTGGTTCGCTGTTATGGATCCCGCAAAGACTCGCCGATAAGCTTCGTGGTAACGCTGAGGGGCGAGAAGCATGTGCGCTTCTTTGCTTACAGCGTCCTGATGCGAATAGCCAAAAATCCTTTCTGCCGCCTCGTTCCAAAAAGAGATTCTGCCTGTGTCATCCGTCATAATGATGGCATCCTGGGCAGAGGCGCTCATCGCCCTGAACCGCTCTTCGCTCTCCCGCGTCTCTTGATACAACCGCGCTCTTTCCATGGCGATGGCGATTTGGTTGGCAAAGGCAGTCACGGCCGGGACGTCGTCTCTGGTAAGGTCGATCCCATTGACGACCAGTATACCCTCGGTTTCGCCGCCGATGACCAGGGGCGTATAGATGCCCTGTTCCATCTCTAAAGCGCTGGCAGCCTTTTTGGTCAAAGGGCGCACGAGGTCTGGCATATCTTCAAGCAGGCGCTCGAACATACTCTCCACGAACACGGCCTGTCGGCTCTTGATCAACCGGTCGTGAAAGCCGCCGGGCTTGACCGGCACGTGGAAGACACCGGATTCCATGGTCGCCTGAAAATCGACCACAGAGGTCCCGGCCAGTTCCTCCGCCGCTCGCAGGAGGGGGGATTTGACCGTCACGTACGATAGGGCCAGATGGGCTCTATCTTCTGTCAGGGTGAAAACCAGGGCGTGGTAATCTAGTCGAACCACCTCGTCCAAGACGGTGCAGTATACTTCCTCCACCGTGCGAGCGCGCTGCACAGCCTCGGATGCGTAGCCGAGAGCCAGTAACAGGCGGTGACTGTGTGCCGTCGCTTCCTGGAAATGTTGCAGCGCCTCCTCCACCCGCTTACGCTCGGCGATTTTGCCCAGTCGCTCGGCGATGGCGTCGATCAGGTCCCTTTCCTCCTTCGAAAAAGGCCCCTCGTCGCTCGCGGGCTTTTCCTCCAGGTAGCAGACCTCCACGACGCCGTCCGGTTCGCCATGCGCGATGATGTCGCCGGCCTGTCTCCAGGAGGTCTCAGCAAAGTTTGGCGTCCGAAATTCTCGATCTCCCAACTTGATCCGTGCGCAGGCAACCTTCGAGTACTGCCAGGCCGAAGGAATGAGGACGACGCTTCTTTGAAGAATCTCTTCCAGCGAGATACCTGGCCTTTGGATCAGGTTAGAGATGCTGTACAGGCAGTGCAACTCCTTGAGCCGTTGGCCAAGCTCGGCGGTGCGCTCTTGCAGCATCTCTTCCGCCCGCCGCTTGTCGAAGGCTCCCCGGATGAGCATTATCAGTTGCTCCGGGTCGTGGGGTTTCTGCACGTATCCATAGGCACCCAGGTTGAGCGCCTCGATGGCCGACTTCTGTGAGGCGTGGCCTGTCAAGACGATGCATTCGGTGGGCCAGTCTCGTTCCTTAACCGCCCGGAGCAAGTCTATGCCTGACCCTTCCTCCAGCCTGAGGTCGATCAGGGCTACCATAGGATCATCCTCGGCGATTCTGTGCAACGCCTCTTGCACGGAGCCGGCGACCGCGGGCGTATAGCCGCGCGCGTTGAGCGTCCTGACGATAGCATTTCGGAGACCGGGATCGTCATCCACGATCAAGATGCTTTTTCTTGTGGTCATCGGCCACCTCACTCAATCCTTAGTACAGCCTCACGCTTCGGCCAGCGGCAACCTGATCGTGAAGGTGCTTCCTTGCCCAACGGTGCTCTTCGCCATGATCTCGCCGCCGTGCAGGTGAATTATCCCCCGGGCGATGGATAGCCCAAGCCCAACCCCTTGCTGCTCCATCTTCTCCCTGTCGACTTGGCGGAACCGCTCAAAAAGATGCGAGATTTCGCCGGGCGGTATTCCAGACCCCTCGTCAGCCACGGCGATCTCTACCCATCCTTGCACCTCTTGAGCGCTCACCGCAACTCGTTTCACCTCGTTCGAGGAGAACTTGATGGCATTGTCGATCAGCCTGCCCAGCGCGTCGGCAAAGAGCGGCTCGCACAGTTGCACCGACGGCAGGTTGGGCTGTACCAGACATTCCAGCGTGACGCCCTTGGCCGCCGCCCGCGGTTCGTACTGGCCGGTCGTGCGCTTCACGATCACGTCCATATCGCGGCGCACCTCCGCCAGTTGCTGGAACTCTCTTTCTGCTTGACCGGTATCCAGCCGAACCAGTGTCAAAAAGTCGTCCGCCAGGCGAGTCAGTCGATCCGCTCCCTGGCTGATACTCTGAAGGAACTCTTGAAGAAGCTCGGGAGGCAAAGCAGGAATATCTTCCAGCGCCAGCTCGGTGTAGCCGCGGATATAGGTCAGGGGCGTGCGCATCTCGTGCCCCAGCACGGTGACGATTTGTTGCTTAATCTCGTCGAGTCTCGCCTCGGCGTTTTCCTGGACGGCCTGCGCGCGCGCCAGCCGGGCACGCACCG
>CAZKDJ010000283.1:0-4634 GCA_964551295.1 uncultured Anaerolineales bacterium | reverse complement strand
CAGAAAAGCCAGCGTCGATGGTGTCAGCGTGATGATGGTCACCGCCCAATCCTGCAACAGGTCCGTCAATGTTGGGCCGGGTAAAAGTTGCTCCCTGCTCCCCAAGCAGAGTGCCGCCCCGCTAAGCAAACCCATGAAGATCTCAAAGACCGAAGCATCGAAATTGAGAGAGGCGAACTGGAGGATCCGGTCAGTAGGTTGCAGTTGGAAGGTTTGGGCCTGGGCCTCAGACACATTGGCCAATCCCCGGTGGGCCAACAAGACACCTTTTGGTCTACCGGTCGAACCGGAAGTATAGATGACGTAGGCCAGATTGCCAGCCACCACATCACCATCCAGGTTCTCGTCGCTTCTCTGGGCTATCGTCTCCCAATCCGCCTCAAAACGAACCTTGCGGATCCCGTGTGCAGGAAGGGCCTCCTCCAGCCCCTGGTTCGTCAGAAGCACCTTGACCTGAGTGTCCTGCAATATGAAAGTCAACCGCTCCGATGGATAGGCCGGGTCCAAGGGCACGTAGGCCCCGCCGCTCTTTAGCACTCCCAGAATGCCGACGATCATCTCCAGAGATCGCTCCACGTAAAGGCCAACGAGCACTTCCGGACCCACCCCCAGTTCCTGCAGATAGTGGGCCAATCGGTTCGCTCGGCGGTTCAATTCTCGATACGACAGATGTTGGTTTTCAAAGACCAACGCGACGGCATCGGGTGTCCGCTTCACCTGCGCCTCGAACAGCTCATGGATACACCGGTCTCGGGAGTATGCCATCTCCGTCTCGTTCCATTCCACCAACAAGCGACGGTGTTCTGCCTGGGTCAAAACAGGTAAGTCGGCGAGACGTCGATCAGGATTTGCCGCGATACCTTCCAACAAGGCCTGGAAATGGCCCACCATGCGGTCAATCGTCTCGGTATCGAACAAATCCGTGTTGTAAACAAACAGACAGCGAAGTCCCTCTGCCACTTCACACAGGACGACGTCCAGATCGAACCTCACGATGCCGCTTTCAAAATAGAACCGACTCACAGTCAGATTCTCAAGCTCGATATCCACCATCAAGGCACTATGGAGCGCAAAGACCACCTGGAAAAGCGGGTTTCGACTTAGGTCACGTTCAGGATCGAGTTCCTCGACCAACTTCTCGAAAGGCAAATCCTGGTTGGCATAAGCGTCGTTACACACCTGGCGAACCCGGGCTAACAGGTGCCGAAAAGTGGGGTTGCCCGAGAAATCTGTACGTAGCGCGAGCATATTGCCAACAAACCCGATCACCCCTTCAAGCCCAACCTGACTGCGATTGGCAATGGGAGAGCCCACGACGATGTCGTCCTGTCCAGTGTATCGATAGAGCAACGTTTGGAAGGCAGCCAGCAACGTGACGAACAAAGTGGTCCCTTCCTGGTCGCTCAGAGCTTTGAGCGCCTCGATCAGCCTTTTGGGGAACACCCGCGAATAGCGTGCCCCGCGGAAAGTCTGGACGGTCGGACGCGGGCGGTCGGTGGGCAGTTCCAACTGGGGTGGAACACCGGCCAGGGTTCGCTTCCAGTAAGCGAACTGCGTCTGCGCATCACTCTCCAGCCACTCACGCTGCCAGAGGGTGAAGTCTGCATATTGGATAGGAGGAGCAGGGAGGGCAAGAGTCTCCCCGGTGACGAAGCCGTTGTACAGCACCGCCACTTCACGCATCAGCACAGCGATGGACCAGCCATCGACCACGATGTGATGCATCATGGGAAGCAATGCGTAATCCTCCTCCCCCAGGCGGAGCACGAATACGCGCAACAACGGCCCATGTGCCAGATCGAAGGGGCGCTGAAACTCCTCGGCGGCCAGCTGCTGTGCCCGTGCCTCCCGCTCGTCCTGTGGCAATCCGCGAAGGTCGACGACCAGCAGCGTCAGGGCCATAGAGGGAAGTACCACCTGAACCGGTTGCCCCTCCATAGAGATGAAGATGGTGCGCAGCGCTTCGTGTCGCTGCACGACCTGGTTGAAGCTCCGCTCCAAGGCTGCCACGTCCAGTTCGCCGGTCAGGCGAAGGGCAGTACAGACATTATAGAACGGATTGTTCGGTGCCAACTGATACAGAAACCACATCCGTTGTTGGGCACAGGACATAGGAAAGACGAACACATCCTCTGTCAAATCGTCCAACGTATCCACTACGTTCACCTGGGTTGCGGAACAAGACATTGATATGACTCTCTTTCAGCTATGCGTTGAGCCTCAGCCCCACGCGCCAAGGCTGCTGTTCTCCCATCGACTTG
Source organism: uncultured Anaerolineales bacterium (assembly GCA_964551295.1). Taxonomy (GTDB): domain Bacteria; phylum Chloroflexota; class Anaerolineae; order B4-G1; family B4-G1; genus JAFGED01. Next base: position 2,373 of record CAZKDJ010000283.1, on the reverse strand, counting down.
AGCAGCCCGCGGGGAAAGAGGGTGAACAACACGTCCAGACGTGGGTCACCTTTCGACAGCCGGGGCTGGGGAGGCGGTTCTTCGGAAAACACCAAGCTCATGTACCGATCTCCTTCCTGGAAGAGCAATCCCCGTTCCTGCAGAAAGGCAACCTCTTCCTGGGGATCGAAGCCCGGAAGGTGGCCCCAGTCTGCAGCCAGATCAGAGAGCCTCCTTGGCCGGGTTAGGTCTTCCAACACGCGCCTCCCCACCTCACCGACCTGGTGCTCGACCACCTCGCCCGACCGGGAATCGTAGACGACGGTCGACCGCCCGTGCTCATGGATAAAGAGCTTGGGGGGAACGGATCCCTCCTGACCGTGCCAGCGAAGCCACCACCTGTCGATCCCATCCCTGATCCTGTCGACCCATTTGAGCACCGGCTTGAAGTAAGCGGCGGTGTAATTCCCATCATCCACGAAGCAATACACCACGTCGGACAGAACGTCGTCATCGAAAGGGTAGATCATTCTGGGCACCTCGTAGGGACGCAAATCCAACCCGTACCGCTCAGCGTTATCGAAGTAATGGCTATACCGGTCGATTCGAATGGGAAAAGTGGCAAAGGGTGGTGGCAAGTGCACGAGCGAGGGGATATCGCTGACCATCTTCTGGTACGCGGCGTCGGCATCCTCCTTCGCTTGCCCGGGAAGCCCAAGAAGCATATTCCACACCGGGTAGATGTCGTACGTCATACACTGTTTCAAGAAACGGAGATTGCTGAAAGCCGTCGCCCCTTTGTTCATTAGTTTCAGCATCGACGTATTCAGGGATTCGAGTCCGGGTTGAAACCCCTTCACCCCTGCCCGGGAAAGTGCCTCCATATCCCCATCGGTCACACCCGTCTTCATGTAACAGGTGATCACGACGTTAGGGGGCATGTCCAGGTGAGCGAACACCTGCTGGGGATACTCTCGTGGCATGATATGGTCGACTGCCCAGAAATACGAGCAGCGAGAAGCATACCGCTCAAAGAGGGTCTCGAACTGTTCGATGGCCCGTTCGGGGCTCATGGCCCGATAATGGGCGTTCAACCCGTTCATGCCACAAAACGTACACTTGGAACGCTCTCCCCACCAACAGCCGCGGGACGTCTCATACAGCAAGATCTTGGTCACCTGGCCATCGGGGAAATGCTCCTCGTGGGAGTCCAGGAACGGGTCATAGTCCAAATCGATCCTGGTATTGATGTCCAGGTCTTGGCCTATTGGACCAACAGAAAGAGGGCTTCCCTCGCCCGCCGGTTCTTCGGAAACAGTCTCGGAAGACCGCCTCACCCGGTTCTGTTTTGAAAACACACCATCGATCCGGTGGCCTCGATCCACGTCTCGATCGAGGCAGTACCCAACGAATTGACGGAAGCTTCTCAGGGAAGGGTTTGAGAAGACAAAGTCGATCTGCGGCACGTGCTTGACGATCGCATCGCCCATCGGGGCTTCGCAGTTGCCGCCGCCCATCACGGTGACGACATCCGGGTTTCGCTCCTTGAGCTGCCTGGCCATGGCCAAGCAGGCCACGGTCTGGGCGTTCTGGATATACGCGGAGGTGAATCCAACGATGCTGGCCTGATCAATTCCGTACTGGTCTATCATCCTGGCCAGGAAATCCTCCGCTCCGCACCGCTTTTCCCGAATGAGGTGCTTGAGCTCGTCCTGACGGGGGTAGAATCGCTGAAAGAACGCATCGACATTGTCGTCCAGTTCGGGGAAAGCGATCTGGCGGAAGAAATGCTCCCCGATCAACGTTCCCTTGGGAACGAGGGAGAGGTAGTCGTACAGATTGACTCCCATGTAGAGAGCAAAGTCGTGGTTGACGTAACACACCTCGACGGAGACCCTTTCGCCGAATGCTTCCTTAACAACCGCTTCCCACTGCGTCAGGGCAAACGATGGAACGTGTATACTGGCAAAAGGCATATTGACCAGGCATATGGAGAACGTCGTCATCTTTCTACTATCCCTATTCAACTCGCCGGGTCAATACCTCGTGTGACTGAGGGTTCTCGCACTCGACGGGCTTCTATAGACAAGAGCGTGAGCTGTACGGGTTCTCGAGGCAGCACGAGGCTCATGCCCCGCCCCTCCTCTTCAAAGATCAACCCTCGCTCGCGCAAGAAGTCGATCTCTCGATCAAGATCCAAGATGTGGTCGAAATTGGCGGACAGACTGGCCAGCTTCCGCGGTCTGTTGTCCAGGTAGTCCAAGACCTGTTTTGTGGTGTCTGCGACCTGGTACTCGACCATCTCGCCTGATCGAGAGTCGCAAATCAAACTGGTCCCATTCCTCTGCCTGAAATAAAGTGCTGGATGGATGGGTTGATCCTGGCCATGCCACC
>CAZKDJ010000282.1:0-4656 GCA_964551295.1 uncultured Anaerolineales bacterium | reverse complement strand
GATCGCTTTTGTCGACCACGATGCGGTAGCCGTCGTCCGCCGGGGTGATGGGCACTTTGAAGGTAATCATCGCCCGCCAGATGCACACATCGACGGTCCGCCAGCCCCAGCCGGTCAGGCAACAGACGGCGACTGCGGCGGCGACCGAGACACTCGCGATCACGACCAGGCGTTTTCGTCTCAATCTCACTGGCTACCCGCCCGCTGGTTTGTCAAGGTCCTTGATAGCGTCCTCGATAGCGGCATCGGGCCATATTCTAACACAGGTTTCAGGCGGCGTCCAGGATTTGCCGCTATTGCGCTAGTATACCACGTCATCATAATAAGGTCAATCGGTTTCTGTTAAATTCGCGCCAGTCGTCACTCTGATTATACCAAGTCCCCGCGTGCCATCTTGACGGATGGCAGACGAGGACCGGTTGCTCGACCTACGACCTGGCTACGTCAAAACTGCATCAAACCACCCGGTTGGCAGGCGCGGCAAAAGTTGGTCAGCCGGCCCTGGATCTTGATCTCGGAGATGGTCGTGCCGCAAGCCGGGCAGGGGTGGCCGCCCTGGCCGTGCACGGCCAAAAAGTCGCGTACCTCGCGATGTGTGTCTGTTCCGACGCGCTCGCGCAGCGTGGCGACCGCATCGCGCAGCACCGACTTCATAGCCTCGTACAGCCGCTCGATCTCGTCATCGCTCAACGACGTGCGCTTGCGGTAGGGGTGTATCCGCGCGGCGAAGCAGATCTCGCCGGCGTAGGCGTTGCCGATGCCGGCCACGGCCCGGCCGCGGGTGAGCACGCCCTTGATCTCGCCCCGGTGCGGCCTCAGCCGCTCGCGGAATCCGTCCAGCGTCAGGTCGAAGGGCTCCGGTCCCATCTCCGTCCAGCCGGGGATGGCATCCACGTCGGCGGTGAGGTAGACCTGCCCCATCGTCCGCTGGTCGCTGTAGCGCAGCTCGTGGTCGTCGGAGAGATGCCATACGACGTGGGTCTTGGCCCGGCGGCGGTCGGCGGGGGCGGCGTACTGGAGACGGCCGGCCAGCTTACAGTTGATCGCCAGCGTCAACGTGGACTCGAGAGGGAACAGCAGCACCTTGCCGCGCCGCTGCACGCCGGCAAAGGTCTGACCGGTGAGCGCTTGGGCAAAGCCGCGCCCGGTGAGATCGCGCACCACCAGTGGGCGGACGACCTCGACGTCGGCGATCGTCTGGCCGGTCAGGCGAGGGGACAGTCCCTCGCGGATGATCTCTAGGTCGGGGAGTTCGGGCATCGCTCACGCTTGGGCTTGGCCCGTCTTTCGCTCCAGCCGCTCCAGCCGGTGACGCAACTCGGCCAGCGCGTCGTCACGATGCAGCCCGGCAGGCCAGCTTTCGGCCAACGCCAGCGCCGCCCGCGTCCAGCCGGCCGCCAGCGGGAGATGGGCCACGTTCCACTCAAAGTACTTGGCCAGCTCGACGTGAGGTAGGGTGTCGTCAATTATCTCCAAAGCCAGTTGCTGCCAGTAGGCGAAGGCCTCCCCCTTGCGATTGGCGCGCTTGAGCAGGTAGGCCAGTTCGCGCAGCGTCTTGGCTCGCAGTTCCGGGGATAGATCGGCTTGGGCCAGGGCTGCGCGGTAGGCGCGCTCTGTTTCCGCTAACTGCTCCTCTCTGGCGTACCAGCGGCCCAGACCGTAGAACTCGGCGCCGCTCAGCTTCTCCTCGTCCCAAGGGTCGGCAAAGGCCTGGCACAGCTTGACTGCCAGCGTGACCAGGCTGAGGATGTCTATCGCGTTGTGGTAGAGCACGCGCTGCATCTCGCGGGCGTCGCCCGTGCGCAGGTAGTCGCGGTAGAGATAGGGGATATCGCCGCTGGGCACGTCGTCCTGCTGGCGCTGCACACCCAGCACCTCCTTTTCGATCACAACCAGCCGGCGGGAGGGCAGTTGGTGGCGCCACAGCCGTCGCGCGGGTTGGAGCAGGTCAAGGTGAGGCAGGCTTGCCGTCGGTGACGGGGTGCGGGCCAGGATGAAGCGATTCTCGATGATGGGCACGTCAAAGGCGCGCCCGTTGAAGGAGACGATGGCCTCGAATTCCGACAGGAGCTGCGCCAGCCCTTCGACCATCGCGGGCTCATCGCCGGGATCGCGCAGGAAATATTGGTGCACACAAAAGCTGTCGGCAAAGTTGGTGAAAAAGCCCAGTCCGACGACAAAGGCCATCGTGCCAGCGCCGCCAGAGAGACCCGTTGTCTCCGTATCGAGAAAGCAGACCCGGTGCAAATCGACGTTGGTCAGTGCGTCGTCCTGGCCGACCTGGGCGATGACCTCGGGCAGCAGGTCGAGGAACGCGGACAGCGGCAGGTCGCCGTGGTGGTGGTCGGGTGGGTGAGTCTCTTCGGCGACGAAACATCGCCCGTGAGAGGTGGTGAGGAAGCGTCCGGGCACCAGGTCTTCGATGGCGACGCGCCGGTGCGGGGGAAGCGTCGCCAATTCGCGTACGCCCCGCACCACGCCCATTTCGTGCAGCCGTCGTCGCAGGTCTTTGTGCATCAGGGTGTCACGGTGCCGCACCAGGGCATGAGCGCCACGGGGATGAAATAGTCCTTCTTGACCGTTTGGCCGTCGGATGACTCTACGGTGATGCTCTGCACCATTGCGCTCTTGCACGCACTCCATTCGAACTCGATCAGGTATGTTCTATTGGAAGTCGTGCCCTGGACGGTGGGCCCATGGCTGACCGTGAATGGAGGCACCCCGCCGACGATGTCTACCCTGAGCACCACCTTGTTTGTGTCCCCCTTCTCTTCCCAAGAATACACGTATTGTGGCGGTTCAAAGTCCAACGGCGCGGCGGTATCTGGGGTGGACGTCGCGACCGGCTCGGGCGTCGCTGTGGGAGTTGATGTTGGAGGAACGGGCGTGGGAGGGACTGGCGTCGCGGTTTCGGTAGGCGGCGGCGTGTCTGTAGGTGGAGGTGCCTCTTCTTCTGTCGACAGAGGCTGTTCTGTTGGCGGAGGCGGCTCTGTTGCCTGTGGTACGTCGGTCGGCGACTCGGGAGTCGGCGCATCTTGAGCCTCTACAGTAGCAGGCACGTAAGGCGTCACGGTCGGGCGTAAGAGCGTCGGTGTCGGCAGGTTACAGGCTAAAGCACTTGCCACAAGTACGGCAAGGGCGATCAATATCCAGTGTTTTTTGCACATTTTCTCCTCCATTTGTAGCTGCTTGCCCTTCCGCAGGTTTGGGCACAGCTTCTGGGCCGAAGGTGCATCGCAATGCCTGATCTAGTCTTTTGCAGTCGTTTTCGAACCTGCGGGAGGGTCAGCCGAGATTCGCATGGACTCTTGCTAATCGCACCAGGGCAGCAGATCTCCGCCGAGCCAAAAGTCATCCGTCTTGCTCTGGCCGTCGGCTGATTCCACGGTGATGGTATGGACGATTTGGCCACATCCTTGCGCAGGGAAATCTAGCAGATATTCCCGTTCCCTGCTTTCACCATGGAACCCGCCGTCGTAATAGACCGTAAACGGTGGCGCGCCGCCGATGATCTTGACCTTGACCGTCACTAGGACGCCACCGCCCGCGTGGTGCTCCCAAGCGTGCACCCAGCGTGGTTCCTCAAAGTCCAGCGGCCCTTCGCTGACGGGCGGGGTGGGGGTACTTGTCGGCGCAGAGGTGCTTGTGGCTGGAGGCGGAGATGGCATAGACGTCTCTGCCGGTTCTGCGGATACCTGTGTTGGTTCACCCTCACCCGGTGCGTCGGAGGGCTGTTCGGAAGGTGATGCATCCTGAGACTGTGCGGTGGCAGGAACGTAGGGCGTCACCGTGTCCGGGGCCGGCTTGGGTCCCGTTGGCTCCGGCGGGTTGCAGGCCAGAATGCCTGCCACCAATGCAGCTACAGCCAAAACGATCAATACATAACGTCTGTTTGACATTTTCCCTCCTTCCCAAAAGGTGATTTGGGACTGTGCCGAGGGGGTCAGGTTTCAGGACAGCAGGACGCCCTCTAGTCTTAATAACGCTGCCTTCGTCTCCACCCCGGCGCTGTATCCAATGAGCCCATTTCGCGCTCCGATGACTCGATGGCATGGAATCAGGAGGGGCAGCAGGTTGGCGCCGAGAGCCGCCCCCACTGCCCGCGCCGCTTGAGGCTGCCCGACGCGGCGCGCGATCTCGCCGTACGTCGCCGTCGTCCCGTAGGGGATGTCGGTGGTCTCTTTCCACACCGCTCGCTGAAATGGCGTCCCGTATACGACGTCCAAGGACAGATCGAACGCGCGCCGGATGCGGGAGAAATACTCGCGCAACTGGGTCAGCGCAGAAGCCAACGCCTCTGGGGCCTCTCGTGGGAGTTCGACGTCAATGCAGCGGGCCAGGCGCTCCAGGAAGGCCTCTGGTTGGCCGGCACCCAGCCCGACAGCACAGACCCCTGCGTCGGTCGCGGCAGCCCACACCGGCCCGACCGGAGAGTCTATGTGGGCGTAGGCGATGTCGCGGGCGCCAGGCTGTTCGTGTTCGTTTGTATTCGACGTGCTCACTGTCTGGCTTCCTTGGGAATGGGCAACACGATCGTGAACGTGCTGCCCTTGTTCACTTTGCTTTCGATCTCGATACGGCCGCCGTGCGACTCGACGACTTGCTTGGCGATGGGTATCCCCAATCCCACCCCGCCGAACAGGTGACCGCCGGTCT